>CAKTWD010000023.1 GCA_934630485.1 uncultured Eggerthellaceae bacterium | reverse complement strand
GATCAGCGGTGTCCAGAAAAAACTTCACTTTGTCCTCCTCTAGGATTGAAGCTACCGCAACCAGCCATCAATGATGGCGATGTACCTGTTGGAATGTCCCATGCAGCCGAAATGACCGCAGGTGATACAAGATTTTCAGGTGATTTCCCCGCCAACGCCTCGATGCGATCGAACGCGTATCGAAATAGCGGACGCGCATGTTGTTGTAAGGGGGATTTAAGAACAGCCTGAATAGTAAAACAACGCGCCAGCCAGCGCAAGAGCAAGGAAAACGGGCATCGCAAAGGCACCGATATCATCAGATTTCAGTGGAATACACAAGAAAGTTCGAACCACGGAAGGTTCGCATCAAGCCGAATGAGGTTGCGCAACGCCCTGGCGAATGCCGATCAAGCGACACACCGAAAACGGAGTCGGACCGAAAAAAGCGCGCCTGCCAAACGGCAAGCGCACAAACGGCCTTTAATCCCGATTGTCTAAACAGTGCGAAAGAAGCACGAAACCGCGCCCGTATGGCACGCGGGGCCTTTCGGACGAACCGAAGCCAACAGCGTGTCAGCGTCGCAGTCGTAGCGCAACTCGACGAGTTTTTGCGTGTTTCCGCTAGTGAGACCCTTATGCCAGATTTCCTTGCGGCTGCGGCTCCAGAAAACGGTCTCGCCGATCTCAAGCGTAAGACGAAGGCTTTCGGCGTTCATCCAAGCCATCATCAGCACCTCACGCGTGTCAACGTCCTGAACGATGCAAGGGATAAGTCCTCGCTCATCGAACTTCAGCTCGGGGAGGCGCACTGCAGCTGCCGTCGATTCCTGATCCATTTCTACAACCTAACCGGAACGCCCTGTGAACGCAGGTATTCCTTAACCTGGCGGATAGTGAATTCACCAAAATGGAAGACGCCGGCTGCAAGAACCGCGTCGGCCTCGCCCTCGATGATGCCCTCGGCGAAGTGCTCGAGCTTGCCGACGCCACCGCTGGCGATAACCGGGATATCGACGGCTCGCGCAACCGCACGGGTGAGCGCGCAATCGAAACCCTCGCGGCTGCCATCGCGATCCATGCTGGTCAGAAGAATCTCGCCGGCTCCACGACGCGCTGCCTCGCGGGCCCATTCGACAACGTCGATGTCCGTGGCCTTGCGACCGCCATGCACGTACACTTCCCATTTATTGGGATTGTCGGCGCGGCGCTTGGCATCGATGGCGCACACGACGGCCTGCGTGCCGAACGCGGTTGCCGCCTCGGTGATCAGCGCAGGGTTTGCAACCGCAGCCGAATTGACGGAAACCTTGTCGGCTCCCGCCGCGATCATCTTGCGGATGTCGGCAACGCTTCTGAAACCGCCGCCCACGCAGTACGGCAAGCGCAGCTCGGCAGAAGCACGGCTGGCAAGTTCGACTGTCGTCGAACGATCGTCGCTCGTGGCGGTGATGTCCAAGAACACCACCTCGTCAGCCTTTTGCTGGTCGTAACGCTGGGCAAGCTCAATGGGATCGCCCGCATCGCGCAGGTTCACGAAGTTGACGCCCTTAACCACACGGCCGTCTTTCACGTCCATGCAGGGAATGACTCGCTTGGCTAGCATGCACCCATCACCTGTCCTTCGCTTGCCGCCTTGCAGGCAGCAACTCCATCGGCAACGCTCAACGTGCCTTCATACACCGCGCGTCCCGTGATAACGCCTTCGATACTTTCCGCAACCGGTGCCAAGCGTTCGATATCGGCCACGCTTGCCACGCCGCCGCTGGCGATGACGGGGTGCCCGAACGCCTGCGCCATGGCGACGTACGCCGCCGGATCGATACCAGTCTGCATGCCGTCGCGCGCGATGTCGGTGTAAACCACATGGCGAAAGCCCGCCTCACCCATAGCGCGAGCCAGATCGGTTGCCGCAACGCCGGAACCATCGATCCAGCCCGACACCGCAACCTCACCGCCCTTCGCATCGATGCCGGCGGTTAGTCTGTCGCCGCCGATGGCCTCGACAGCAGCACGCGCAAGCTCAGGATCATTCACCAAAGCAGTGCCCAAAACCATGCGGGCCGCGCCCACATCTGCAAGGCGCTTAAGCGTCTCGAGCGAGCGGATGCCGCCGCCGATCTCAACCGAAAGCGACGTCTCACGCACGATGCGCTCAACCACGGCGATGTTGAGCGGGTTTCCCGTTCGCGCACCGTCAAGGTCGACCACGTGAATCCACGAAGCGCCCTGCTCCTCGAACAAACGAGCCTGCGCGACGGGGTCGTCGTTGTAAACCGTAACCAGGTTGTAGTCGCCCTTGGCGAGGCGAACCGCCTTTCCGCCAAGGATATCGATTGCTGGAAGCAGATACATGAAACGCCTTTCGTTTCGGTTTGTTGTTGAGGGTCGGCTTGAGGAGGGGCTTCGTTCGCTGTACTCGCTCTTATGCGCGGTTGCCTTGCATCATCGTCTGGCTGCGTAGGCGAACTCCGCCCCTCCTAAACCCGACCAACACATCACACTCACTGAACAATTAATGTGCCTTCTATTGCAAGCGTTCGCCTAAACGCTTGAGGCGGTTCGAACTCAACAGGGCTTGGGTGTTTTAGGCTCTTGCTAGTTCTTTGCCAGGTTGGCGAAGTTGCGCAAGAGGCGCATGCCCGCGTCCGAGCTTTTCTCGGGATGGAACTGAACACCGAATGCACGTTCGCCGAACAACACCGCGCTGGGAAACACGATGCTGTGCGCCGTATGCGCAAGATCCGTTTCGCCTGACGGGACGATGTAACTATGCGTGAAATAGAAATACTCACCCGACTCGATACCATCGAACAACCCGGACTTCTGACCGCGATCAGTAAGCTCGACCGTATTCCAGCCCACATGCGGCACCTTAAACGAACGGCCACGCGCATCGGTTTTCGGGATAAGATCGACCGTCCCCGGCAGAAGTCCCAGGCCACGAGCAGGAAAAGCCGCAGAAGCACCTTCCACGCCGAACTCGAACATAAGCTGCATCCCCAAACAGATGCCTAAAAACGGCACGCCCGCGCGAACGCGATCGGCGATAGCGTCCATCTGGCCAAGCTCGTTCATGGTGGCAACGGCATCAGCAAACGCGCCCACGCCCGGCAGCACAATAGCATCAGCACGCGCGATCTCGGCGGCATCGGACGTGATGCGCGCATCAGCGCCCACCGCAACAAGCCCGCGCTCAACGGACAACAAATTGCCCTTCTGATAATCAACGACAGCGATCATCGGCTTCTCCTAAACCAGCGCCCTAGGCGCCAAACCCTACAGCGCGCCCTTCGTGGAGGGAAGCGCATCGCCCATGCGGGCGTCGTACTCGCAAGCCATACGCATCGCACGCGCCACGGCCTTGAACATGCCCTCGATGATGTGATGGACGTTCTCGCCCGCCAACTGACGAATGTGAAGCGTGACACCGGCGTTGGTTGCGAAGGCGATAAAGAACTCCTTGGCAAGCTGGGCATCGAACGAACCAACCATGACGGGCGGAAGCGGCGCGTCCATATACAGCGCGCCGCGCCCCGAAATATCGACGGCGGCAAGGATCAAAGCCTCGTCCATAGGAAGGGCGATATCGCCGAAGCGACGGATGCCGCGCTTGTCGCCCAACGCCGAAGCGAACGCTTGACCCAAAACGATGCCGCAGTCCTCAACCGTGTGATGACCGTCCACCTCGAGGTCGCCCTTTGCAACCAGGCTCATGTCGAACAAGCCATGGCGCGAGAACGCCGTCAGCATGTGGTCGAAGAAGCCAATGCCCGTCTCGATAGAGGACGCGCCCGTACCGTCAAGATCAAGCGAAAGCGTAATGTCGGTTTCCTTGGTTTTGCGGGCGATCTGCGCCGTGCGCGAACCCTGCTCCTCCACCGCTGCCATATCAGTTTCCTTTCACAATCCGACCGAGCTCCAACAAAAGCTTGTCGTTTTCTTCCAGCGATCCAACAGAGATTCGCAGGCAATTCTCCAGATACTGCGACTTCGAAAAATCGCGAACCAGAACCCCGGCATCCAACAGCTTCTGCCAAACCTCACTGGCATCCGCCAAACGAACGAGCACGTAGTTTGAATCGGACGGCCAAACTTCGATGCCGCCAATAGCGGAAATCCCCTCGACCAGCTTTCCGCGCTCCTCGATGATGCGATCGACGCTCTTCTCGAATCGCGCGCGGTTCTTGTAAACAACCTGGCCGATGGCCTGAGACACGGCATCGACCGAATAAGGCTGACGCACCTTCTTGAACTCGTTGATGACGCCCTCGCTGCCCAAAAGGTAGCCAAGGCGCACACCCGCCAAGCTGAACGCCTTCGAGAACGTACGCAGTATCACCAGGTTATCGTACTCGTTCAGAAGCGGACGCACGGTACGACGCGAAAATTCGAAATAAGCCTCGTCAACCATGACCAGCGTGTCGCTTGCGTCGAGAACACGACGCACGAACTCCTCGCTGGCAAGGTCGCCCGTGGGGTTGTTAGGGCTGGTGATAGTCAGGTAATCAATGTCGCCTTGCGCCACGCGCTGAACGACGGCATCCTCATCGATGCTGAAGTCGGGCAGACGCGGGATGTCGACCACGTTGGTGCGCGTGAGCATGGCGTTGTACGCGTACACCGAAAACGTGGGCGGAATGTTCAGCATGGTGCGCCCCGGGCCGCCGTACGCCAAAGCGATGTTGAACAGCAGTTCGTCGCCGCCATTGCCCACGATGACGTTGTCGCGGTCAAGGCCGTTCGCCTCGGCGATGAGGTCTCGCAGGCCGTTCGCCAACGGATCGGGATAACGGTTGAGGTGAACCTTGCGGATCTCATGCTCGATCTCGCGACGGACTTCCTGATCGACGTCGTCGGGATTCTCGTTCGCCGAGATCATGACCTCGGCGGGGATGTATTTCGGGTCGTACGGCACCACGCCCGCCAGATTCGGCGCCGATGCTCGCACCTGATGTTTAGGCATTTTGCTCCCCCGAATCAAGGATGTTCAGCCTGAGTTCCACGCTGTGCGCGTGAGCCCAAAGACCCTCGCGCTGAGCGATGGCGACAACCGCCTCGCCGTCCTGCGAAAGCGCCTCGGGCGAATACTGGATGACGCTGGACTTCTTGATGAACTCATCAACCGAAAGCGGGCTTGAGAAGCGGGCCGTGCCGCCGGTAGGAAGCGTGTGATTCGGACCGGCAACGTAATCGCCAACCGCCTCGGGAGTCCACTCACCCATGAAGATGGCGCCGGCGTGACGGATCTTGCCCAACGCCTCCTGCGGGTTCTTGATGTGCAGCTCAAGGTGCTCGGGAGCGATGACGTTCACTGCCTGGAGTGCCTGCGCGCGGTCGTTGCACACAACGACCAGGCCTTCGTTGTCAAGCGACGCGGTGGTGATGTCGGCGCGCGTGGATTCCTTCATGTGCTGGGCAACCGCGGCCTCCACGGCATCGGCGTACTCAGCCGAGAACGTGACCAAGTAGCAGCTTGCCAGCGGGTCGTGCTCGGCCTGCGCCATAAGATCGATGGCGACAAGAGCTGGATCGGCGGTTTCGTCGGCAACGACGCATACCTCGGAAGGACCAGCGATCATGTCGATTCCCACGTCACCCGAAACAAGCTTCTTCGCAGCGGCCACGAACGCGTTGCCCGGACCCGTGATCTTGTCAACCGCGGGGATCTGCTCGGTACCGTACGCAAGCGCGGCCACCGCCTGAGCGCCGCCCACGCGGTAGATCTCGGTGACGCCGGATAGCTCGGCGGCCTTAAGCACGGCGGGGTCGAGCGAACCGTCCTTGGTAGGCGGATTCACCACGGCGATGCGCGACACGCCCGCAACCGAAGCGGGAATGGCGTTCATCAGCAGCGTGGAGGGGTACAACGCGCGACCGCCGGGAACGTAAATGCCGACGGAATCGATCGGGCGAACCAGAGCGCCAACGATCGCACCGTTCGGGCGCGTCTCGATCCAGCTCTGCTGAAGCTGACGCTCATGGAACTCGCGAATCTGCGCGGCAGCATGTTCAAGAGCCTGAGACAGCTCCTTTGGGCACTTGGCCACAGCCTGATCGATCTCTTCCTGAGAAACGCGGAAACGCTCAAGGTCGACGCCGTCGAACTTCGACGTGTACTCGCGAACAGCCTCGTCGCCGCGTTCGCGCACGTCCTCGACGATAGCGGTTGCAGCGGTCAGCGCCTTCGCGTTGAACGCGCTCTTGCGCTGCAGGTGCTTGTTGGAGAAAACCTCTTCTTTATTCAGAACAACTCGACGCATTCGAATACCTCTTCCCTTTATCGACATGCTGTTGGTTAATCGTTTATCGGAATGCCGGCGATCAGTTCGAAACCGAACCGCCCGCGGTGACCTTCAATTCCCGACCGGCAACTTGACGGCCAAGCTCCTCGGCCAAGCCCCTCACGCGGTCGTCCGTTCGAAAACTGCAGACATTGGCGAAGAAGCGCGCGGTTGAGGACATGACCTCGTCAACAATGACCAGATTGTTCTCGCGCAGCGTGCGCCCCGTGGCCGTGATGTCGACGATGCAGTCGGACATGCCCGTCAGCGGGCCAAGCTCGATGTTGCCGTTAAGCTTGACGATTTCGACCTGCGTGCCTTTTCGGCCGAAGAATGCCTGAGTGATGCGCGGGTATTTCGTGGTGACGCGCAGGCTGCCAAGCTTGCGGTAGCGTTCCTCAACCGCTTCCGCAGCGCCCTCGCGCTGAGCGACAATAAAACGACAGCCGCCAAAACGAAGGTCGGTAAGCTCGACGACGTCGGCTCCCGTCTCGATCAGCGAGTCCTCGCCGCAGATGCCGCAATCGGCAGCACCCATCTCCACGAAGACCGGCGCATCGGAAGGACGCACGATGATGTACTCGACGCCCGGGTTCTTGATGATCAGCTGCCTGCCCGGGTCGTCCAAACCCGTGACGTCAAGACCGGCCCGCGCCAGCACGTCGATGGCATCGGGATTGAGCGAACCTTTGGGAACCGCAATGCGAAGCAGGCGCTGATCAGGCGAATCGGCCGCCACGCTTGCCGCCTGCATGGCTTCATCCAAGTAGAACGCGAAGCCGGCGGCGGGACGGTTGCAGCCGAAGTTCCCCAACATGTTGTCATAACGGCCACCGCTTCCCAAAGGCGTGCCCAAGCTGGGCGAAAACGCCTCGAATACGACGCCCGTGTAGTAATCGAACGAGCTCATGACCGAGAAATCGATGAGAATGCTGCTGGCCAAACCATCCTTGGCCAGCAAGTCATAGGTGGCCTCGAAATCGTCGAGCCCCTGCGCGCACCCAAGCGGAGCCGCCAGCGCGCGAACCTGCTCGATGGCCTCGCGGCCGCCGCGAATACGCGCAAGCCTACGAATGGCATCGGCGAAAACAGGCGCCGCTGCACCAGGAACGCCGGGCTCGGTAAGTTTGTCGATCTCGACGAAATTTGAAGCATGGAACGCCTCGAGCACCGCCTCGCTCCACGCGGGGTCGGCAGCACTGGCGTTGATCAGCGAGCGAAGAACGCCCACCGTAGCAAGCGACAGCTTGTAGTCGCGAACGCCGGCAAGGTCAAGCGCTTGCGCGAACAGGGACACAACCTCGGCGTCGGCCGCAGGGCCCTCCTCGCCAATGCACTCGATGCCGATCTGAGTGCGTTCACGCACGTTAGCGCGCTGACGACCCTCGGCTTCACGGAAGACGCGCTGCATGTAGCGGAAACGGAACGGACCGGGTTGGTTGCCCAGGCGCGTTGCGCACATGCGCGCAACCTGAAGGGTGACGTCGGGGCGCATGGTAACCAAATCACCCTTGGCGTCGAAGAACTTGAAAGGCGACGCGGGGATACGACCGCCCGCCTGCATGGCGGACAGGTTCTCAAGGGTAGGCGTTTCGATAGGCAGATAGCCGCGCGCCGCAAAGCAATCCTGAACTGCGCGCTCGATGGCTTCGCGCGCGATTGCCTCGTCGGCAAGAACATCGCGGAAACCCGCCGGTGTCACAAATTCCATTTTTAACTCTCGCCTCGTCTTCGGTCGGACGCCGTGATTATAGGAGCTTCAAAGGAAGATGCTCGGACGATCGCGTGACATTTTGCACAGACGTAACGCAGGCATCAGAAGCATGTCGAACCCTTCCTTCGATGTCTGTACTTTACTACGGTAGAGTACTAAAGCAAAGCAACGATTCCTCTTTCACAATGCCTGCATAAAAGAACACACACGGGAAAGAGCCTCTTGCGCACAACCTCTTTCCCGCGATAAACTTCGCTGGCAATTGAATAGGCAGTTCGAAACCATCCTGCCAAGGAGCGGACCGCACAAGCGAGCCGCGTGACTGAATCAAAACTAGGGAGATGAGCAACGGGCCAAGCCCGCTTGCGCTTGTCGGCTAGCCGCCGTCAGCGAAGCGCGCGAACGGCCAGAGGCGTCCCTTGTGGGCGCTTTACTTTTTTATGGACAGATACAGCAAGATACACGACAAACGCCCCCGCGAGATCGTTCTGCTCCGCGGGCGAGGCTGCGCATTCACCACCTGCGCTTTCTGTGACTACCACAACGATAAAAGTCCCGACGACAACGCGAACTTCACCCTGAATGCAGAGGTCCTTTCGCACGTCACGGGCGAGTTCGGCGAAATCGAGATCATCAACAGCGGCTCAGTGTTCGAGCTTGACGACAAGACAATCGACCTGATCAAGGAAATTTGCGCCAAGCAGGGCATTTCGACGATCCATTTCGAAGCGCATTACGGCTACCGAAACGACATCCCCGAACTGCGCCGCAAATTCGACGGCTTCGATCTGAAGATGAAGCTGGGTCTGGAGACCTTCGACGCCGATTTCCGCGCGAACGTGCTGAAGAAGTTCATCGATGACACCGACCCCGCCGTTATCGCCGAGCAATTCGATGAGGCGAATTTCCTATTCGGCATAACCGGGCAAACCGTTGAATCGATGAAGCGCGACATCGAGCTGGGTCTTCAGAATTTCGATCGCATCTGCCTGAACATCATGTGCCCCAATTCCTCGGCAATCGACCCCGATGGCGCCGTGATCGAGGCGTTCGTCCGCGAGATCTACCCAATCTATCGCAACGACGACCGCGTCGACATCCTTTTGAACAACACCGATTTCGGAGTGGGAGACTAATATGACCAACGAACTTCTTCTTGCGGCATCCGTCGTGATCATCTTCGGCGCGGCTCTTCTTGCCTACCGCCTGTTCGGCAAAGCGGGTCTGCTTGTGGTAAGCGCCTGCGCCAGCATTCTTGCCAACATCGAGGCTACCATGCTGGTGGACGCGTTCGGCATGGAACAGACCTTGGGCAACGTTCTGTTCGCCGTGACGTTTTTGGTTACCGACATCCTTTCGGAGTGCGAGACCAAGCAGGATGCCCAGCTTGCCGTGTGGCTTGGCGTGTTCGCCAGCTCGTTCTTCCTGATTTTGAATCAAAGCTGGCTCTTCTACATCCCCAGCCCCAACGACGTCTCGATGCCGGCGGTAAGCGCACTGTTCGGCAGCACGCCGCGCCTGCTTCTGTCGTCGCTGACCGTATATGCGATCAGCCAGGCCTTCGACGTGTGGCTGTACCACAAATGGTGGAATCTTACCGAGCGCCTGTCCGGCAACAAACGCAGCCATCTGTGGCTGCGCAATACCGGCTCGACGCTGATCAGCCAGATCATCAACACGCTGCTGTTCACGACGCTTGCTTTCTGGGGAACGTACGAGATCCCGACGCTGATCTCGATCTTCCTTTCCAGCTACGTGATCTTCATCTTCACGTCCATCTTGGATACGCCGGCCGCCTATCTGGCACGTCGCATGAAGGAAGCGGGCAAGGTCGGCGCACTGGTGAAGAAGGAAGTCATCGCCTAGCTTTACCGAGGATCTGCTCGATCCTAGTGCCAAGTTCGCACACCGCCCGAAACCCCACTCGGCGCATAATGCATCCCACATGGAAAGGGAAGGTACCCGATTACGGGCATCTTCCCTTTCCTTTTGTTGCAACACAAAAGCGCTTAAGCTAGCGAAACGTCGCACCAGGACTCGACGCGAAGTCCAGGAACACGTTTGAACTCACGCACGTTGTTTGTAACGAGTGTGGCGTTCTGACTTCGAGCCATAGCCGCAATCATGAGATCGTTGGGGCCTATCTTCATTCCCGCGGTCTCAAGATGCGCGCGAATGGTTGCGTATTCCCTTGCGCAAGCCGAATCAAACGGGACTATTGCAAACGGAACAAGGAAACGTTCGAGCAGCAGCCCATTTCCTTTAGGATTTTGGCTCTTCAAGACGCCCACGCGAAGCTCGACCTCGACCACGGAGGGGATAGCAAACAAACGCGGGTCGCTTCTTCTCATTAGTTTGTATGCAATAGGAGCTTTACCTCGAAGAAGCTCGATGCACGTGCAGGAGTCGAGATAATACATCAAGCCTCCTGCAAGCAAGGTTCATCAAAATCAACTGGCTGATCAAACGAGCTATCAAGCTCGGACGGAACGACGAAGGAATCGTCTTCCAATGCTCCGTAGATATCCCAGAAACCATCGGGCCATGCTCCGAAATCACGGTCGCGGATAAGATCGCGCGCATACCGAGACAACGACACGTTTCTATCATCGGCGTTTTTGCGAAGGAGATCCATGGTTTCGTCGTCTACATACAAAGACAGTTGCGGCATGATTCCTCCTAACATCTACCAGACAAGTATATCAACAAGTATATCAACTTAAGCGGCAGATCTCAATGCATCCCAGCGCAAAACAAATGGGAAGACACCCGATTACGGACATCTTCCCATTCTCATATCGAACACTACCTCAACGGGCTTTAAACGCTAGAAGCACCGCTCCGACAACCAGCACGATCACCGTTCCCACCAGCCCGAATGTCGGAGATTTATAACCTACCAGCATGACACCGGTTCCGAAGATAGCCATCGCCACGCACAGCACCGAAAGCCATTTCGCGTACAGCTTAGGTTCCATTTAAGCCACACCCTCGTCATCCAAGCGCCCCGCGAACACACGGTACGCGATGACGTGATAAACCAGCACCAGCGGCACGCCCACGCATGCGATTCCCGTCATCCACGCAAGCGAGGTGTCGGACGAGGCGGCGCTCATCAGCGTGATGGAGGCGCCAACACTGCCAGGAGCAGCCACCACCAAGTTCGGGAACAGCGTGGTCGCGCTTAGGGCAACCAAACACACAGCTGCAGCCGATTGCAAAACGAACGCCGGAAGATCGGCGCCCTTCCCGCCCAGCGCAATGGAAGCAACCACGCAACCGACGAATGCAACGGCGAACACCGCGCTCGTCGCAAGCATGCCTGAGGCGAACTCAGGGCGAACGACCGTGAACACCAGCACCGTGGCCAGCGCGAACACGATGATGGCAGCGATCTGGAACGAGCGACGCAGCTTCTCGGCGCGAGCATGAACGTCAGAACCCCGACGGACCTTCAACGCCACCCAGGCAGCGCCGGCGGAAAGGCACATCGCGAAGCCAAGAAGGCCGGCCGTCAGCGTGAACGGAGACAGCAACCCCAGCAAGGGAGCGCCCGAATAATCGCCGTTGGAAGCCATGGGGATACCGGCAATGACGTTGCCCAAGGCCACGCCCAAAAGCAGTGCAGGCAGGAACGAGCCCACCATGAAGCACGCATCCCAAGCCTTGCCCCATTCAGGATCGTGCGCACGGAACTCAAGCGAGACGGCACGGACGATCAAACCGAACAGCACCAGCATGACCGCCAGATAGAACCCTGAAAACGTCGTGGCATACGCAGCCGGAAACGCCGCGAACAAAGCACCGCCAGCCGTAAGCAGCCACACTTCGTTGCCGTCCCACACCGGGCCGATGCTGCGGCGCAGCAAAGCGCGCTCGGACTCGTTCTTCGCCAACGCGCGGTACAAAACGCCCACACCCAGGTCAAAGCCATCAAGAACGAAGTACCCGGCGATCAACACGAAGATCAGGAAGAACCATAACACTGCGAGGAAGCTCATGCTACTCACCATCCTTCACCGCGTGCTTCGCGGATTCAGCCATCTCGGAAACCGGACCGCGCTTGATGAGATGCGAAATCACGCGAACCCACCCAGCGAACAGGAACACATACACCACCGCAAACAAAGCCAACGTCGTCAGCAGCTCGGGAGCAGAAACGGACTGCGAAATGGCGTTCTGCGTAAGCAGCGCGACCCCATCGGGACTTGACGCGCCCGGATACACAACCCACGGCTGACGTCCCACTTCCGCCGTGATCCAGCCAACCTGAATGGCAAGGAACGGGAACAGCGGCGAGATCACCAGCAGCTTCTGAAGCCAACGCATCGAGCGAACCTTGCCGTCGCGGAACGAGAACACGATCGCCAGAATCGCCGTGACCATGATCAAGCCGTACATGGCAACCATCAGGTGGTACGACTGGAATACCAAATTGACCGGGGCGCTTTCAACGTCAAGATCCCCGTAACGCTCGGTCTTCGCAAGGGAGTCCAGGCCCTGGTACTCGGTATCCCACGTACCCGTCGCAAGGAAACTGGTCCCGCCGGGAATCGAAAACGGAGCGATGACCTGCTTGTTCTCTTCATCAACCCAACCGATGGCATACAGCGGAGGCACCTCGTCGGCGTACATGCCCTCCATCATGGCAAGCTTCGTCGGCTGTTCCTCGGAAACTTGAACGGCCGAGGCGTGCGCCGTCACGATCAGCGCGCACGAGGCCACGATGCCAACCGCCGCGCCCACGCGCACGGTCTTCATAGCAAAGTCAGCATGCTTGCCCTTCAGCATATACCAGGCGCCCACGCACATAGCGGCGAAGGAACCCAAGATCAGCAAAGCGACTACCACATGGGTGTAGCGCGGCAACGTGGAAGGGTTGAACGCTGCGGCGATGAAGTCGGTGATGATTGCCTTCGAGCCATCGGAAGCAAGCTCGGCACCGGCAGGGGTTTGCATCCATGAGTTAGCGATGAGGATCCAAAGGGCGCTCAGGCACGAGCCGGCCCAAACAAGCCATGCCGACACCGTATAGAACTTACGCGACACCTTGTTGCGCCCGAACAGCAGCACGCCCAGGAAGACGGACTCCAGGAAGAATGCGAATAAGGCTTCGGCAGCAAGCGGAGCACCGAAGATGTCGCCCACAAAACGGGAGTAGTCGGCCCAGTTGGTGCCGAACGAGAATTCCATCGTGATTCCCGTGGCAACGCCGATCGCGAACGTCGCGGTGAAGATGCGCACCCAAAAGCGCATCGCATCGCCGTCCTTCTCGTCGTTGCTGCGGTAGTACTTAGTTGCAAAGATGGCTGTGATCAAGCCAAGGCCGATCGACAGCGGCACGAAGATGAAATGATATGCCACTGTCAGCGCGAACTGGATGCGCGAGAGCAGCACAACATCGGTCAATGTTCCCATTCCAACCCTCTCTAGTAGCTGCTTTTGGAATCTGTCTCAAATGCTACATCGCTTGGGGCTGGAATGGAAGACTTATTGGTAATGGTTTCTATTATTATTTATTATAGCGAGCCGTTACAGAACAAAAAACGCTCGACGCAAGGAGCAAAACCTCACATCGAGCGCGAAAAGATCGATGGGGCGAGCCGCAGCAACAGCTGCGAACTCGCAACATTGGCTGAGCCGCTTAGCCCAGCTTCTTGGCAATAAGCTGGTTCAGCAGCTTGGGATTGCCCTGCCCCTTCGAAGCCTTCATGCACTGACCGACGAAGAAGCCGATGAGCTTGGTGTTGCCCTCCTTGTAGCGAGCAACCTCGTCGGGGTTAGCGGCGATGACCTCGTCGACTATAGCCTCAAGAGCGCCCGTATCGGAAACCTGCTTCATACCGCGCTCTTCAACGATGGCAGCGGGGTCCTTGTCCTCGTCAAGAACCGCAGCGAACACTTCCTTGGCCTGCTTCGACGAAATGGTGTCGTCAACAAGAAGTTCGACCAGCTCGACGGCGCGAGCAGGCGTCAGCGGCATAGAAGCGAAGTCGACGCCGTCGTTGGCGTTCACGTAGGCAGTAACGTCGTTCAGCGCCAGGTTGGCAAGCGGCTTGGCCAACTTCGCCACGTCCTTACCCGCCTTGGCGGCAACCTTCATGCCGCCTTCGAACAGCTCAACCGTGAAGGGTTGCTCAACCAAATGACGGGCGTCGTATGCGGATAGGCCGAAATCGGCGGCGTAACGAGCAGCCTTCTGATCGGGCAGTTCGGGGAGCTTGGCGCGCACGTTCTCGATGAACTCGTCGCTCAGATCGTACGGAGCAAGGTCGGGATCGGGGAACATGCGGTAGTCGTCCGCCGTTTCCTTCACGCGCATCACGATGGTGTGCTTCATAGACGGATCCCAGTGACGGGTTTCCTGATAGATCTGGCCGCCCTCCTCAAGAACCTGGGCCTGTCGGCAGATCTCGTACTCAAGACCATCATGCAAGCTTTTGAAGCTGTTGAGGTTCTTGAGCTCGGTTTTGGTACCAAGCGTGGTGGAACCGCGACGACGCAGCGACACGTTGCCGTCGCAGCGCATGGAGCCCTCCTCCATGGAGCAGTCGGAAATGCCGATTGCCAGGAAGATCTGGCGCAGCTTCTGCATGAACAGACGCGCCTCTTCAGGCGTGCGCAGGTCGGGCTCGGTAACCAGCTCGATAAGCGGCGTGCCCGCGCGGTTGTAATCAACCAGGGAATGCGTGGCGCCGGCGATGCGGCCCTCGTCGCCGCCGATGTGGATCATCTTGCCCGCATCTTCCTCCATGTGGATGCGGGTGATGCCCACGTGCGCGGTGTAACCGTCAGCGGTGCGCACGATGTTCTCGGTGGACTCGCCCTCGGCCAGGTCGTTCAGGCGATAACGCTCACCGGCGGCCTTGCCGTCAACGTCAAGGTCAAGATGACCGCGCATGCAGAAGGCCTTCGGACCTTGGGTGGTCTGGAAGTTCTTTGACATGTCGGGATAGATATAACCCTTGCGGTAGAACATCGTGTGCTTCTCGATGTCGCAGTTGGTGGCCAGGCCGGCCAGCACGATGCTTTCGATAGCGGCCTTGTTCGGCACGGGCAGCGCACCCGGAAGACCCAGGCAAACCGGGCAAGTGTGCGTGTTCGGGGCTGCGCCGAACTCAAGCTTGCAGCCGCAGAACATCTTGGTTTCAAGGGTGGTCAGCTCGGTGTGGACCTCAAGGCCGATGACGGCCTCCCAATCCTCAAGAACTTCGTTGAGCTTCTTCATTAGTTAGCCCCCTTTGCCGTTGCGAACGCAGGCGCAACGGGTGCCTTGCCGTAGACGGTCTCGAGCGCGGCGGCGACGCGCAGCATGTTCTGGTCCTTGAACTGCGGCGCGATAAGCTGAGCGCCAACCGGCAGCCCGCTTTCGGCACCCAGGCCTAAAGGCATGCTCATGCCGCCGTTGCCGGCGATGTTGATGGAAATGGTAAACATATCGGAGAGGTACATCGACGTGGGGTCGGAGATCTCACCGAATTTGAACGCGGTGCGAGGAGCAGCCGGAGCCAAGATGCAGTCGCACTTCTTGTAAGCCTCGACGTAGTCGTTCGTGATGAGGGTACGCACCTGTTGCGCCGGGTAGTAGTACTTCTCGTAAACGCCCGCGGAAAGCAGGTAGCTGCCCAGCATGATGCGGCGACGCGCCTCGATGCCGAAGCCCTTTGCGCGCGACTCCTCGTACTGGCCGCCCAGATCGGTGTGGCCCTCGGCGCAGTAGCCGTAACGAACCGAGTCGAAACGAGACAGGTTCGAGAAAGCCTCGCACGGGCCAAGCACGTAGTATGCGCTGATGGCGGCCTTGGCATTGGGGAGGTCGACCTCGACGATCTCGGCACCAAGCTGACGCAGCTGCTCGGCGGCATCCTCGATCTTCGCGCGGACCTCGGGCTGCAGGCCCTCGGCCTCCATGAACTCGCGGACAAGGCCGATCTTCATGCCGCACACGCCCTCGGCCAAGTTGGCTGTAAAGTCGGTGCGGACATCCTGGCTAGTTGCGTCCAGCGGGTCGTGACCGGTGATGGCATTAAGCGCAAGCGCCGCGTCCTCGACCGAGCGAGCGAACGGGCCAACCTGGTCAAGCGAGCTGCCGAAGGCGACGACGCCATAGCGGGAAACCATGCCGTAGGTGGGCTTGACTGCGACGACGCCGCAGAAACTGCCCGGCTGACGAATGGAACCGCCGGTGTCGGAACCCAACGTGACGGTTGCAAGGCCGGCCGCAACAGCAGCAGCGCTGCCACCCGAAGAGCCGCCGGGAACGCGGGAAAGATCCCATGGGTTCTTGGTGGGGCCGAAGGCGGAGGTTTCGGTGGAAGACCCGAACGCGAACTCGTCCATGTTCAGCTTGCCCAGCGGGATGCCGCCCGCATTAACGGTGCGGGCGACGCAGGTTGCAGTGAATGGCGATACGTAGTTCTCGAGCATCCTAGACGAGCACGTGGTATGCGTGCCGATCTGGTTCATGTTGTCCTTGAATGCGACGGGAACGCCGGCAAGGGGGCCCATCTCGGCGAAGGTGCCGTTAGCGATGGCGGCGTCCAGCTCGGCGGCCTTAGCAAGCGCAAGCTCGTCGGTGACCTCGAGGAACGCGTGGACATCGACGTCGACCGCGGCAATGCGGGCAAGCGAAGCCTCGGCGAGCTCACGTGCCGAGAACTCCTTGTTGGCCAGACCGGTCTGGATCTGGCGGACGCCCATGGTTGCGAAATCGTTCTGAGTTGCCATTAGCGATCGCCTCCCTCACCAAGGATCGACGGGATAAGGAAGTAGCCGTCCTGCTGCTTGGGAGCGTTCTCGAGCGCCGTTTCCTGAGAGAAACCGGGCACCTCGACGTCGTCGCGCATGACGTTGGAAAGGCTTCCAATGGGATGGAACGTGGGCTCGACGCCCTCAAGATCGTATTCGGTGATGGGCTTCAGGCTGTCGATGATGTTGTTCAAATCGACGGTCATCTGAGCGACCTCGGAATCGTCCAGGTGGATGCGCGTGTATTCGGCGATATCACGCACATCGTGTTCTGACACATGCTGGGTCATCTGCACGAACCTGCTTTCATAAACGATGGGAACGATTACTTGGCTGTCAGCGCCGCGTGCGCGACGCAGCGCAGGCTAGTTTAACCCGCTCATGATAGCAAATGACACCGCCAAGCACCCGCCGGGGCGGTCAATCGCCAGTATTAACACAGGAGGCCGGGCGCACGAACTGACGCGACCGCGCGCAACCCGCACAAGCTGCCCGAAACCTCGGCCCCAACGCCCACGCCAGGAGCCTCGCATCCAAGCTCGCAATCGTTTTCCACACGATCTCGGAAGTGTCGCTATCACCTCAATAAGTTTGTTGGAACGTACTATAATCGTCTTGTTTCCGAACCCCAATCGAAGGAGGATCCATGGAAGAGCTTTTGAAATTCATGAAGAAGAACGAGACCTACTACCTGGCAACCGTCGATGAAGAGGGCAACCCGCAGGTTCGCCCGTTCGGAACCTTCTCGCTGATCGACGGCAAGTTCTACATCCAAACTGGCCGCACCAAGAACGTGGCGAAGGAAATCGCGGCGCATCCGCGTTTGGCGATCTGCGACTTCGCAACCGATGGTAGCCAATGGGTGCGCATCGAGGCCGACGGCGTCGACACCAACGACCCGGTTATCGAGCAGAAGATCCTGGACGAGTACCCCAACCTGCAAGCCATGTACAAGGCAGGCGACGGCAACACCTGCGCCATGCGCCTGGACAACGTCACTGCAACCTTCTACAGTTTCACGGCCGAGCCCCGCAAGATTCTGTAGCTCGCTCGATTCCCGGTCGCAACCTGCTTAAGCACATCGGCGACAAAATGGCTGTTCA
>CAKTWD010000022.1 GCA_934630485.1 uncultured Eggerthellaceae bacterium | reverse complement strand
GCTGAAGTTGGGCTTTATGCCCGATTCCCTGTACATGTTCAACTCCCCGATCATGTTGTCGCCCACGGCCTGCTCCTCCCGAAAGACCCCGATCTGCTCGGCTCGAGCATAGGTCCGCGGGCGGTGGTCGAATTGGTGAGAATGCGGTGGCGCGATTGGCGGGTATACAGTGGTGCGAATGGTCGATTCACATTGGTGGAAATGGTTGATTTTACAGTAGCGCTAACAGCGCTTGTCCAGGCCCCTCTCGATCGCGATTCGGTCGGCCTTGTCCAGCCTGCGGTAGGGCTTCGGCGCGTTTTTGCTTATGCTCTTTCCTTTCTCTCGGGAGGGCCCTCGGCCCTCGCCTCCAGAAAGGAATTCTCGAACTCATCCGGACGCGTTCGGCTGAGTTCGAGAACCAATGCAAAGCGTTCGAATGAACTTGCAAATCAACTGCCACCAGACAGACAGCCCTCCCCTCAACCAATCACCTTTAAGTCGTAACACGAATCTCTGATTCGTGTTACACTCCTCTTCGACACGTCTGACAACGACAACGAGGGAGAATCGAACATGCTAACTAAAGAACACCTAGATAAAGTCGCTGCCTTCCATGGCCACATCTGCCCAGGCATGCTTATCGGGTTCAAAGCCGTCGAGGGCGCAATCGCGCAGCTTGGCCTTAGCGACAAGGCCCTGCCCGCAGTCGATGAGGAAATCGTTGCTGTCGTGGAAAACGACGCATGCGGCGTTGACGCCGTGCAAGTCCTGCTCGGCTGCACATACGGTAAATCCAACCTTATCGCACGCATCCGCGGCAAAATGGCGTTCAGCTTCTTCAGCCGCGAAACGGGCAAGAGCGTCCGCTTGGTGCTTAAGCCCGAATGCGGCAAAGGCTTGTCGCGCGAAGAGTACGCCGAATACCTGTTCGCACATCCCTACGAGGAGCTCTTCGACGTGAAGGAGCCTTTCTACGAGCTGCCCGAGCCCGCTCGCTTGTTCGCTTCACAGCAATGCAGCAAATGCGGCGAAGAGACCGCCGAATTCGGTCTTCGTGTGCAGGACGGCCAGCTAGTCTGCCGCGATTGCTACGACGCCTATCAGCGCGAAGGATTCTGATGCCGGATATCACCATCGCACGCAAAAAGCAGGAGCGGCGTTATGTCTTCTGCATCATGGCCATGATTGCAGTTTGCCTTGCTGTTGCCGTCATGGAGCTTTCAATGGGGGCACTTTCGATTGATCCGATCGAAAGCGTTCTTGCTCTGTTCGGCATCGGAACCGCACAAGACGTGAACACCGTTCAATCCATCAGGCTGCCCCGTACGGTGTGCGCCATCGTATCGGGAGCCGGCTTGGCGCTTGCCGGTGCGGCGCTGCAGAGCGTACTGGAAAACCCCCTGGCTTCCGCTTCCACAGTAGGCATTTCCCAAGGTGCAGCGTTCGGCGCTACGGTAGCCATCCTAATAATTGTGCCGACCGTTTTTGGCTCATCATCGGAAATGGGCATGACCGCCATCGCTCTGTGCGCATTTACGGGAGCCATGGTTTCGAGCGTCGTGGTGCTGCTGTTTTCACGCATGGGGCTTGCCACACCCGAAAGCATAATCTTAGTAGGCGTTGCACTTTCTGCGTTATGGGCAGGCGCATCCACCATCATGCAGTACTTCTCCGACGACCTTAACCTGACGAAGGTGATATTCTGGCAATTCGGCGATCTGGGGCGTGCCACCTGGTCGCAAATCGGTTTCATGGCAGTAGTCGGGCTTCTGTGCAGTGTGTACTTCTTCCTTAAGCGTTGGAGCTACAACGCGTTGCAGAATGGCGCCCACGTTGCTGGCGGCCTCGGTGTTGACGTTGCCCGAACACGAATAGCAGGCGTGTTCGTCGCTTCGCTCATGGCGGCAACCATGGTTTCGTTCATCGGCTTGGTAAACTTTATCGGCTTAATTGCGCCGCACATCGCAAGAAGGTTTGTAGGCAACGACTACCGCTTCCTCTTGCCTGCATCGCTGGCGCTGGGAGCAACTATCATGCTCGCATCCGACCTGGTAGCTCGCATGATAATTTCACCTGTTATCTTGCCAATCGGCGCTATCACGTCATTCCTGGGCGCCCCGCTATTCTTGTTCTTGCTCTACAAGGGATACAAGCGATGAACGAAAAGATAAAAGCAACATCATTAGAAGCACTGCCGAAACCCACGCATCGCCACACCCCAGGTTCCAGTCCGGTTCTTGAGGCAAAAAACGTCGCATTCGCCTTCCCCCATGCGAAAAATCACGTGTTCGAAGGACTATCTTTCGAAGCTCATGCGGGCACGATGACCGCCATCTTAGGCAACAACGGCGCTGGCAAGTCTACGCTGCTAAACCTTTTGGCCAGCATCGCTACCCCATCGGCGGGCGAAGTATGCGTATGCGGCAACAGCCTTCGGAGTATGAACAAACGCGAAACGGCACAGCATGTCGCCTATGTGACCCAGCAGCAGCGCATTCCGCATTTGAGCGTATACGATGAAGTGCTACTTGGTCGCAAGCCGCACGTTTCATGGAATATCAGCGAGCACGACCGCGCTGTCGTGGCTGCCGCCATCGAACAGCTGGGACTTGAACCGTTCGTTGACCGCTATTGTGATGAGCTCTCAGGAGGAGAACGGCAGAAGGTCTATATCGCTCGCGCTATCGCGCAACAAACCGAAACGCTGCTGCTCGACGAGCCAACAAGCGCGCTCGATCCCAAAAACCAGATGGAAGTGCTGCAGGTTGTTCGTGGCATAACCACACAGGCATCGCTTGCCACGGTCATGGTTATCCACGACGTTAACCTGGCTCTAAGGTTCTGCGACAGGTTCGTCCTGATGCGTAACGGCACGATCGTCGCACAGGGAGGAATCGAAGCAGTAACCGACGAAGCGCTTTCCGAAACCTACGACACACCTATGCATATTGCGGAGATCGACAACGTAAAGCTAATGGTCCCAATCGCAAGCTAATTCACGGATATCTGTCAGGGATCACAGCCGAACAAAAAGCACCCACGGCAAAAGAAAGACCTCGGTACAAATACCGAGGTCTTTCTTTTGCAAGTTCCTTTGGAAGCCTGGTTTTGCCGTTCAGCATTCAGGTCCTCATCGCAATTGAAAAGCCTTTGGCTCCTTTTACATTGAGGCTTATAGGACAAAAAGTGTGTCTGGGGGCTAGTAGATCGTGTAGGGGTACGGGGTGTCGCCATGCAGTTCCCGCCACACCGGAGCCTCGCCCCATTCGGGCCCTCCCTCGGCCCTGGGGCGCTCCGCGAAGGCTTCATACAGCAGGTCGATGTCCTCGTCGGTGGGCATCGACCTCAGCACCTCCGCCGCCCCCTTGGGGCACTCCGTGTGCATGTAGCACCACCAGAAGACGGCCTTCACGCGTCTGAGCTCGCTGAGGCCCCTGTGGTTGCGCAGCATCGCCCGCAGCTGCGAGTTGACCCCTCCCTCGATCATGTTGTTCGTGCGGGGCAGCGGACCCTGCGCCGCGAGCACGGGGTCGAGATACGTGAAGAGCGTCCCCTTCGACACGAGCGAGGAGAGGGACGACCTTGCCTTCCTTGTCCTCTCGTGCGTGTAGACCAGCCGACCCTCCGAAAGCGTCCTCTCCTCGAGGAAGTCCGACCAGAAGGCGCACCACTGCATGTACCGCTCCACCCACCAGCGGGCCTGTGAGAGGTCCTCCAGGGCCATGAGCTCCAGCGCCAGCCCGTACAGCTCCCTGCCCGCCTGGAGCTTCGGACGGCTCGTCGTGTGCCTCTTCACCTGGCAGAACGCGTGGAAGAGGCACCTCTGCACCTTGGTCTCGGGCCACTCGGCGGCGCACGCCCTTGCGAAGCCGCTTCCCCCGTCGGTGACGACCATGTCGGGCGGCGCGATGCGAGAGAGGAGCGCCCGCCAGGCCCGGGACGTCTCCGCCCTCGCCACGTACCACGACAAGACGTGCTCGCGCGTGCAAGCGATGAGGACGACGAGGTCGCGGGCGACGCAGATCCCGTCCACGAAGACGACCCGGTGCACCTCGTCGACGACGTCCGGCATGGGCCAGATCTCCCACAACGCCCGCGACCTGCGCCTGAAGGTCCGTCCGCCACCGGGCATGTCGGCCTGGGAGCCCTTCGACGTCAGCCAGCCCAGGAAGGCTGAGAGCTCCTTCGCGGCGTTGTCGTGGTGGTGGACGGCGCTGGAGCCGCATTCGACGCATCTTCACCTCTGCGTGCCTGCGCCCGTCTTGCCGTTCCTCTTCATGCGGGCCCCGCAGACGGGGCATTCCTTTGTCTTCACGGCCACCTCCGGAATCGGGCTTTTTCTACTCGATTCATAGTGGTTGACCTGCGTAAACAATGGAACATGGACACACTTTTTGTCCAGGTGGGAAAATTGACGGGAGGCAATTTTACGACATGAAAAAGGGGTGCTGACCTGCGTCAACACCCCTTATCGGGACACACTTTTTGTCCTATAAGCCTACATTGAGGACCAAAGGCAACTGAGCACTAGCCTAACTGCGATTCGTTCCCGTGGGCTTACATGCTCATCAAATCAAGCTTCTGAAAACTCAAACCCTCTTTGGCAAGGTCTTCAGAGAGCGGAGCGCCCAGGAAGAAGGTCGAAATCTCGTCGAGCTTCTTAACGGAATCGACATCAGAGAACTGATCGGGGTACACACAGCTGCCAACATAGTAGCAATTGGCAATTGCCAGCTCGATATTGGTGGCATAGAAGCGATACGAAACAAGTGAGAACACGCTGCCGTCTTCGACGGCCTTCAGGTTAGTGAAGTATTCGGGGTTAGCGGCAACATCTTCTTTGACCAAGCCAAGATTACCGCTTTCAACAAAGACGTAATCGGGCTGCGCGGCAGTCACGGCTTCGAAGTCGATGTCGAAGCAACCACTGTCATGTCCAGCATCGGCGATATTGGCGATATTGCAGATGGAGAATGGAGCGAATCCAGCCTCGGTGCCAGAGAAGCCATGACCTCCACGGTAGCTGACACCAGCAGCATAGGCGGTCTTCTTCTCTATGTTAGCGGTGCGATCCTGCAGGTCCTTTTCGGTATCCTGCATATACGTAATGAGCTCTTGGCCGCGATCTTCCTTGCCCAAAACCTTACCCAAAAGCGTGATATTGTCGTAGAGCTCCTGGTCGAAAACCATATCGCTCATAGTTACGCAGACAACCGGGATGTGGGTTTTCTGCTGCAAGCTATCGGCAGAATCTTTATCGAGATTGGCGATGATTACCTGCGGCGCAGCATCAATGATCGCTTCTTCGTTAGCGGTTACGCCCTTCGAACCGCCCTCCCCGATTACGGGCAACTTTGCGAACGCCTCATGGTTCACATGACGATAGGCACAGGTCACAGAATCCTGCTGCTCTGACTGCTCCACGCCAACAACCTTGTCGGCAGCCTGCATGTAACAAATCATGCGAAGCGAAGAAGCACCGATGCCAATAACTTTGTCGGCCTCTGCGGGTACTTCAACCGTGCGGCCTACCATGTCGGTAACCGCTTGGGTGCTGGAAGTGGATGCCTTGTCAGAATTCGACGACGTGCATCCTGCGAGTGCGAAAATGCCCACTGCCAACGTAGCGGCAAACACCGCAGCAAGCAGCTTACGTAGTTTCTTGTTCATAAAGTTCCTTTTCATTTGGCGACGATACCACCCAACTGTAACACATATCTTCGATTCGTAACACTACGCAGTAACACGAATCGGCGAGAGGTGTTACCTGAGATCCTCAATAGTCCCGTAAGTGCGGCAAGATGATAAGGAACGGCGCATATACCGGTTGGTCCTATGAGGGCAAATGCATAGCACATAAATGAAACTGCACCCATGCTTGCCGCCCCACTACGACACGCTCGGCCTTACTCGATTGCACGAGCCAGCAAAAACAAGGTCATCGTCGATGTCATCCTCGACGGTGGCCTAGATCGCCCTTGAATTATCTGGCCTTAGCAAGCCGTGCTCTTCGTTGCTCTTCCTCTTAGCGAGTCTCCTGAACGAAACGATGGCATATCGGCAATCTGACGAATCAGCGTAATGCAGAACTAGTCTAAGAAAATAAGCATCACGGCAATCTCATGCTCATACGCCTAGCAACCCAGATGCGAAGGAGCCGCTGGATCGGAGGCTGAGCCTACGAAACCAGCCCTGATTCCGTAGATGGGGAACGAACCGCTAGCTCGGGGACCGTGGCATCACTCCTTGCGAGCGCGACGGGCGCATACAACCGCCAGCCCTAGCCCTCCGAATGCAAGAGCAAGCAGCGGCACCATCGGCGTTACATCTCCGGTTTGAGAAAGCGAGCGTCCATCGTCGGAGACCTCAGGAGCCTCAGGGGAGGCCGGGGCATCCGGGATTTCAGGCTGGTCGGGAGACTCAGAAGCGTCAGGCGCATCGGGGTTGACCGGCTTATCAGGATTGTCGTGAACCTCGGGGATGGTCTCGTTGTTGAAAACCACGGTATCGATCACAATTCCATCGCCGCTGTCCGCCACTTCGCATGAGATCAGATAATCGCCCTCTGGTCCCTTCTGAAAAACGACCGTGAAGGTCTTCACCGACTCGTCCATGTGGTAAAGCGCGGCAAGCTCGGCGCTGGATTTCCCGGTCATCTGATACCAGTAGGTGCCAGCGATGTTGCGCGGACCGTATGTGATGCCATCGAAGATGATCTTTCCTTCTGCGTCCTTGACTGCCTCGGCGCTCTGCCCGCCCTCGATAGCGTTGCCGTTCTCGTCCACCTGCACGAGCAAGAAGGTAAAGGCCCCTGCAGGGGTTTCACCCTTACCGCCGTCAACCAGCTTGAGAGCCGTCGCTGACCACGTAGGTGCCTTGGCGGAAACCACTGAACCGTACTTGGCGACGGCAACAAGGTCGTCTTTGATCTCCGTCTTGTTCCCACCCTTGTACTGGCCGTCCACGAACACATCCACTGAGTTGGCGATCCCTTCGACAGAGCCCACGACTTCGGTATTGATCGTGATGCGCACGTCGGGATGTTCCGAGGGGTTCTTAATCTTCACCTCAAGGGTGCGCGTCGCCTCGTCGAAGCTCGCCTCGTAGTCGCGGGCTTCCTCAAGCGGGGTAAACGCCGTTCCGTCAATCGTGGTACGGCTGTCCTCAACCGAGACGCCAAGATACTTCAAGTGCTGATCAAGCACATCTTTGATGCTTGCTGTCTCAAGGTTGGAAAGTTCAACGGCACCGAAGATCTGCCGCAGGCGCACGTCCACGAACCAACCGATCAGGGGGTTCCCATCTTCAGACTTGCCCGATGAGACGACACCCTTCTTCGACACGTCAGGCTGAACCTTGACCTTGCCGATCGAGGAATCCTCGGCGGTGGAGCCGTCGGCAGCGTTCACTGCAAAAGCGTTGCGGAAGGTGACGACGCCGTCAAGGTCGCCGCCCGCGGCAACGTACGCCGCACGGTCGACCGTCAGCGTATGGTCGACAGTTACCGTCGCCCCCGCATGAAGCTTGTCGAACATCAGCTTCCAGCCGCGATCATTACCAAAAGAACCCGAAACATTGAGCGCAAGCTCGCTCCCGTCCGCCATGGCAAGCGACACGCCGGCGACTTCGCCGTTCAAAATCTTTGCGGCGTCGAAAGACTCTTCCGCCCCGTTGGCGAGCGTCACCTCGACGGTAAGCGCTGAGAGCATCATAGCCTTTTGGACTGCTGCGGCAGAATTGTTGTAGCCGTACATCGACGTTATCCGGTCAGTGAGCGTGAAGCCCTCGCGCTACGCCTCGCCCGCGCCCGCCTTCACCGTAAACGATGCCGACTGGGTTTCGAGGCCGCCTTGCGCCGTGGTGGCGGCAGACTTCTCCGCCGTGACCGGAATGCTCGGCGTGAAGCTCGCATTCGACCCACCGGAAAGAATCGCTCCGCCCGAAGACAGGATCGCAAGATTTTGGATGCGATACGCGGCGTTCGCGGAAGTTGCGCCCGCCTTCACGAGCGCAGCGACGAACGCGTTCTTGTCGAGCACCGTTTGGTAACTAACCTCATAGTTTTGCCCCTTGCCCAGAACCTTCGCCCCGTCGGCGTTCTTGATTGCGACGGAAAGCCGCGTACCGTCGATGGCAAGCGACACGTTGCCTTCCGTCCAGCCGTCATCGATCGCCTCGTCGGTCAGGGCGCCGTTTTCGTAAAGAACGTTGCCGTCGAGCGACACTACGACGTCCTCGATGGAGGTTGCGCTCTTTGCAGCCGTCGCTACAGCCTCATCATCCGCAGAGAAGGTGGGCTCGTCATTGAATACGAGCTCAGAGGGGTCTACCGAATCGCTCGTCTTCGCAGAGAGCTGCCACGCGGCGGTGCCGGCGGAGGCGTCGACATCCGACCACAAGTCATTGACAAAGACTCGACTCATATCGTCCAGCTTCACGCTGGGATTGTTTTCGCCAAGCAGGCCGTCTAGGTCGAGAATCCAACCAATGGTTTAACAAAACGATTGGCGAAATCTTCCAACTAGCTACTTAACAATTCCAACCAGTTATTTTACATACCCATTTTTCTTGCGCTTGTCGACCACGTAGATGCCCACGTGAACCTGATTGCGCGGATCGGCGCTTTTGTCCACTTTCATGACACGGCACTCGAAAACGTTGTTGTGGCCGAAACGGAGTAACTGAGCGATGGTGGCGTTCCTAGCACGCGGGACGTAACCCAGGTGCACGCCCTTACGGCAGATGGAGACGGCATTGTGATCGTAAGGGTTGTCGAACTCGGGAACAAGGCCGAGCTTCTTACCGGCCTTCAGGCTTCCCAAGACGAGAGCGCCATCGTGATATTGGAAACCGGCGATGTCGAACGAATCGTACATTTTGCTGGGCTCGTACATGAGAACCTCCTTCAAAGCTGATTTGATGCTCTCATAATACCTGGTTCGCATGCGCTATGAGGGAACTGCGGTGGACAGCTACCGCCAGCGCGGGAGCGCAACCCAGCCCAAACCGTCAACAACCACGCCAACCACACGTTCCGTCATCTTTTCGTCGATATCCCCATTCGTAACAAGCGGCACATCAGGCTTTGCTATTCTTGAAGAATCGGATGCGCATCGCGGTTGCAAGCGCCGCGCGCCAAGAAAGCGCATCGCACACCACGAATGAAAACGAGGAGCCATGCAGATCACGCCTGCCGACGTCGCCGCAACCACCGCGATGATCACCGAGCAAAACCTGGATATCCGCACCATCACGCTGGGTCTTAACCTGCGCTCATGCGCCGCCGACAGCGTCGACGGCATCTCGCGCAAAATCTACGACCGCATGACCTCGGCCGCCGAGAACCTGGTTCCCACCGCCGAGCAACTCGAGCGCGAATACGGCATCCCCATTGTCAACAAGCGCATCTCGGTCACCCCCATAGCCGAGCTGTGCGACGCCGTTCCCGAAACCGACCTTTCGCCCATCGCCGAGGCCATGAACAAGGCCGCCAAAGAAGTTGGCGTTAACTTCGTCGGCGGTTTCTCGGCCTTGGTTCACAAGGGTTCCACCCGCGCCGACGAGAAGCTGATGGACTCCATCCCCGAAGCGCTGGCTAAAACCGATATCGTCTGCTCGTCGGTGAACGTCGGCTCCACCCGCGCCGGCATCAACATGGATGCCGCCCTGAAGATGGCCGGCATCATCAAGAAGTCCGCCGAGCTTACCGCCGATCGCGAGTGCATCGGCGCAGGCAAACTGGTCGTATTCTGCAACGCCGTCGAGGACAACCCCTTCATGGCAGGCGCATTCCACGGCGCCGGCGAAGCCGATGAAACCATCAACGTCGGCGTGTCCGGCCCGGGCGTCGTGCGCGCCGTTCTGGCCGATCTGCCCAAGGACGCCGACCTCACCACCGTGGCTGAGGCCATCAAGTCCACCGCTTTCAAGATCACCCGCGCCGGCGAGCTTATGGCCCGCGAGGCCGCAAGCCGCCTGGGCTACGAGAAAGGCATTCTTGACCTGTCTCTTGCCCCCACCCCGGCTGCGGGCGATTCGGTTGCCAACATCCTTGAGGAAATCGGCGTGGGCACCTGCGGCGGCCCTGGCACCACGGCTGCCCTGGCCATGCTAAACGACGCTGTTAAGAAAGGCGGCGTCATGGCAAGCTCCAGCGTTGGCGGCCTTTCCGGTGCTTTCATCCCCGTTTCTGAGGATGCCGGCATGATCCGCGCCGCCGAGATGGGCGCGCTGCATCTTGAGAAGCTCGAAGCCATGACCTGCGTTTGCTCGGTCGGCCTTGACATGATCGCCATCCCCGGCGACACCTCGGTCGAAACCATCCTGGGCATCATCGCCGACGAGGCAGCCATCGGCATGATCAACAACAAGACCACCGCCGTTCGCCTGATCCCCGCAATCGGCAAGAAGCCGGGCGACCGCCTGAACTTCGGCGGCCTGCTGGGTTACGCCCCCGTCATCCCCGTGAACAAGTACGCCGGCTCGGTGTTCGCTCACCGTGGCGGCCGCATCCCTGCCCCGCTCAACTCGCTGAAGAACTAAAGCGAACACGACGGCAGAGCGCACGGCTCGCACCAGCAAGCGAATAAGGCCGCACGCGCGACCAGGTTATTATCGGAATAAGCAAGAAGGCAAAGAAAATGGGACTCAATCTGTTGGCAGTTGCGATCGGCGGCGCTTTGGGCGCTTCGATCAGGTACCTCACGAACGTGGGGTTCGCGCATCTGCTAGCGGGAGCCAACCCGTTCTACCCCTTCCCCATCTCCACGATGGTCATCAACACCATCGGCTGCTTCGCGATGGGCTTTCTGGCAAGCTTCTTCACCTGGCACGACACGCCCGTTTGGAAAAACTTCGCCACAGTTGGCCTTCTGGGCGGCTTCACCACGTTGTCGACCTTCGGCCTTGAGACCATCCACCTTATCGACAACGCCAGCTACGGCGTGGCACTGCTGAACGTCACACTCACGTTGTTCTCGTGTCTGCTGGGCATCGTGTTCGGCCGCATGCTGGCGCACGCGCTGTTTCCCGGCCGCTGAGCCAGGCAGAACAAGCTTGTGACGCTCGAAAGGCACCCTGCGGGGTGCCTTTCCTTTTCAGTCTATTGTTTGCCGCTGTAGCAGCCGATTCGTTCTTACGACCCGCGCTTTCGCAAACCGCAGAAGATGACCTGCCGTTTGCGGACTATAGCTTCACGGCGCGAACCAGGTACTCGACGTTGTGGCCCTTCGCACCCGTGATGGACGACTCCACAACGCCGGTCACGTCGAACGACGCCGACTCAAGCGCTTGTTTGACCTCGTCGACGGTGCGCAAGCGAACAGCCTCGTCAAGCACCACGCCGCGTTCGGTTTCGTCGTGAGCCGACTCGAACTGCGGTTTCACCAAGCCAATGAACACGCCACCCACATCGAGCAAGTTGGCGAACACAGGAGCCAAGCTTGCCAAACCGATAAAACTGAGGTCAGCGACAGCAAGATCGAACGGTGCGCCCAAATCGGCCGGATCGGCCGTGCGAATGTTGGTGCGCTCGAACACGACGACGCGCGGGTCTTGGCGCACCTTCCAGGCAAGCTGCCCGTAGTTGACATCGACGCATGCGACGGAAGCCGCTCCCGCCTGCAGCAAGCAATCGGAGAAACCGCCGGTGGAAGAACCGATGTCGATGCAGCGAAGCCCCGACGCATTCTGATCGAACGCGTCAAGCGCACCGCGCAGCTTGAACCCGCCACGCGAAACGTAGGGCATACCGCCCTTCACCTGGATGTCCGCATCGGACGGGACCTTCACCGCGGCGCTGGTTGCGTACACGTCGCCCACCTTCACCTCGTGCGCCAACACTGCGCGAAGCGCAGCCTGAGCATCGGCGAAATAACCGCGCTCAACCAACAGCGCATCAAGGCGCACCTTCTTGGGTTTAGGCGGTTTGGCAGTCATGGGATTCAGGTTGTTTGGAACGTCATTGTGTTTGCTCATACGGTCATTCTAAACGAAAGGGCGCGACCGATGTCGCGCCCATGTCAAAACCAGTTGATCGGCAATGCAGGCTTGCATTTCGCGGTGCAAGACTCCAGGCCAGCAAAATGAAGGCCCAAGCTGCGCCAAGCGAACCCGCCTCAGGCGAACCTCGCCCGAGCTGACCGGCACCCGCCGCAGCCGCTTACGGAAGCAGCAGCTGGGCAACTTGAACGGCGTTCAGAGCAGCACCCTTGCGGATCTGATCCATAACGCACCAGAACGAAATGCCGTTCTCGACGCTGTAGTCCTTGCGCACGCGGCCGACATACACCTTGTCGGTGTGGGCAAGCAGGCCGGGCATGGGATAGCCGTTCTCGGCAGGAACGTCGTTCAGGGTAACGCCCAGCTCAGCCTCGAACGCAGCGCGCGCCTGCTCGGGCGTGATGGGACCGTCGAACTCGACGTTCACGTACTCAGCGTGGCAACGCAGAACCGGAACGCGAGCGCAGTTGGCGGCAACGCCCAGATCGGGGTGACCCATGATCTTCTTGGTCTCGACGATCATCTTCCACTCTTCCTTCGTAGAGTCGTCGTCAAGGAACACATCGATATGCGGGATGATGTTGAACGCGATCTGATCGCTGAAGGCATGCGGCTCGAACTCGTTGCCATCAAGGTAGTCGCGCGTCTGATCGTATAGCTCGTTCATGGCGGCGACACCCGCGCCGCTTGCAGCCTGGTACGTAGAAGCAACAACACGCTTGATGGGAGCCACGGACTCCAGCGCATGAAGCGCGACGACCATCTGGATGGTGGAGCAGTTGGGATTGGCGATAACGCCGTTGTGCCACGTAACGTCCTGGGGGTTAACCTCGGGAACAACCAGCGGAACGTCCTCTTCCATGCGGAAGGCGCTAGAGTTGTCGATCATGACCGCGCCGGCACTGACGACAGCATCGCGCATTTCCTTGGAAACGCCCGCCCCAGCAGAGAACAAAGCGATGTCAACGCCCTCGAATGCCTCGGGGGTCATTTCCTGAACAACCAACTTGCCAGCGGGAACCTGACCGCAACCAAGGAAGTCGATCTCCTTGCCGGCAGAGCGGGCCGACGCCAGAGGGATGACCTTGCTTGCGGGGAAATCGAGGTCGTGCAGCACCTGCATGAATTCCGAACCAACGGCGCCGGTTGCACCCGCAACGGCAACGACCGGGTTGGCGGGAATCTGTTTCGTCCAAGCCATGTGGCTCCCCTTTCTGGCCTAGCGGCCCTTGTTCATTTTCGCAGCGATTTCTTCGGCGGAAAGCTGGGTTTCCTCGAAGATCTCGTCTGAGTCCAAACCGAACGCGGTGTGCAAGCAGCGCACCGCCTCTGCAGCCTGAGCTGCAGAAACAACAACGGAAAGGCGAATAGGCGACGTGGAGATCGCGTCAATGTTGATCTGGTTCTCGCCCAAGACGGCGAACGCCTTTGCGGCAACGCCCGGCGACGACTTCATGCCGGTGCCAACCAAGCTGACCTTGGCGATGTCCTCGTCAACCACCACTTCGCGGGCGCCGATCTGCGGGGCGACCACGTCAACGGTCTCGCGAGCGCGGGCAAGATCGGCATCGGGGCAGGTGAACGAAATGTCAGTGACGCCTGCTTCGGATGCGTTCTGAATGATCATGTCGGTGTTCACGCTGTTCGCGGCAAGCGCGCCGAACACCTTGGCGGCAACGCCGGTAGCATCGGGAACGCCACGAATCGTGACCTTCACCTCGGACGTATCGTGAGCAATGCCTGTGATAACGGCTTCTTCCATCATATCGGTTGCCTCCTTGACGAACGTGCCGTCGGTTTCCGTGAACGCAGAACGAGAATGAATGACGACGCCGAACTTGCGCGCGAACTCGACTGCGCGCATCTGCAGCACGCCCGAGCCGGCAGCGGACATCTCGAGCATGTCGTCGTATGAAATTTGATCAAGCTTGCGCGCATGAGGGCACACGCGCGGGTCGGCCGAGTACACGCCATCGACGTCGGAGTAAATCTCGCAGACGTCGGCGTTGATACCCCAGGCAATGGCGACGGCCGTGGTGTCGGAGCCGCCGCGGCCAAGCGTGGTGATATCGCCGCTGGGATCGATGCCCTGGAAGCCGGCGATAACGGGAATGGCCCCTTCGGCGATAGCCTCCATGATTCGCTCCGAATGAACCTTCACGATTTTCGCGCGCTGATGCGAACCGTCGGTTTCGATGCCCGCCTGATGGCCGGTAAAGCTAAGGGCTTTGTAACCGCGAGCCTCGATGGCCATGGCCAAAAGAGACATGGACACCTGCTCGCCCGTGGACAGAAGACGATCCATCTCACGCACGGGCGGGTTGGGGTTAAGGGCCCTTGCCAGGCCCACAAGCTCGTCGGTGGTTTTGCCCATGGCAGAAACGACAGCGACGACGTCGTTGCCGGCTTGCTTGCGCGCGATCAGGCGCTTAGCGACTTTCTGAATGCGCTCCGGCGAGGCAACGGACGTGCCCCCGAATTTGCAGACGATTAAAGCCATGGATCCTCTCCCTGTACGGGTACGTAAATTAGCAAGACTATATCAAAAAGCCAGTGAACAGCGTGTTTCGCGTGTGGGAATTCGCGCGAACGGCGGGAAGCCGCTTTCGACTCCCGCATCTCGCAAGCAATCTACCTCGATCGATAAAAATAACCGTCAACCACGTATGGATGACGGTTATAACAAGGTTCGATATTTGCGCGAATGCGTTACATGTTCTTCAGCGAGATATTGCCCATGATGTCGGCAACGTCTTCAGTAAGGTCGCAGACCTCCTCGAGGCTGTCGAACAGGTTGGCCCAAACGGTAACCTCGATGGGATCTTCGGGATGCTGGAACAGCTCGCGAACAACCTCGAGATACAGCTTGTCGCCCTGCTCCTCGAGATCGCTGACCTCGTCAAGGAAAGAGTGAAGTTTCTTGGACTTCTTGAAATTGCGGAAGTCTTCCATAGCGCGATAAATGGCCTTGGTTGCCTTGCGAATGATCTTCGCAAATTCCAGCGCGTCTTTATGCATGTAGTGAATGTCATACATGTAGAAGCGCTGCATGACCTCCTCGATACCGTCAGTGACGTTGTCGAGCGTCTGGGAAAGCTCAAGGATGTCGCCGCGCTCGATAGGCGTGATGAAGTCGACTGCAACGCACTGGAAGTTCTGGTCGTCCAGAAGGTCGCCGCGATGCTCGATCTCGTGAGCCCTATCGAGAGGCTCCTTCAGCGCGTCGGTGGTGGTGAAACCCTGGATGACTTCAACGAGAAGCTCAGCTTCCTCAACCGCAATCTTCGCCTGCTTCTCGAACGCGTCAAAATAATCGGACTTGTGCTTCTTAGACACGATGGTCTCCTTCAGTCGGCTATACACAGATTCTACTGCATGAAACAAGCTCAACCATGCTTAACGTACGATGTTATGCCTCATTATGGGCGATCAAAGACGGCTTTTACGGACGCCGTCGCTTCGTTCGCCAAACCGTTACCCATCAGATCGGGGCAACCTCGGTGCAGCTTAAGCGTAATACGCGAAGACGCGACGCCTTTCGGCACCGATGCTTGTTTGCTCACCGTGGCCGGGCAAAACGACGGTCTGATCGGGAAGCACGGCAAGACGCTTAAGAGATGCCCTCATATCGGGCATGCTGCCACCCTCGAAGTCGGTGCGGCCGATGCCTCCGTAGAACAGCGTGTCGCCCGAGATAAGAACCGGCGCGCCACCCTTGATGACGCCGAACTGCGGGTCAAGGAACAGGCACATGCTTCCGGGCGTGTGGCCGGGCGTAAGAACGACCTTCCAAGCCATGTTGCCGATCTGGACGACGTCGCCGTCATCAACCGGCTGATCGACTTCGCAAGCCGGGAACTCGTGATCGTCGCGGAAGGGCTTCACCGTGCGCTCGATGTAGGGAGCGTCGGCCTTCGAGGCAATGACGGTTGCGCCCGTCAGCCTGCGCAGCTTAGCCGCGGCACCCACGTGATCGTAATGGCTATGGGTGAGGATGATGGCGTCGAGCTTCTTCTTGCCAAGCTTCTCAAGTGCGCCGATGATGACGTCGGAATCACAGGTCGGATCGACCACGATGGTGGCTGCATCGTCGGAGATGATGTAGACGTTGTTCTCGATGGGGCCCATCACCATGAAGTGAATGGGAAGGCAGCCATCTTTCACTTTATGCAGATCCATTCTGATCCTTTCTAGCTAGCTATCTCGGCGTCCCACGCTCTCGCCGGGCTTCATGCGACGGGCTTCGAAGACACCGTCGACGTCGTAAAGCTCGGCGATGATGTCGTCAACATGCTCGACATCGGAAACCTGGAACAGGAAGCGCATGGTAACCATGTCGTCGCGCTGCGTCGAAGTGGAGGCGTTCAAAACGTTGACGCCCTCCTCGGACAGAACGGCAACGACATCGCGCAGCAGGTTCATACGGTCAAGAGCCTCAATGTAAACGTCGATCTTGTACGACGTCGAAACAGCGGGATCTTTCTCCCATTCAACCTGAATGATGCGCTCGGGCTCGCGCAGCAGGTCCTTGGCGTTCGGGCAGTCGGCACGGTGGACGGAAACACCGCGACCGCGCGTGACGAATCCCAAAATGTCATCACCGGGAACCGGGTTGCAGCACTTCGACAGGCGCACCAGCACGTCGTCCAAACCCTTCACCACAATGCCGGTGTCCGAATGCGTCTCGCGACGCTTCGGGCGCTTCACGCTGGTAAGCATGGGCGGCATCTTGCCCGTTGCCATGGTTGACATGCCGATGGCGGGACGCTCGGCTTCCTTCTTGCCGTCGTCGACGACCAACTTCAGGATGCGGTTGGCAACATGCTGCGGGCTTTCCTTGCCGGCGCCGATGTTCACCATCATGTCGTCGCCGTCTTTGTAACCCATGTTCTCGGCGGCGGTTTTCACCGCACGCGTCATCTGGGCGTTCGAAAGGCCCAAGCCATGCTTTCGCATCTCGCGCATCAGCTTGTCGTGGCCCATCTGCAAATCGTCGCCGCGGTTTGCCTTCGAGAAGTAGTTCCTGATCTTCGAACGCGCCGACGGGGTGCGGACGATGCTCAGCCAGCCGCGCGAAGGCGTGGCGCTTTTCTGCGTGAGGATCTCGACGCGGTCGCCCATCTGGAGCTTGTACGACAACGGCACGATCTTGCCGTTGGCCTTGGCGCCAACGCAGTGATTGCCGACCTCGGTGTGAATGGCGTAGGCGAAGTCGACCGGAGTGGAACCCGAACGCAGACTCTTGACCTCGCCCTTCGGGGTGAACACGAACACCTCGTCGGGGTCAAGGTCGACCTTCAGATCTTTCAGGAACTCGCGCGAATCCTGGGTTTCATCCTGCCAGTCAACCATCTGGCGAAGCCACGCCAGCTGTTTGTCGAACTCGGCGTCCTTGCCCTGCTTGCCGCCGTTTTCCTTGTACAGCCAGTGAGCCGCGACGCCGAACTCGCTTTTCTGATGCATTTCCTCGGTGCGAATCTGAACCTCAAGCGGCTTGCCGGCCGGGCCGATGACCGTGGTATGCAGGCTTTGGTACATGTTGAACTTCGGCATGGCGATGTAGTCTTTGAAACGCCCGGGCATGGGGTGCCACAGCGTATGCACCGCGCCCAGTGCCGAGTAGCAGTCCTTGACGGACTTCACGATCAAGCGCACGGCGATCAGGTCGAAGATCTCGCTGAACTCCTTGTCGCGCTTAGTCATTTTCTGATAGATGGAGTACAAGTGCTTGGGACGACCCATGATCTCGGCCTCGACGCCAATCTTCTCCATCTCGTCGTGCAGAAGGTCGATGACTTGCTTCAAATACGCCTCGCGCGTTGCGCGGCTTTCAGCAACCAGGCGCTTGACCTGTTGATACTTCGCAGGCTCAAGGTAGTAGAAGGACAGATCCTCTAGTTCCCACTTAATGGAGTTGATGCCCAAACGATGCGCGATGGGCGCGTAGATCTCAAGCGTCTCGCGCGACTTGAAGATGCGGCGGTCCTCGCGAAGCGACGACAACGTGCGCATGTTGTGCAGACGGTCGGCGAGCTTGATGACAACCACACGGATGTCCTGGTTCATGGCCACGAACATCTTGCGGATGGTTGCCGCCTGTTCGTCGGAGAGGCTTTCCACCTCGATGCGGGTGATCTTGGTAACGCCCTCGACCAGCTGGGTGACGCGCTCGCCGAACAGGCGCGTGATATCGCGGTCGGTGGTTTCGGTGTCCTCGATGGTGTCGTGAAGAAGCGCGGCGCACAGGGTTTCGACGTCCATACGCAGGTCGGCCAAGATGATGGCGACCTCAACAGGGTGAGCAACGAACGGCTCGCCGCTCTTGCGCAGCTGGCCCTTGTGAACCTTGCGCGCGAAGGCGAACGCCTCCACGAGCTTCTCTTCCTCGTCCTCGGTAAGATAAGACT
>CAKTWD010000021.1 GCA_934630485.1 uncultured Eggerthellaceae bacterium | reverse complement strand
GGCATGGGCATGGCCGGCAACATCGGCGGCATGAACGCCGCTCAGCTGTTCCAGCAGGGCGCTGCCCAGCAGGCAGCCGCCCCAGCACCCGCCCCCGCTCCGGCACCTGCACCCGCAGCCGCCGCTGGCGGTTGGTTCTGCCCGCAGTGCGGCGCCAACAACTCCGGCAAATTCTGCAGCGAGTGCGGCACGCCCAAGCCCTCCACCGACTGGACCTGCGAGTGCGGATCGGTGAACTCGGGCAAGTTCTGCAGCAACTGCGGCAAGCCCAGGCCGTAACGGTTCAGACCAGGTTCAAACCAAGATCAAAGCCCTGGCACCAACGGGCGCCTGCGGGTCAATCACCTGCAGGCGCCTTTCTCTTTGCCTGAAAACTTCCGCATGAGGAAGGCGGGATGAATAGAAAAGGCGCAATGCCAACACAAAGGAATGTCGCAAACCAATGCTCTATTATCATTCCCGAAAAACCACTTCTGTTGATAGAACCGCCGAACAAACCGGCCTGGAAACGGCGTTCGATCAAACATAAGTTCCAGCGTACTTCAACAATGAGCGCCTGAAGATAGTCAACGCCTCCGACTTCGCCGACCCCTCTTTCGTCAGGAGGATCGCATCAAAGTGCTTTACCTCTTCACCGCCAAGGGGACGTGCGACAACCGGGTATCGAGAGAACGACTCAGCCATCGTCAAGCCCTTAGAACCTATTTTGACATCGGGACAGATCGCCAGATTATGCGAAACGGACTCAACGATCATGCGCGGTTCCGTCGCAAGAGGGACGTCCAAAAGAACCGACGAGCTCTCGCCCATCAACGACCTTGTGAACTCCGAATCGAACAACTCTCGGGGTGCAACGGTATAATCGGATATCTGGGCAAACGTCACTTCGCGATGAGACGATAGCGGGCACTGGGTGCTCATCCAAAAAATAAACCGCACAGGGAGCAACAACGTCGAACGACAAAGGCCCCTGCACAGTCGGCATAATGCACCCGCTATCCATAGACCTGAACACCAGTCCTGCGTCAAGGTCTCCCTGCACAACACGGGAGGCGATCTCGCTCTCCGACAAGTTGTAAACCTTCAAATCGATACTAGAGAACCGACTTAAGAATTCAACGATGAAGGGAGGCAGAAAGTCGGCGCTCATGATGTCGGTGGCCCCGACTGCCAAACGGGTTTTCTGACAACCTGTTTGGCTTTTGCCAAGCGCGACAAGCATCTCTTTGTAGCCTAGCATCGACCCTAGTGCGAACCTTTTAAACTCCTTGCCTGCAGGCGTCAAGGTCACGCCTTTATTCGTCCTTGAGAACAAATACCCAACGCCTAGCTCTTTCTCAAGAGACTTCATGGAGCCCGAAAGAGACTGCTGCGATACACCCAACTGCTTGGCGGCCTTGCTCATCGACCCAAAATTGTCTATGGAAAGAAAATATCGAAGTTGATTGAAATCCATCGCGAATCACCCCTAGAAACAAGGAACAGGGCGCCGAACACCGGCGCCCTGACAGCACTCGCGGAAGCAAGTCCGCATCAATTGTATGTCATCGCGCCCGTTTAGCCGATCAGCATATTACCAAGCGGGATGCAGATGATAGACACCGCGAGTACGGCAAGCTCGCCGATAATCGTGTACTTGTAAATCATGCTGGGCTTGAGCCACTTCGAGTTGCCGTGCAGCAGAGCGCCGACGATGGAACCAGAAGGCATAACGATGCCCTGCAACGAGAGAACGACGACGAACATTGCGAACAAGGTGGGGTTGCCGCCCATGGCCGTGATGATGGTTACGCCAAGGGGAAGCATGATAGTGGCAACAACGGCGTTGTTGATGGCATTCGTCAAGACAACCACAGCGGCGATCATGATGATCATGACCATTGCAATCGACTGGCCGGCCAAGAGGCTGCTTACGATCGAGCCAAGCCAAGCGGCAATGCCCGTGTCCTTGCTGGTCAGAGCGCTACCAAGCGTCAGGGCGCAAGCGATCAGCACCACGGTATCCCAAGCGACGCCTTCCTTGAGAGCCTTTCCGATATCGTACAGATTCTCGCCTTCATAGGTAACCATCATGTAGAAGACGGGTACCAAAAGGAACATGCCCGACAAACCGATCTTGCGCAAAACATCGAATACAGGGTTTCCGCCAGGGAGAACGCCAGGAAGAACAAGAAGCGCAAGGGCGAACACGAGATAAAGGGCCATCCTCTTATCGCGCTTCGTAAGCTTCGTTTCCCTCATCGGCACGCAGATCTCGGAGTAATCGATGTTGCGGCCGATAAGCCAAAAGACAAACGTGACTGCGAACAAGATCGCGACGTTCAGAATCAGCATGAAAGCAACGTAAAGGCCCATGTTGAACGTCAGTCCACCGGAAACCGAGCTGAACATGCCGTTGCAGATGGCAAGCCAGGGGTTGTACGGCATAACGATGCTGCCCGAATCGGCGCAGATGCCGATGCCGATCATGACAAGCGTCGGATACTTCTCGTAAGGCTTGATGCACATCTGATCGCAGACGTCATAGAAGACGGTCCACAGCAAGATAACGACCGGGAAACCGCCGCCCAGAATCATTGCGCCGACAGTTGCCGCAAGGAAGAACGCGAATGCCAAGCTCCAGAGACTCTTTCGAGCGAACTTCCTTGAAAGGATCCACGAAGCGATAACGTCAAGCAAACCCGTGCTCTGAATTGCATAGCAGAAAAGCAGCGCGCAGATAACCTGGATCACACTTCCGTTGCCGAATGCTCCGGAAACAACGCCTGCAACCGTATTAGACCCGCAAAGTCCCATCACGACGAATGCGATAACCGAAGACCAAATGATCTCGCCGCGAATCCAGGCATAGATCACGCCAACCAAAATGCCCAAGATCTGCATGCCGTACGGCGTTACCGTGCCGAATGGGGGAAGTGCCCCAATGCCGAACATGAGAACAAGCATTATCGCAAGATCAAGCCAGCGCCTCCTTGACGGTGCAAGCTTGGTCTTACCCTCTCCGTCTGCCATTTTCTCTCCTTCCAACCTAATTACCCGGACCCCTTCCGATCCGTCTATATGAGAATTTTATGAAGGCATTAGGTTATGGCATAACAGGCAGAACAGGTGGCAGCGAGCTGGTCACATGTTTCGCGTGACACAAGGATCAACTGTAAAGGAAGGCCGATATCAATCCTTGCCTGTTATTCCCTTTTTGAATTTGGATCTATCTTTTTAGAGGTCAGCGAAGTCATTCCACCGACAGAGAGGAGCCGCGATGAAGAAGCTCACCACCGCAACTTTTGACGAAAACGTTTATGACTCGGGCATGCCGTGCCTCGTCATGTTCTCCAGGAAAACCTGTCATGTCTGCCAGAGCGTCCACCCTTTGCTGGAGGAGCTTTCCGAGGACGAAGATTATCAAGGCAAGTTCAACTTCTACGAAGTCGACATCGAAGAAGACCCCAGTCTCTTCACCGGCCTTGGTCTTAAAGGCGTCCCTCAGACGATCTTCTTCAACGAAAACGGGGAATACGTAGCGAAAATCGCGGGCGAAGAGCCTCAGGACAATTTTGCCGAGGAAATCGAGAAGCTCATCGATTAAACCTTTGACCGCAGATCTCCTTTCCTCTTCAACTCCTACACCACTGCGGTCTTGGCCTACCCGATCGGTACTCCGGTCGGGTATTTTTTGTTTTGCTCCATAAATAAAGAAGGGCTAGACAAGGTCCTCGTCTAGCCCACAGGCACAACCTGAAGATCAGCTAAAGCAAATTCCAACGAACTCGAAGAGACGAAAACGCCTTAGCAGCCTCCTCACTGCAGCGATCTTTCACAAAAGCCTCGCGCTCTTCGAACAAGTCGCCCGAGACGGCAGGCGGAAGTTGCCTAATCGCATCGTAATAATCCCGGTAAACGCCGCTTAAGCCGTCTTCGAGCTCTTTAACGAACTTTTCACGCACCGCAGGAAACTCCGACATCTCGCGCAACCAATAGTCTTTGGAAATGACCGTCGTGCATTCTATGCCGTCAAGCATCTTAGCTTGACGCGCTTCTTCGACCACTTCCCTGCGCGCATCCCAGAAGGTGCGCCAAGAGTCGCCCGCACGGTACTGGAACCCGCTAAGCACTTTTTTGCACTGGCTCTTCACAACGATGTCGTCTTCCATCTGTCGTCTGATATCGGTCAGCCACTTGTTGTAAGCAACCGCACGCTGAGGGGTGATTTGCCTTGCTTCGAGCGCAATCAGAGCAAGACCTTCGAATTGCTGCAGCATATCGGAGTCGTAAACGCCCGTCAGCGCATCCTTCAGCCCGTCAAGAATATCGGCAGCAGCATCCGATCCGGGAGATCTCAGCACGTCGTCAATCGCCTGGAAATAATCGGCATTGTAGATGCTGCGGATCTTTCGAGCACAATCCTTCTTCGTCTCAACCTTGATCAGGTCCTCATGCCCAGAAGGCGACGGCCTGCGAACCGTGTATCGCACAACGGGCGTCGGAAGCAATCCCTCTACTGCGCATGATCTTGAAAAACGATACAGGCGAGCGCTTTGCGAGCTGATGCGATATGCGATCTTCCCCTGAACGTCGGTATAGCCTACGCCGTAATACGTGAATTCCTTGTCAAAGCACCCTAGGCGCATCGCAGATTCAAAATCGCTTGCCGCAAGCATGTCCTTGTTGTTTTCAAAATACGCCGAAGCCTGAGAGCGAACCCCGGTTTCGGTTCCCATCACGCTCAGACGGGTCAAAGTCTCTTTGATGTCCATTACCAGACTCCCATCTTCACCGACGCATCGCGATACGAACCCAGGGCTTCGACGGAAATCGAAACGGAATCGGCATTCCAATCCACATGCGCAGGGCAACCCAGGAAATCGTTCATCGTTTCTGTAGTGAACACATCTTTCGTTGCGCCCTTCGCATACACGCTTCCGTTGCGAAGCAGCAGCGTCTTATCGAACATAGGAAGAATCTCTTCAGCATAATGGGTGACGTAGATGATGGTTATATCGGTCGACTCGGCAAGATCCGCGATGGCCTGAAGGGTGAACTCACGCGCATAGATGTCAAGACCCGTTCCAGGCTCGTCGAGAATTAACACGTCAGGGTCGCTGATCAGCGCCCTTGCAATAAGAACGCACTGACGCTCACCCTTGCTCATAAGGGAAAACGGCTGATTGACCCTGTCGCCCAAACGGAACTGACGCAACAAGGCCTTCGCCCGCACAACGTCTTGGTCGGTCACGCAGCCGCGAACGCCAAGGGTGCCGCTAACCCCACCCAGGACAATGTCCAGAGCCGATTCACGAGTAAAGTACTTGTCGAAAAAGGAGCTCGACACCCAGCCAATACGCTTCCTCAGATCGAAAACGTTGTCCTCGCTGTACGTTTCACCGAAGACTTCCAAACAGCCGGAGGTGTGGTTTTTGAAACCGGCAATGGTTGACAACAGGGTTGTCTTGCCGCTTCCGTTGACGCCGAACACGATCCAACGGTCGCCTTTGTTGATTTCCCAGTTAACGTCATGAACAAGATAGCGACGGCCAGACTGACAGCATAAATGCTCGGCTTTCACTATCACAGACATGACACACCACCCGTCTTGCGGCCGAAAATGGCGTCCTCATCCATATCCTGGATTTCAACTTCCTCGTCAAGGTCCATGTCGTAAAGAACGACCTCCTCGCCAAGAATGCTGCTGGAGATATCAACCGGAACCTTGAAGCCCTTTTCGTCAAGCAGGCCCAAATTCTTGCAGCCCCAAGCAATGATGTCGCAGATCTTCGCCACGTTCATTTGATACGTCTGAAGAGAATCGTCGTTCTCGGGGTACAAGTTCAACTGGAATTCGTCCTCGAAGTATTTCGCCACGTGATAAATCTCTTTATTCACGCCGTATTCGATACGATCGCAGTCATCGCAAAAGATCTCGACGCGACCGCTATCCGCGAGGCCGTACAGGATACGCCGTAGCTTCAAATCGCCGCCGCAATAACGGCAACAGCAGTTTTTCGTTCGCACCTTAAGCTCCTCAAGGCGCTCGTTATCCTTCTGCTTCTTTTCAAAGTCCATCGCATTCATGGCCATTTGGGTCCTCCTTTGATAACGAAAAACGGGGCAACGGTATCTCCGTTGCCCCGCCCTGCGTAAAACAGATCGAGTTTAGAATTCCTCGTCGAGAATCTGGTACACAGGGGCACCCTCGCATTGCTCCGGCATGCGAACATCCATAAGGGTTGCAACCGTGGGGGCGACGTCAACCTGGCGAATGATACGGTCGGTCTTGTAACCTTCCTTGATGCCCTGGCCGGCCGCAACGAAGATCGGTGAAAGGCTGGTCTCGCAATCGCCGTAAGTCGTCGACAAACCGTCCGCATGGTCGATGTTGTAGCCCTCGGCGATCCAGTAACAAATATCACCGCACTCGGAACCACCATATCCAAGAAGAACGGCATCCCTGTTACGCAACGCAACCGAGACGATGCGCTTGCCGGTTTTCTTGTCATGGTAACCGTACAGGTCGGTCATGATCTGCTCTTCGAGCTCGTACTTATCGGCAGGATCAACGATGCCGTGCGGATCGCGGCCCTTGAGGTTGATGTAGATGTTGCACTCGCGAGCTGCAACAGCGCGGGTCTTCTCCCAATCGATTTCGGGAAGCCTGTTACCGTTCTCGTCGCGCTTAAGCACGGTGTAGCCAAGCTCTTCCATAACGCCAACGTTAACGGCCATGTCGCCGAGCATGGGCGAACGATGCGGAGGGCAAACCTGAGCGTGGTCGGAAGTGACGATGATGGTCCAACCCTCATCGAGCAGGTGAACGAAGCGGCCGAAGTAGTTGTCGGTCTGAACGTACACATCCTCGAGGAACTTCTGATAACGCTCAACGGGGCCGGCGCCGAACTCTTCTTTGTATTCCTTGTCGCCCTCGCTCATGAACCTGATAAAGCGGTGCTCCTGCATGTCGACGTTGTGGAAATGGCTGAAGATCGCCTCAACGCCCTTCTTTTCGATCATGTAGTGAATAGCATCGGCCTGCCACTTTGCGGCCTGGTTCCAAACATCCAGCATGCAGTCGGTAACGATCTTGGGATCGTGGTTACCGATGACCGAACCCGGGGCGATATGGCCAACGTTCTCGGTAAGCTCGTAGAACAGCTCTTTCGGCTTGAAGATGTAATCAGCGTGCATGTCGATGCCGTGAGAAACGAAGATCTCGATATGGCTGCCATCTTCCTTGACGTCGAGCAGCTTCATGTCGTAGTTGGCGTCCTTGCGATTACCATGGATATCCACGGCTTCATCGTAGATCTGACCCTTCATGACGCCCTTTTCAAGAACGACAAAGGGAGCCGCTTCCTTCTTGTTCTTGTACAAAGCAACATGATCGTAAACGCCTTGCTCGTTCTTCAAGATAAGACCGGGGCGGCGAATCAGGCCCTTGGACAAGATCAGAGTGAACTCACGCGCTCCTTCCGGAAGGGAAACAGCCCAGCCAGAGGGATCCTTGACAGGAGACAGACCCAAGCTGAAACGATCGTCCAGGCAGCAACCGCCCATGCCGTCCTTCCAGTCCATGATCAGCTTGCTCTGCTCATGGGTCTTCTTAAGATTGTCCGTCATTGCGTTTCCGTCGTCGGGGGTGTCCTCGACCTTCACAACGCAAGCACGATCAAGTTCGGCAGTTGCAGAGGGCACGAATGCAACGCGCTCGTTTTTGACATCTGCCACAACCAGGAACTCGCTGGCAAGAGTAGCCATTCCCATGCCCAGGCAGCCAGGCGTAGAGCCGTCGCAGACATAGAGGTTTTCGTTTTCAGAGGTAGGGGGCCAAGAGTTTCCAGGCCAATGCATGCAAAGGGTCTTCACTCCGGCTTCGGCAAGAACATTCCAAATGGGCTCAGCCGAGCAACCACGCGAGTCGAAGTTGGCCACATACTTATCAAGGTCACTGCCCTTGCGATAAAAAGCAGTAATGCCGTGAACATTAGAGTTGCAGCCGCATGCCAACGTGGTCCACATCGGCGGGGTCACAGTAGGATGACCGCCCAGCATCTCGAGGTCTTCGCGGCAAGCTCCGCGATCGATGATCTTCTGCAGATTCGGCATCTTTCCCTCACGCAGCATCTTGTTGCTGAATCGAGGGTCAAGGCCATCAACACCGAGAACGAAGACTTTATTTGCCAATTTCTTTCTAATAGTCATCGAAACTCCCTTCAACCGCCTTATATGCGATAAACGCATTCCTAAACGACTATTAGATTGTAGGAAGGGACGAAAAGCGCGCCCACCATGCACAGCCTGTACCAACGTGACAAGTACAGGCAGTCCTTGTCCCCCTCCACGGACTTGACGCGCTTGCTAAAATAACCTCACGAGAGAAAACGGCTGCGATTTGCTTCCGCGAAGGCGCTTGCGCCCCGCCGCGGCAAGCGCACAACATCTCAGCTATAAATGAAAACAAGGGGGTCCCATGAAAGTACTGCTGGTCAACGGCAGCCCGAAGCCGAACGGCAACACCGGCCGCGCACTCGAAGAGGTCGAGGACGCGCTGAATGCCCAGGGCATCGACACCGAGATCTTCCAGGTGGGAAACCAACCCATCCGCGACTGCATCGGCTGCTCCTGCTGCGTGAAGCTGGATAACGCCTGCACGTTCGACAACGATATCGTGAACGATTTCATCAAGATCGCTGCCGAGTACGACGGCTACATCTTCGCCACGCCCGTGTACTACGCGCATCCCGCAGGCCGCATCCTCGACCTGCTCGATCGCGCCTTCTACGCCGCAAGCGGCGTGTTCGCGCATAAGCCGGGCGCTTCCATCGCCGTCGCCCGCCGTGCGGGCACTGTCGCTTCGTTCGACGTGCTGAACAAATACTTCACCATCAACCAGATGCCCATCGTTTCGTCCAACTACTGGAACGACGCATTTGGTGCCATCCCCGGCGAGGATGAGAAGGACGAAGAGGGCATGCAGGTCATGCGTGTTCTGGGCAACAACATGGCATGGCTGCTGAAATGCATCGAGGCTGGCAAGGCCGCCGGCATCGAGGCTCCGGCTGCCGAGCGCAAGATCAAGACGAACTTCATCCGCTAACGCCGAAGCGCGACAAGGTGGCTGTCGCACCGCGACGAAGTCCAGCTTGCCGCACGCCCAATCTCGCATCTTGAGCTATTGCAAGCACGAAGAAGCGCCCGTTCGGAAAACCCCGGACGGGCGCTTTCGTGTTTAAGAACAGATTGGACGAACATCTGGAACAAGCAGCCCAGCCAGCCGAACGATGCCAGTCGGGGCTGCGGGCCAAACCGAACCTTTCAGCTGAAAATGATTACGCCCAGTGCGAGCGGATGAACTCCCACTTGGCATCGCGGCCGGCAACCGCATGTTGCACGTCGTCTTCGCTCATATGTTTAAAACGCTTCTGACTGCGCAGATAGTGCTCGATATCTGAGAATTCCTTCGGGTTGCGATTCAGTTTGAACGCGCCACCGGGAACGCTGTTTTCTTGCGAGCCCTCGAACTCGGCGAGATACCACATGCCGCAGTCGACGGCCTCCTTCGCGATGTCGGCGGTGACGTCGGTAGCATGACCCCAACCCGTGGGGCACGGCGCCATCACATGGATGAAACGCGCGCCATGCACGTTCTTGGCACGCTCTACCTTATTGATAAAATCCTGCAAGTATCCGATGCTGGCAGTTGCGGCATACGGGATATCATGCGCGGCAACGATCTCGAACACGTTCTTTTTGTCGGTCAAGCACCCTTTGACCTGGCTGCCAACCGGCGTGGTGGTGGTTGACGAACCAAACGGGGTCAACGAGCTTTTCTGGATGCCCGTGTTCATGTAGGCCTCGTTGTCGTAGCAAATGTACAGCACGTCGTCGTTGCGATCGATGGCGCCCGAAAGCGCCTGAATGCCAATATCGGCCGTGCCGCCGTCGCCCGCAAGCCCGACAACGGTGCAGTCGTCGGGCTTGATGCCCTGCGCGCGCAAGCCGGCCTCGATGCCCGAAAGCACGCTGGCAGTTGCCGCAAACGGCGTGATCATCGCATTGTTCGAGAACGAGAGCTGCGGGAAGTTGAATCCGACGGCGCTCATGCAGCCAGCGGGAAGAGCCGACACCGCATGGGGGCCAAGCACCTTCAGCGCCGCGCGCACGGCAAGCGAGCCGCCGCAGCCAGCGCAGGCCTTATGGCCGAAGAACAGCTCGTCATCGGGCATGTTGCGCACATTAACGGCCATTGCGCACCTCCTCTCCCCCTTCAACGCCAAGGAAGCTGACTTGGGGCACGTCCTTGCCCGCAGCCGTTTCCTCAAGTGTCTCGAAAATCTCGACGATCTGCTGGTACGAGATGTCGTCCCCGCCCAAGCCGCCAACGAAATTCCTGGTGGGCGTCACTTTGCCTGCACGGTGAAGCGAGGAGTTCACATTGGTGAACACCGTTCCCTCGCCACCGAACGAGATGTCTTTCTCAAGAACCGCCGCAGCACGAACGCAGGGCGTGCCCAAAATGGCAGCCAGTTGCTTGTACGGGAAAGGACGCATGTACCTGATGCGGCACAGGCCGACTTTCTTGCCCTGCTCGCGCAGGTCGTCGACAACGTTGCGCACCAAACCCGCGATAGACCCCAGCGTCACAACAACGAATTCGGCGTCGTCGCACCGATACGCCTCGACCATACCGGGATACGTGCGGCCGAAAATCTGGGCGAAGCGGCTTTCCACCTCGTCGATGACGATTTCGGCGGCAAGCATGTCCTGATGCGCGTAGTACTTGTAGTAACGATTGAACGCGGGACCAGCCGAATAACCCAGGTTCTTGGGGTTGTCGAAATCGAACTTGTTTTCGGTACGGTACGGCGGCAAGAAGGCGTCGGCCTGCTCCTGCGTAGGGATGTCGACGGTCTCGTACGTATGGGTAAGGGCGAAGCCGTCAAGGTTCACCATGAACGGCGTGCTGACACGCGAGTCCTCGGCGATGGCATAGGCCATCAGCGTCAGGTCGAGCGCCTCTTGGTTGTCCAGCGCGTATGCTTGAATCCAACCGTGGTCAAGAAGCGCCAGCGAATCGCGTTGGTCACCGTAGATGTTCCACGGAAGCGCCGTGGAGCGGTTCGCGTTCATCATGACGATGGGGAACCTGCCGCCCGCGGCATACGTCAGGACCTCGGCCATGTACAGAAGGCCTTGGCTGGACGTCGCCGTGAACGTGCGCGCACCCGTGGCGGACGCGCCCATGGCGCACGAAAGAGCCGAGTGCTCGGACTCGACATGCATGTACTGGGCGTCAAGCGAATCATCGGCAACCATCTCGGACAGTCGCTCGACAACGACGGTCTGAGGCGTGATGGGGTACGCCGAAATCACCTGAGGCCTGGAAAGGCGAACGCCCTCGGCGAGGGCTTCGTCACCCGAAAGGAATCGTTTCATTAGGCTTGCACCTCGCTAAGAACGAAAGAAGACGAAGCCCTCGCTTCCAAAAGCATGGGACGCTGTCGCTGCGCTTTCGCGAAAGCGCGCTCGGCGTCGGCTTCGTCACCAGAAAGGAATCGTTTCATTAGGCTTGCACCTCCTGCTCCATGCGAATGGCGTCGAACTTGCATGCGCGGACGCACATACCGCATCCCTTGCAGAAGTCGTAGTCGACTGCCACGGTGAACGGGTTCTTCGAACCTTCGACAGCGGACACCTTGAAGATAGCCCCATCGGGACAATACAAATAGCACTGCAGGCAGCCAACGCATTTCTGACGATCGATCACGGGGCGATCGTTTCGCCAACCCGCATTCTTCTCAACCAAGTGGCCGCCGGCAAAACACGTGCTGCGGGCGAACTGTGCAGGACCAAGTTCGTCATGTTGAATAGAAGGGATGATGCACTCAGGACGCACGAACTCGTCGTCAATGCGGGAAGCGCCCCCTCCGCTACCCACCACCCCTCCGCCATCAACAGCATCGGCACCGCTTGGGCAAGCAGCAAACGAAACGGCGGCAACGTCGACGATCTTCTTGTTCGCGTCGTGCAACTTCGCGGGCATGTACAGTTCAATCGCGCGCTTCACGTTCTGCACGGGCAGCACGCCCAATTCAGCAAGGACACCCAAAAACACCGTGTTGGGAATGGGCCGACCAAGAATCTCGGTCGAGATAGCATTGGCGTCGATGGCCCTCACGCGGCTGTCGCCCTTGGCGCATGCGGGAACGCTTGCAGCGTTCACCAGGACCATGCCGCCCTGGGCAAGCTCAGCGTCGTAGCCAGCAGCCATCAGAGTCTCGTCAAGGTAGATAACGAAATCAGCCTGCTTGATAGCGCTTCGGTCGCCAATAGGCGACGCGCTGATCTTGGTGAATGCGCGCATGGGAGCGCCACGGCGTTCGGGACCGAACGACGGGAACGCCAGGGCATATGCAGCATCGTCGATCGATGCGGCAGCACCCAGCAAGCGCGCTGCCGTGAACGCGCCTTGCCCACCGCGGCCGTGCCATAGAACCTCGGTCATGAAAAATCCCCTCTCGATAACGTGGCTAACAGTATAGCCAAAGCATCGGGAGGGGAGAGAAAGCGGAGTGTGGTTGTTACGACTGTTTAAACGAGCACCGACTTTATAGACCTGGACGCTGTCGCTCGGCGTCTAAAACTTCGCGTACTTGACGAGGTTCTTCTCAAGCTTGTCGACGAACTTGGCGCCGATCGGCGAAAGCTCGGCGTCCTTGCGAATGACGTAGCCAAGGTGAAGCTTCACATCGGTGTCAAGGGCAACCGTGGTCAGGCCCGGGCCGTCAGACACGCCGACCAGAATGCCGCTGGTCACCGTGTAGCCGTTCAGCGCAACGATAAGCTCGGAAAGCGACGCGCGGTCGGTGGTGGCAATGCTCTTACGGCGTGCTTCGTCAGCTAAAGCCTCCTCGGCGAAATACGCGGGGGCATCCTCGCCCTGCTCGAAATAGATGTAGGGATAGTCCTCAAGCTGCTCAAGCGTGAGCTTGTCGGCGTTCACCATGGGATGGCTTGCCGGCAGTGCAACGCGCGGCGTGGACTGGATAAGCTCGACGAAGCGAAGGCCCGCCTTGTCGAAAGCAGCCTCAAGATCGGCGGCCGTCGTGGTGGTCTCAAGAAGAACGCCCAGCTCGGACTCGCCGTTGGCAACGTCATCGATAACGCCCTGCGTGGTGCGGTCGCGGAACGCGTACTGATAGGCATCGCCGCCCACAGAAAGAACCGTGCTTGCGAACGTCTGAACATTGAACAGGTAATGCTGACCGGAAACTGCGAATTGGTTGGTCATGATAGCTCCTAGCTACTGAAGGTTGCAGGATTCTATTTGGCGCTGTCGCGCTCGTCGATGAAGCGCTTGGCCTTATGCTCGGCCGAGACGCCCAAACCGTCGGCATCGTAAACGATGACCTTGGCGGGACGAACGCCGCAGTGAGCCTTCAACGCAGCCTCAACGCGCTTGGAAACCTTGTCGTAGGGCTCGTCGCTGCCAAACGCGCGCTCGACGGAAACCTCGTAGCGCGTGGTGTAGTTCTCATCATGCACGCGGATGGAGTACTCGCCGGTCAGACCCTCGGAGCCGCGCACGACGTACTCGATGTCGGACGGGAACACGTTCACGGCGCCGACGATGAACATCTCGTCCTTGCGGCCGGTCACGTGGATGCGAGCATGGGTGCGGCCGCAGCTGCACTTCTCGGTGGAAACGTAGCCGATGTCGCCCGTGCGGAAACGGATCATCGGGCGGGCCTTCTTCATAAGCGTGGTGTAAGTAAGCTCGCCCACGCTGCCCGGCTCGAGAACCTCGCCGGTGGCAGGATCGACGGTCTCGACCAGAATCTGGTCCTCGACGATGTGCAGGCCGTCCTTCGCCTCGCACATGGCGGCACAAGCACCATAGATGTCGGACAGACCGAAGAAGTCGACGACCTTGGCGCCCCACAGGTCCTCGATGGCCTCACGCGTGGAAGCGATGGAGCCGCCCGGCTCGCCGGCGACGATGATAGTGTGGATGTTGAAGTCGGTCTTGGGGTCGAAGCCCTTCTCCTTGGCCTTAACGCCCAGGGTCCATGCGTAAGAGGGCGAAGTCCAAATAACAGTGGGCTGGTACTGTTTCAAAACGAACAGCAGACGGTCGGAAGGAACGGCGCCAACCCAAATAGCCAAAGCACCAAGTTCCTGAGCGCCCATGACGTCGGGGCCGCCAACGTACAGCGCGAAGTTCAGGCCGTGGACGTAGCGGTCGTTCGGGCGCATGCCAGCCTGCCAGAACAAACGGGCCTCGGTGGACTGCCACAGGTCGAAATCTTCCTGCGTGAAGGGGCTGATGGTAGGAACGCCGGTGGAACCCGAAGAGGTGGCCATGAAGACGACGTCTTCCTCGGGAACCGAGCACATCTCGCCGAAGAAGCTGCCCACGTGCTGGGTCTGACGCTCGGTTGCCTTGTCGACGAACGGGAACTTGGCGATGTCAGCCAGGGTTTGGATGTCCTCGGGCTTCACGCCGGCCTCGTCGAACGAGCGCTTGTACCAAACAGTGTTCTCGTACGCGTACTTGACCATTGCCTTCAAGCGCTCGAGCTGCATAGCCTCAAGCTCGGGACGCGGCATGGTCTCGATCTCGGGATCGTAGTACTTCTGATCGTACGGAATGTTCTTCTTGGCCATTCTTACTCCTTGCATCGTATACGGGCATCGCTTCAAGCGAGCCCGCCCCACGCACTTTGCCGTGCGCTGATCGGTTTTTTATTCGCTGTTCAAAAGGAAGCGAAAGATCCTAAAGCGCATATGTATAAAACCATTATTAGCCCTCTCGAACAAGATGAACGGCTATTCAGGATCTTGGTATATAGTATTCGGAAAAACAGATAACCCCATTCAGCTAATAATCTAATACCATATACGATATCGAATACCAGGCTTTCACCATGCTGAAAAGGAACCAATGATATGACGTTACAGCAGCTCAGATACCTCATTGCCATCTCCGAGCAGGGGTCAATCAACGCCGCAGCCCAGAACATGTACGTCTCGCAATCGAACCTCTCGACCGCGATCAAAGACTTGGAACACGAGCTTGGCATCACGATTTTCACACGTTCGAACCGCGGCGTCACGCTAACCAATGACGGCACCGAACTGCTTGGCTACGCGCGTCAGGTTGTCGAGCAGGCCGATATGCTGGAATCGCGCTACGCCACCGGCAAGGACTCTCAGGTGCGCCTGTCCGTCTCGACGCAGCATTACTACTTCAGCCTGCAGGCGTTCATCAACATCGCCGAGAAGTGCGCTCACGAGGTGTACGATTTCGTGCTGCGCGAGTGCGCAACCGGCCAGATCATCGACGACGTGCGCACCTTCCGCAGCGAGATCGGCGTGCTGTACCTGGACGACTTCAACGAGCGCGTGCTGTCGAAGGCGTTTCGCGATGCGGACGTCACCTTCTACCCGCTGTTCGACGCGCAGGCGCACGTCTTCGTGGGCGACCATCACCCGCTTTCGCAGAAGAAATTACTGAAGCCCGAGGACTTGGCGCCCTACCCCCGCTACTCGTTCGAGCAGGGAACCACTAATTCGTTCTATTACTCGGAAGAGCCGCTTGGCTACCTGCCGCATGACCGCAACATCCGATTCTCCGACCGCGGCACGCTCACCAACCTTCTGACCAGCTTCAACGGCTACACCATCTCGACGGGCGTTCTTTCCGCCGAAATGCACAGCGGCATCGTGGCCATTCCGCTGGACGTCGACGAGACCATGCGCGTGGGCTACATCATGCACAACGGCCGCAGGCCCAGCAAACTCCTGTTGGATTACATCGATATGCTTCATCAGGTAATCGACGACAACCCCACGGTTGAATCGACCGCCGAGGCGCCCACGTTCGACTAACAAGAAAAGCCGCCCGTGTCGGACGACAACGCGAACTTACTGCTTCGCCAGATTCTCAATCAATTGGAGCTGCTTGTCGCCAACGAGCAGCTCTTCTCGTCCTTGACAGCATTCGCGGACCATGCGGACAAGACCGTCAACGGTTTCGGCCAGAACGCGCACCGTGATGGTGACGTCTGACGAGAACTCCGTGTCTATAACGGGAACGCCGCGGGTTTTCAGCACGTAGGACAGCTTCTCATACAACGGGTAATCGACGCAGATGACCACATCGCAGCAAGGCGCGAACGACGCCGTGCGCGCCAACACCACCGCATTCTGCGTTGCCTTGGTGTAAGCGCGAACCAACCCGCCCGTGCCAAGAAGTGTGCCGCCGAAGTAGCGCACCACCACGCACGCAACGTCAACCAGCTCGGCGTGCTGAAGCACTGAAAGCGTGGGCAGGCCGGCCGTCTTTTGCGGCTCGCCGTCGTCGGAATAGCGCACACGGTTCTCGGCACGCAGGGCATACGCGTACACATGATGGCGCGCCATGGGATGCTGAGCTTTCACGTTGGCAATGAAGGTCAGCGCCTCTTCTTCGGTTTCCACGTGAGAGAGATACGCGATGAAGCGGCTTTTCTTCTCTTCGTATTCGCCCTGAGAGGAGCCGGTTATTGTTTGGTAAGAATCCATGTCCCCACTTTACCATGCCGAATGCTCTGACACGTTGCCAACGCGTCATTGCCGCTGAACCGCCGTTCGTGATATCGTTTCGCTGGTAAAACACTACTCAGAGGGGATATTCATGGCTGCAGACCAGAAAATCAAGATCATCCAGTACACCGACCCGCTGTGCACGTGGTGCTACGGCATGGAACCTGCCATGCGCAAGATCGAGTACCTGCTTGGCGACAAGGTCGAGATCGTCACCATCCTGGGCATGCTCATTGGCGACGTGCGCGACATCGTCGGTCGCGACGAGCACGCTGACGCACGATTCATCCAGTTCAAGGAGCAGATGTCGCAGGGCATCAAGAAGGCCGCCAACCGCACCGGCGTGCCCATCGATTTCGAAGCCGTCGACAAGCTGGGCATGAACGACATCACGTCCGTTCCCATGTGCCTTGCCTACAAGGCCATGCACATCCAGAACCGCGAGGCTTCCGAAAAGTTCCTGCGCCGTATGCGCGAGGCCCGTTACGCCGAAGGCCGCACCCTGGTCACGATTGACGACCTTGCCCAGTTGGCCGCGGAATTCCCCGTCGACCTCGAGCGCTTCAAGAAGGACATGACCGACGGCACCGCCGAGGAGCTGTACTCCGCCGACCTCATCACGTCCAGTCAGCATCAGGTGCGCACCTACCCCACTTACAACGTCACGTACGGAAAGGCCGAGAAGTCGGCAACGGGCTACAGCGAGTTCGCCTTCTTCAAGAGCGCCATTGCCGAGCTCACCGACGGCGAGATCGTCCTTGAAACACCCGAGTATTCGCTTGACACCGCAGTGAAGTTCGTTTCGACCTACGGCAAGGTCATGGCTCGCGAGATCCAGGTTCTGTTCGACCTCACCGACGAGCAGCTTGCCGCCTGCGTTGACGACCTGCTTGCCATGGGCACCTTCGAGAAGGTCGATGGCGGCAGCAGCTACTTCGTAAAGGCAAAGCCCCTGTCGTTCTGCAATCCCGCAACGGGCGAGTGCCTGGCGCTGTAACCCAGCACTTCAACATGCAGCAATAAACAAGAAGCACGAAGGCCGGCTCAAGCGAGTCGGCCTTCTTTTTCACGCAAGGCCCGAAGCACCGGCGAAGGCGCTCGGTTGGCCCCAGACGCACGAATGCCGACCGGAAAAATCCGATCGGCATTCGAAAGATCACGCGTTGGAGCGTGTTTGCGTTATGCGCGGACTACTCGTCCAGACCGGTAACGCAGGCTGCGACATGGGTATCAAACGCATGAGCGCCCTCGACGTCGCGTGCGCCCTCATCCCAGTTGTTGGGATCGACGTCGCCGATGTGGAACTCGTCCACGTTCATGCGAGGAATCTCGATCTCCTCGGGCTTCTCGATCTGGGGAACCCACTCGTACGGGATACGATAAGCGCGATACAGGAACAGACCGCGCGGAGCAACGTACTCCCAAACCAGCTTCTTGTCAGCGGTGTACTCGCGAACGATGCCGCTGCAGCCCTCGGTGATAACCGTGTTACCGTTGGGCATACGCTGAGCAGCAGAGGTCAGCGGGCTGTAGAAGTAGTTGGTGTTGTAGTTGAAGCCAGCAGCGACGGGCAGCGGCTCGCCGGTGCACTCCCAAACGATCTCAAGGTTGGTCGGGTTGAACTCGACGACGCGAGAACCATCGCGACGGGTAACCTTCAGACCGGTCTTGGAAGTCTGGCTCGGTGCGCCGTAGCCAGCCCAACCACCGTTGTCGTACAGCATGATGTTGCCCTCGCCCGGCAGACCCTTGGGGATCATGTGAGTGAAGTGCGGGCCGACGATGGTGCCGAACAGACGTAGCTCCGAGGTCTTGGTGAAGTCGGGGCCGACCTGCCAGACAACCTCGCCGGTCTCATGGGAGATGATCCACATGATGTTGGCCTCGCGGGAGTCCATAATGATGTTCTCAGGATGGAAGCGCTCGTCGCCCTCGTCGTACCAGTGGTTCGGGCCCAGGTAAGATGCGCAGTTCACATGGAAGATGTCGCCCTGACCCTCGGGGCCGCAGTGCTGGGTGTTGGGGTTGCGGAACATGGCGTTCTTGATGGTCTCATCAAGGCCGAACTCGTTGAAGTGGTCGAGCATGTTCCACTC
>CAKTWD010000020.1 GCA_934630485.1 uncultured Eggerthellaceae bacterium | reverse complement strand
GGTTTACTGATGAAGCTGACCAAACATCTTTGAATCTTGCTCGCGCTCTAACTGACGGTGAGCAATTATTCGTGCCCTCTAAAAACAGCGAGAGCGGCTCGGTTGCATCAAACGCATCTATCAGCTTAGGTTCAGATGCTAACGTATCCGGAACTGTCCCGAAAATCAATGTGAATCGCGCTAATGAAGGCGACCTGCAATCGATACCTGGAGTAGGCCCATCTTTGGCCGCGAAAATAATCAAAGACCGGGAGAGTAATGGACCCTTTGCTTCCGTCGATGACCTTACTCGAGTTTCAGGCATTGGCGAAAAGAAGCTTGAATCCATGCGTGAGTTCATCACCATTGGGTGAATCTACGATGAATGGTCATTGTCACACTCGCGATGTGCCCATCAGGCCGATACCGCCAAGGCTATTTCTCTGTGGGTTGGCCTTCTGGGGAACAACTGCACTTCTGATTACCGCACTTCGAACAGCAGAATCGCCTTCACCGTCATTCCTTAAGGTTCTTTGCGCGGCATTTTTGATTATGGTGGCCTTCTTCGTTGTAGTGCAAAAGAAGCGCAGTAGTTTATGGCGCTTAACGATCTGCTTCTGTTTCCTGGGCATCGTTATCGGGTTAGCGCATGCAACAAGCATGACGTCAATTTCAAGCGAGCTCATGGCTTCAACCATCACTGAAGGTACGCTCACCCTTAAAGAAGATGCTCGGGAGAATCGATACGGGAATCAGGCATTGTGCGATCTGGTCACTTCAGATGGGAATCGCTATCGAGTTTTAGCTCAATTTCCTCAAAGGGTCGAGACTGTTCGTAGTTTTCACTTTGGCGACTCATTCCATGCTCGCTTTAAGATCACCGATCCAGCCTATAGCACGTCTGATTCATGCTGGAAAAGGGGCGCAGTCGCTAAAATTCAAGTTGCCTCTTTTGAGCCGTCCGAACATATATCGCTATTTGATGGGCTCTACGCAATCAGAAACAACGCCATCAATGCACTTGAGAACTATATCTCTCAGGGAATTGATAACGATTCCATTGCGCTTATGGAAGGTCTTTCCTGCGGGTACCGTGTTCGGTTATTCGATAGCGATTTGTACTCATCCATCAAGCGTGACGGCTTGGCTCATCTTGTTGCCGTCTCTGGAGCCCATCTCGTGAAAGTAACGACGATTGCGATGGCGGGTTTCAATATCATCAAGCTTCAACGTAAGCTGGTTGTATTGCTATTAATGTCGGTCATCGTTGCATATCTCGCCCTTGCGGCTTTTCCCATTTCTGCAATCAGATCGGCAATTATGAGCATTGTCGGAATTGCATCGGTTGTAAGTTCGCGTCGTTCTTCCTCGTTGAACTCTTTAGGGTTATGCATCATAGCAATCGTATTATCTGACCCCGCCAGCTCACTATCGATTTCGCTACTGCTGTCCTTTGCGTCAACCGCCGGCATAGTCATCTTTGCAAGCTATTTTCAATATGTTATAGACGCGATACGGCTCCCGCTTCCTCGATTTCTAAAAGAGACCTTGTCTTTAACCATTGCGGCAAATATCATCTGCATGCCCATTTCAGTTGCATTATTCTCGCAACTCCCACTTGTGAGCGTTTTTGCAAACATAGTCACTGCGCCCTTGTTCCCGGTTCTATGCGTTGCTTCGCTGGCTGTGGGCCTATCGGCAACCGTATTCCCATTAGCGTTCGTGCCTCTTCTAACAATCGCGACTCCCATTTTCAACTTATTCGTTCGTGTTGTTGAATTCGCCGCATCGATCCCTTACTCAAGCATTCCGTTATCAATGCCTACGTGGGCGGGATTTTTCGTTTCGCTTCTATCCTGCACTCTTCTTTGGATTACTTGGCCACGCATTAAAGGAGGATTAGTAGCTTTCTCGGTTTTAGCCTTCATGCTCATAGTCGGTGTCTCTCTTGGCATATTGACCGCGACGGCGGGCACGCGGGTCGTCATGCTTGATGTAGGGCAGGGCGACGCGATCTTATTACAAAGTAAGGGTCGAAATTTACTTATAGATACCGGCAATCAGGATTCAATGCTTCGAGAAGCACTCGCCAGAAATATGGTTTTCAAGCTTGACGGGGTCGTAATCAGCCATTCTGACGACGACCACTACGGATCGCTTCTCTCCTTAGCTTCCTACATTACCGTCGATCGCGTTCTCCTTGCTAACGACATCGCTCATTGTCAGTGTGATTCATGCAAGCAATTGCTGCAAAGTGCCGAAGCATGTTCACCCAAAATCGCATATATGCAAATCGACGACAAAATTGAATTCGGAGACTTCACGCTAAAGGTAGTCTGGCCGAGCGAATTCACAGATGAGGGGGGGCAACACTGATAGCCTTTGCATCGTTGCCGAAGCAGACGTAAACGACGACGGCGAAGCCGATGCAGTGGCGCTGTTCACGGGAGACGCCGAAATACAGAACCTCGAGGCAATCGCGAGGAGGGAAGACCTTTACGCAATCGACATCCTGAAGGTTCCCCACCATGGCTCAAAAACCGGTACGAATGACAAAATCGCAACTCGACTTCATCCGGAAGTTTCTTTGGTGAGTTGTGGTGCAAACAATAGATACGGCCACCCTCACAAGGAGGTAATTGCGGCATTAACCGAGGCAGGTTCAATGATATATCGGACTGACGATCAGGGGGACGTTTCATGCAAAATAAAAGCAGATACGTTGCTTATCACTACTCAAAGGTAGAATTATCTTATGGCAATTGATGGATTCATAAACGCATATCTTGCGGTTGGCGCTGACACGCTGAAAAGACAGCGTGTGATCGAGCGCTTGCGCTCACGACTTGAAAAATTCGGTGACATTTCATTCAACAACGATGTCTTTCAAGGTGACAACGCTGATGGCGCCGAGATAGTCGCTGCTTGCAATACGCTGCCTTTCGCTAGCGAAGTCAGACTCGTAGAGGTTAGCGATGCCGACAAATTGTCAAAAACATCAACCGAAGCGCTTATCTCGTACCTGAGCGCTCCCTGCGAATCAACCATCTTGATGCTTTCGGCCGAGAAACTAGCTAAAAGCACACGCCTGTTCAAAGCAGTTGCAAATATTGGGAAGAATGCGATCATCGATTGCACGCCCATGAAAAAGCAAGAGCTCGCTAGCTCACTTCGTTCCATGGCGGTCTCTCATGGTTTTACCATGACCCCAGGCGCTTGCGAAAAACTGCTCGAACTAGTAGGCGAAGATACAGTTCGCATTGATACCGAGCTTAAGAAACTTGCTCTAGCTCACAACGGCAACGACCCCGTTACCGATAGCGAGGTTGCTTCGCTGGTAGCCAGGACGAGTGAAGCGAAGCCATGGGATCTCGTTGACGCTTTTGCAGCACGCAACCTTGCCCGGTGTTTCCATCTGCTACCTCAACTTTCACAGTCGTCTCCATTCTTCTTGCTTGCGCAATGTCAAACTCGCCTACGCGAACTTCTTTGCACAAAAGCGCTCGAGCGACAGGGGAGAGCCCGCGACCTTGCAACCGTTCTTGGGGTACCACCTTGGAAAGTGAAAAATCATGTCCGCTGGGCTCGTGCTTTTAGCGAGCAGCAACTGGTCGAAGCGCTCATCTTGTCTCGCGATGCAGAAATGAAGATGAAGAGCGGTGCTGACCAGGTAAAGGTTTTCCAAGACTGGATGTGCGCTTCCATCGCACGTCGCATCCATTAATCACCCATCATCCTTAACAATCGCATTTAAACAAGGAAGCCGTCGAACAGATCGACGGCTTCCTTGTTTACTCAGCAGACAAAAGAGAAGCGCCCCTAAGGCGGGGCACTTCTCTTCTTGATATGCGGATGAACCCGTAGGCTCAAGAAAAAGCTTACTCAGCAGCTTCCTCGGTAGCGGCCTCAGCCTCTGCGGCAGCGGCGGCAGCCTTCTTCTCAGCAGCAGCCTTCTCTGCCTTCTGCTGCTCCTTAACGCGCTTCTGCTTCTCGACAGCGGCGGCAGCGTAAGCTTCCTTGCGGGCAGCCTTAGCAGCAGCCTTCTTGGAGCCGGTGGCCTCCTGCTTCTTAGTCTCGGGCTTCACGTAAGCAGCGCGAACCTCATCGGTGACGATGGTGTTTGCAAGCTTCATAACGCCGCTCTTACGATTAGCGGCCTGATTCTTGTGGATAACGCCCTTGGAAGCTGCCTTGTCGAGCAGACGGCAGGCGGCAAGTGCAGATGCGTATGCTTCTTCGGCATTGCCAGCAGCGACTGCTTCGCGGACGCGACGAATGCCGGTTTTCAGTTCAGACTTGACAGCGCGATTACGCATACGAGATTTCTCGTTGGTGATGATGCGCTTCTTTTGACTCTTGATGTTTGCCACTCTTATCCTCCGTTGTAATATCTTGTTTCCAAACGAAAACCTGTAGATTTTAACATACAATACCAGCATAAATGCAACTTGGCTTGGTAAAATAATCCGTATAGCACAAAACACGGATGATCCATGCCGATAATCGCACTGATTGCGGCATTGCATTACGCTGCAAACACTATAGACCATATACGTCACGTAATGAAAGATGACTGAATGAGCCAGAAGAACGCCATATCTGAGCACGATCCTTCGCGGATCAGGAACTTTTCGATCATTGCGCACATCGATCATGGCAAATCCACGCTCTCTGATCGTATCCTCGAACAAACCGGCGCTGTGTCCGAACGAGACATGCGCGCACAGCTTCTGGATAGTATGGACATCGAACGCGAACGCGGAATCACCATCAAAAGCCAAGCCGTTCGCGTCATGTATACCGCCGATGATGGCGAAACGTATGAGTTCAACCTCATCGACACACCGGGTCACGTCGACTTCACGTACGAGGTAAGCCGCTCGCTTGCCGCATGCGACGGCGCCGTCCTGGTAGTCGATGCTACGCAGGGCGTCGAGGCTCAAACCGTTGCTAATGCCATGATGGCGATGAACGCTAACCTCGAGATCGTCCCGCTCATCAACAAAATCGATCTTCCCTCCGCCGAACCGGAGCGCGTCAAAGCGGAAATCGAAGACGGTTTGGCCATCCCAGCTGAAGACGCAGTTCTTTGCTCTGCGAAAACGGGGGTGGGTGTTCACGACCTTCTTGAAGCCGTCGTGTACAACATTCCTGCTCCCCAGGGCAACGGAGACGCACCTCTCAGGGCCCTTATCTTCGACTCCTATTTCGACCCATATCGCGGTGTCATCGCCTTCGTGCGCATCGTCGATGGCAGCGTTCGCAAGGGCGATCAGATCATCATGATGGCAACGGGCACCAACGCCCTTGTCGAGGAAGTTGGCGCTCACACGCCGAAGGAACAGCCACTTGACAGCCTGAACTACGGCGATGTCGGCTATATCGTCACCGGTTTGAAGGATGTTTCCGAAGTCAAGGTGGGCGACACCATCACCCTAAAATCCAAGCCAGCAGATAAAGCCCTGCCCGGCTATCGCGACGTCAAGCCAATGGTTTTTACCGGTTTGTATCCTATCGATTCCGATCAGTACGAGCAGCTGAAAGACGCCCTCGAAAAGCTGTCCCTCAACGATCCTGCCCTGATCTGGGAGGCCGAAACTTCTCACGCACTCGGATTCGGATTCCGAGTCGGATTCTTGGGCCTTTTGCACATGGAGGTCATCGAAGAGCGGCTCGAGCGCGAATTCGGCCTTAACCTGTTGTGCACGGCACCCTCGGTCGAGTATCACGTCTTCAAAACGAACAAAGAGATGATCTCCCTTCACTCGCCGCAAGAAATGCCCGATCCAGCCGAGATCGATCACGTCGAGGAGCCGTATCTCAAGGCTAAGATCCTCGTTCCGCCCGATTACGTCGGTGCCGTCATGGACCTGACCGTTTCGCGTCGCGGCACGTTCGTTACCATGAACTACTTGTCGCAGAACACGGTCGAAATGGTCTGGGAGATCCCCCTTAGCGAACTCATCATGGACTACTTCGACAAATTGAAGTCCAGCACCCGCGGCTATGCTTCGCTCGATTACGAATTCGACGGCTACAAACCTTCTCAATTGGTGAAGCTCGATATCCTGCTTTCCGGTAAACCCGTTGACGCCCTTTCCTTCATCATTCACAAGGACAAGGCATACGAGCGCGGAAAAGTCCTCGCGCAGAAGCTCAAAGACATCATTCCGCGACAGATGTTCGAGGTGCCCATCCAGGCTGCCGTTGGTGGTCGAATCCTTGCCCGCGAAACCGTCAAGGCGAAGCGCAAGGACGTTCTGGCCAAGTGCTACGGTGGCGACATCAGCCGCAAGCGCAAGCTACTTGAAAAGCAGAAGGAAGGCAAGAAGCGCATGAAGAGCATCGGAAACGTCGATGTGCCCCAGGAAGCATTCATGGCCATCTTGAAGGTTGACGACTGATAAATCTTGATGCCTTACCAGCATCAAACGACACAACGGAGAAACGACCAGCAATGAGGAACGAAGAAGAAAACTGGCTTGAAGACGCCTTCAACGAAAAAAAAGATCAGGAACTCAATGATGCTCGAATGGGCGGATCTTCCAAGCTTCTTATCGGCTGCGGTTGCCTTGGCGCCGTCATCCTGACCGTCATCTTCTTCGTTTCCAGCCTGGGTCTCCTCAGCGCTCTTTCGGCAGCATAGAGGAGTCCATTTTGAGCGATCAGTCCATTGCCAGCATGCGCTCTCTGCTGAATCAGCGCGGGGTTCTTCTTGCGCCTCTCGCTGGCGTGAGCGATTTGGTGTTTCGTCAAATCAACCGCGAGCACAAAGCCGATCTCACCTACACCGAAATGGTTTCCGCAAAGGGGCTCTCGTACGCAAACGAGAAGACCCGACATCTTTTAGATCTCGCTGAGAACGAGGATATTGTCGCCGTTCAGGTTTTTGGACACGAACCCGAGGTCATCGCACGAGAAGCCGCTTGGATCGAAGAGCAGCTTCAAGACAGGCTGGCCTACATTGACATCAACATGGGTTGCCCTGCGCGAAAAATCGTGTCGAAAGGCGATGGCTCTGCATTGATGAAAACGCCAGAACTTGCCTCTCGAATCGTCGAATGCGCCTCTCAAGCGATCAATCATCCCGTCACAGTCAAATTCCGGCGCGGATACAATACCGGCGACGAAACCTGTGTTGAATTCGCCAAGCGCATGGAGCAGGCAGGCGCTGCAGCTTGCGCCGTTCACGGGCGTTTCGCCATGCAGATGTACAGCGGGCACGCGGATTGGGACGCCATTCATAGGGTAGTGGATGCTGTGGAGATCCCTGTTATTGGAAACGGCGACATCACGTCGGGGCAAGATGCTCTGAACATGCTCGGTGAAACCGGCTGTGCCGCCATCATGATTGGGCGAGCTGCTCAGGGAAACCCGTGGATTTTCGAAGAAGTGAAAGCCGCCAAAGAGGGGGTTGCCTGGAACCCGCCAAGCGCAACCGAGCGAATCCAGCTTGCCAAGCGCCACGCCGAATTAATGTCCCATCTTCCCGGTAAACCGCTTTCTCGTATGCGCAAGCACGCCATGTGGTATGTTGCGGGTCTCCCCGGAGCCTCTATCGCGCGCGGCAAATTCAACCTGTGCAACACCCTTGACGACTTCAATACCGTATTCGACGAACTGCTTGCCTACGAGAATTAGGAGCCGACATGCCTCATGATCCCTATGGTGCGATGTACGTTCACATACCGTTCTGCAAAAGCCGTTGCGCTTACTGCGACTTCGCAACTGAAGCCATCCCGAATGACTCCAAGGTGATCGACGAGTACATCGAGAGTCTGGTCATCGACATAAGGCGTCAATCGAAGGCCGACGAACTGGGCTCGATCAAAACCATCTACATTGGCGGGGGCACGCCTTCCTACATCGGACTTTCCCGCCTTTCCAGTCTGCTGTATGCCATCTCGCTTTCGGTCATCACAACGCGTCCGGATATGGAGTGGTCGATGGAGGCGAACCCCGAAAGCATCGACGAACGTCTGATCAGGGATATCTGGGCCATGGGAGTTAATCGACTTTCTATCGGGGTCCAAAGCTTCGACGACGACGTGCTGTCATTTTTGAGAAGGCCGCATGATGCCGCTACCGCCAAACAGGCAGTGAAAACCGCGCAAAGTCGATTCACGAATATCAGCGTCGATCTGATGTGCGGCATTCCAGGGCAATCGGACGAATCGTTTGCCGATAGCGTGAAAACCGCAATCGAACTTGGCGTTACCCATGTCAGCATCTATCCGCTCACCATTGAGGAACACACCCCGTTCTACCGCGACGTAATGGCAGGCCTCATTCCCGAACCAGACGACGATGTTGAGGCTCGTCATATGAAAATAGCTCAGAGCATCCTTTCCGAGGCTGGCTTTGCTCGTTACGAGGTCGCGAGCTATGCCAAACCTGGCTATGAATGCAAGCACAACATTGCCTATTGGACTGGCGTGCCATACATTGGATTCGGTAGAAGCGCCGCTACCATGACCCAAAATGATGAACGCCGCATGCGCATGACCGACAGGGTTGTGACGGACGATCTCAGCCGCCCTGAACGAGAAGCTGAGGATCTCATGCTTGGGATGCGTATGACGCGTGGCATTTCTCATGAATGGGTCGATCAGGCAAAACTCTACCTTAACGGCGTGGATCAGGCCTTCGCAAAGCTGCAAGACAAGGGACTGATTGTCTGCACCGACGAGGGCTTTGCGCCAACCGAGAAAGGCTGGCTTTGCGGCAACGAGCTTTACGGCGAGCTGTTTTCACTTGCATAGCAAACCCGTTGCCACCACACGCGAAAAGTGCCGTTAGGTAACGGTTCGGTGCAAATAGCGTTTTGAAACCGACTGGCTTAGTACTCTCACATCCATACTGCTAGAATACGGGTGCTGTTCTTATAACCGATCAGCAGATTCGTAAACATATCGAACAGGGAAGGGTGATGGCAGTGCTATCCGATCGTCGTCAGCGGGTTCTTTCTGCGCTGATCGAAGAGTACGTGGAACGTGCATTGCCTGTTGGCTCTAGAACTCTTACCGAGCGCTATCAGCTTGGGGTAAGTCCCGCTACGGTTCGCAATGAGCTTTCGGCCCTCGAGGAACAGGGATACATTTCGCAGCCCCACACCTCTTCGGGTCGTATTCCCACCGACTTCGGCTATCGCGCGTTCGTAGACGAACTCATCTCTTCGGGCGTGGTGCAAGACGACGAACGCTCCAGGGCGGCTGTCACACACCTTAGGAACAGCGCACGCGAGCTCGATGACCTGATGGAGCAAACTTCGGCAGCCCTTTCGCATCTTACCGACTGCCTTTCCATTGTTCTTGCTCCGGTAATTGAAGAGCGCAAAGTGCGCCAAATCACTCTGATCTCGCTTGATGCGCATCACGCGGTTATCGTCATCGTCACCAAATCCGGAGATGTCCTCAATCGCAAAATCGACTTCAAAGACGAAGTTTCCGCTGACGAATTGTCGCGTGTTCAAAAGCTGTTGAACAACGCGTTCTGCGCGCGGTCAAGCGAAAGCGGCCGCATTTCCGATATTGCAACGATTCTAAAAAACGACGCTGCGGGTGATCCGCTTACAGCGCTTGTCGTCGATGAGATCCTCGACTGCCTGAATGATTCGGACTCGAATCATTCCCATCGCCTGGGAATGTCCTCACTTATGAAGAAACCCGAGTTCAGTCGATCGGAATCTCTTCTTCCGGTAATTCAGGCGTTCGACGACGACACGGTTCTTCTCGAACTCATGGAATGCTCCACCGATGATATGCCCATCGTCAAAATCGGCACCGAGAACAGCTCAGAGCTTCTTTCGGGTGTCTCGATTGTCGCCAGCCGTTACGGTCGCGGCGAGAACGAGGGAGTGGTCGCCGTCATCGGACCAACCAGAATGGATTACTCACGGGCGCTTAAGGCCGTCCATATGGCCAGTTCGGCCCTTGATGAAGACTAAGGCCGACTGCATATTGCAGGTTCGGATGAGAACTGAAAGGTAACGACTTCAATGGCAAAAGATCTCTATGAAGTGCTCGGAGTTTCCCGCGATGCAACTGAAGACGAGATTAAAAAGGCGTTCCGACGCCAAGCTCGCAAACTCCACCCCGACGTTAACAAGGCGGAAGACGCCGAAGATCAGTTCAAGGAGCTTAACGAAGCCTACGACGTGCTCTCTGACGCCAACAAACGTGCTGCATACGATCGGTACGGCACGATTCCCGGTGCGGCAAGCGGACAGGGTCCGTTCGGCGGCAGCGGTTATGTCGACTTCGACGATATCTTCGGCGGGTTCGGAGGAATGGGCGACATCTTCAGCAGCTTCTTTGGCGGCGGGGCAGCCGGCGGCGCCCGCGTTCGTCAAGACGGTCGCGATATGGGCGTTGGCCTTCGCATTTCTCTTGAAGAAGCCGCGAGCGGCGTTAAGAAGGAAATCATCTACGATCGCCTGGCGCCGTGCCCTGAATGCGGCGGCAATGGCCTGGGCGAAAAAGGACATGAAGCTACCTGTCCCGATTGCCACGGCACTGGTCGCGTTGTTACCGTCCAGCGTACTTTCTTGGGCGACATGCAATCAACTTCCACATGCAAGCACTGCGGAGGCACCGGCAAGATCATCGAGAATGCGTGCCCCGAGTGCGAAGGCCAGGGACGCGTCCCCGATCGTCAGCGTGTTACCGTCGAGGTCCCTGCTGGTATCAGAGATGCCCAGCAACTTCGCGTTACCGGATTCGGAGAAGCAGGCGTCCGCGGTGCTGCCACGGGCGATCTTATCGTCACATGTCGCATCCAGCCGCATGAGTTCTTTGAGCGCGACGGAGACAACCTTCACGCTCGCGCCAACGTCTCCATGGTTCAAGCCGCTCTTGGATGCGAGGTTGAAATCGACGGCATCTTGCCTGACGAGAAGGTTAAAGTCCGCATTCCCGAGGGATGTCAGAACGGCCAGGTCGTTCGCGTTAAAAACGCAGGAATGCCGCGTTTCAAGTCTTCAAACCGCGGTGACCTGTACGTGCACGTTTCGGTCGAAATCCCTAGGAAGCTGAACAAGAAACAGCGCGAGATCCTCGAATCGCTTGCCCGCGAGCTTGGCGAAGACGTTTCCTCGTCGCGCAATCCACTTCAAAAATTGCGCGACGCGCTTAGTTAGCGTAAGGTATTGAATCGACTCAAAAGCATGGCCAACACGAAAGCCCCAATAGAAAGGCACCTTTAATGGCAACTGAGAACGTAAAGAAGACCACGCTTCGCCTTGTCGTCGGCCCCTGCGATGCAGAGCCGCTGCTTACTTGCGTGAAAGGCGTGACCGAGCTCGGCTTTGATTCCATGACGGTTTACCTTACCGCCCCCGAGACCGAAGTGTACGACGCCCTCAAACCCTACGCCAGCATCCTCGAGAAGGGCGCCTCCCTTGATGCGAAGGACTGCAACCGTGAGGATATCCCTAAGGTTGCTTTCGTCGACTCTCTTGCCAGTGCCGTCACCCGCGATGGCAAGCCTGATGTGTGCCTCATTTTCTCCGAAAAGTCCACCGAGTTCGCACCTATTCAGGATGCGGTAGCAAGTGCTGTTACCGCATATAGCGAAGCAGGTAAAACCGCTCCCTTCAATTGCACCATCGTCATAGGTCCTGCAAGCGGTATTACCGATTTCGATATCGACGTTGTGAAATCCGTTTGTCCGAACGTCGGCGTGGGCTCGTTCTCCAACATCGTTGCAAGCGTTGATATTGCCGCAGTTGCCGGCTGCGCAATCGCTAGCTACGAGGTTAACGCCGCGTTTGAAAAAGCAAACGCTTAACTTTGCATCAATGAAGTTCCAAGTAGTAAACCTGGGCTGCAAGGTCAACCGAGTCGAATCGGATGACGTTGCAGCCTGCCTTTTTTCATATGGTCTTGAACCTGCTTCGTCACATGACGCAGACGTCGTCTTCGTCAACACCTGCACCGTTACAGGAGAGGCCGATAAGAAAGCACGCAAAGCCGTTCGCCATGCCCTCAACAGCCATCCGAACGCTCGTGTGGTCGTATCGGGATGCGCTTCGGCCATCGACCCAGGAAAATTCCAAGAGATGGACCCGACTCGTGTGAGTGTCATAGGCCGCTCAGAGCTTGCCGGTTTCGTTCAAGACGTCGTGACTAGATCAACGACGACGAACTTGGAACTGGCCAATATCAAGAGCGAAGACGCAGATCGTCTTCGTATCGGCGAAGGGTTCAACACGCGAGTCAACATCAAAGTACAAGACGGCTGCGATAACGCCTGCACGTACTGCATCGTTCATGTGGCCCGAGGCAAAGCCACGAGCCGAGACTTCAGCGAAGTGGTGTCTGAGTGCGTGCGTTATGCGCAAAATGGCTCGCGAGAAATCGTTCTTGCGGGAATCAATCTTGGGTCTTATAACCACGAAGGCCGCATGCTCCCTGAACTTCTGAACGAGCTTCTGTCCAAAACCGCTGATTTGCCTGACGCCGCTTCACCTGTTCGATTCCGTATCTCAAGCATCGAACCGGAATGCATCGACGATAAGCTTCTTCGGGTCATCGCGACCGCCAATGGCAGGATCTGTCGTCATTTGCACCTTCCGCTTCAGGCAGGAAGCTCAAAAGTGCTTAGAGAGATGGCAAGACGCTATTCCGCCGATCAATTCAAGCAGCTTGTCGATACCATCTACCGCTTCGTTCCAACGATGTCTTTAAGCACCGACATCATCGTCGGATTCCCTGGCGAAACAGATGACGAATTCCAAGAAACGCTTAACCTCGCCGCCGCATGTCGATTCTCGAAGATCCACGTATTCCCTTACTCCATGAGAGAGGGGACACCTGCAGCAAAAAGGCCTGATCAGGTCCCCGCTGAAGTCAAACAAAAGCGTGCTGCAAGACTGCGTGAGCTTTCTGAAGAACTGGCTCTAGCCGATTTCGAACACCGCGTGGGAACTTACGAATCGGCCATCATTGAGCCAGACTTCGCCTTGACGGAAAGCTATCATGAAATAGAACGACCCGCGATCGGCGCAGTTGGGGATCTGGTTTCGGTTGAGCTTGAATCCAACATGCTTCGGTCCCAGCAATCAGAGTAGGGGGATAGCATGGAAATCACCATCAATGCCGACTACCGCGAAGACGCACTCGAGAACGTACCCGTTGAAAAACTTGCGACGTTTGTCATCTCGAGCGAAAACAAGCCTGAATCGACGGAGGTCTCCATCAACTTCGTCGACAACGACTCGATTAAAACGCTCAACAACGACTATCGGGGCGTCGACCTGGTCACCGACGTTCTTTCTTTTGAGTGCGACGGTGTAGAAGACGAAGGATTCGCATGCCCCGAATTCGAAGTGTATGAACTTGGCGATATCGTCATCGCACCCGATGTTGCTGAAGCGCAGGCACGAGAGTTCGGGACATCTTTCGAAGATGAAGTGAGCCTTCTCATCGTCCATGGCCTTTTGCATTTGTGCGGATACGATCACATGGAAGAAGACGAAGCCGAGATTATGGAAGGCAAGGAGCGCGCATTGCTAAGCTCCTTTTACGGCAGGCCATTCGCTCGCTAGACTGGTATGGCGATGAAGATAGACAACCAAAACGAAGACACCCATTACGTCCGAGAGAGCGGCAGCAACGACCGTTCGGATTATTCGTTAGCAAAAGCCTTCAAAAACGCGGGCGCAGGAATCGCCTACGCGATGAAAACCCAACGCAACGTAAGAATCGATCTTGTGTTCGCCGTAATCGCAATAGCTTTGGGCTTCATCCTAAAGATCAGCGTCACGCAATGGGCTGTCGTTTGTCTTTGCATTGGTTCGGTAATCGGCATGGAATGCATGAACACAGCCATTGAGTCGGTTGTCGATCTCGTTTCGCCCGAGTACCATATCCTTGCCAAACGCGCTAAAGACTGTGCTGCAGGGGCCGTTTATCTAGTCGCAATCGCATCGGCGGCTCTCGGTATCATAATTTTCCTTCCCCGTATCCTCTTGATGATCGGCCTTGCCTGATCGTCTTCCGCATAGAGAAAGGATCACCATGGCATCCACAATGGGTCATGTTGAAGATAGGGAATTCAGGTCGGGCTTCGTCACGTTCGTCGGCAGGCCGAACGCCGGTAAATCCACCCTCATCAACAACATCATGGGCAAAAAAATCGCCATCACCTCAAACACCGCGCAAACAACGCGCCATCGCTTTCGCGCCGTTCTCACTCGCGATGATTTCCAGATGATTCTCGTTGACACCCCAGGTCTTCATAAACCACATGACGCCCTGGGCGAAGAGCTGAACACATCCGCGCTGAAATCTCTTGAAGATGTCGATGCCGTATGCATGCTTGTCGACAGCTCTAAGGAAGTGGGAAGGGGCGATGAATGGGTTGCGTCTCAGCTCAATTCCGTTCGTGCCATTAAAATCCTCGTACTGTCAAAATGCGACCTCGTCAACGAAGAGCAACTTGCCGCCCAAATGGAAAAAGCACGACAACTAGCTGATTGGGACGCCGTGATGGTTTGCTCCGGCGAAACCGGAGAGGGCGTGGAAAACCTGGTCAGCGACATCGCGGCTCTCTTGCCCGAGGGCCCGAAGTGGTTCCCCGACGATATGGAAACCGATCAGCCTATCGAGGTCGTCATTGCCGAGTTCATCCGTGAAAAGATCCTCCGATCGTTTCACGACGAGGTACCTCACGCCATCGGCGTGAAGGTCGAGGAGATGCGTTACAACAAGCGAAACAAAACCAATGGCATCACCGCCATCGTTTACGTCGAACGCGACAGTCAAAAGGGAATCATCATCGGCAAGGGCGGTAGCGCCATCAAGAAGATCGGCACGGAGGCTCGCGTCGATCTCGAACAACTGCTGGGTACCAAAGTGTTCCTTGACCTTTCCGTTAAAGTTAAGAAGAACTGGCGACGCGATGCCTCCCAAATCCGTCGTTTCGGATACGGCGAAGGCGCATAAACGTTTGCAGGAATAGGGGAGATGAAATCGAAACGAATAGGGCGAACATGTTCGCCCTATTTACCTTTACAATGAAGTCAAAGCGCGAAAAAGGAGATTCGGCTTCATGATTTGCCCTAACTGCAACAACGAAAACCGCGAAGGCGCCAAGTTCTGCGATGCCTGCGGATTCCCCCTTTCTCAGTCCACGAATAAGCTCGATCTTCCTTCACTAGAGGAGAAGGCTTCCAGAGGCGAATCTGCATCCTCTGACGAACAGCCTGTTTCCGTTCATGAGCCGGTTGAACTTCCTGATTCTGATATCGAGACCTCAATCGCCGACGACAACGCCAAGGACGAAGAAGCCCTCGACGAACCGAACGTCGATCAGGGCGAGCTGACCAGCGAGCCGCAAGCCAAGAACGAGGAGAGCTCCCAAAATTCCGCTGACATGACGCTTAATCTCTCCAACCTCGGCCTTAATGGTACAACCAAGCCTCAGGGTGACAGCGGAAACGATCGCGTTGTGGCGTCTGCATCCGTTGCGCCCAAACCTGACTGGCGCGATGGTGCAACTATGGAAATGCCTGTCATCGAAGCCGACCAATCTGCGCCAAAGAGCACCGATTTCCGAATCTCTTCTTCAAAGGACGCGAATAAGCCTTCCAAGAAGACCATTTTTGCAATTATCGCGACCATCGTGATCGCTCTCGCCGTTGTCGCTGGAGTCACCTACGCTATGGAGATCTGGGGCGGCAAATCCGTCCCCGACGTAACCGGCATGTCCGAAAGCGAAGCTACCGAAACCCTTCAAGCAAAGGGCTTTGCCGTACGCTCCACCCAGGTGAAATCCGACGACAAAGAGGGCATCGTCCTTGTCGAGGATCCTGAAGGCAATTCACGCCTGGCCGAAGGATCTGAAGTAGTCATCCACATCACCACTCATCGTTTCGTTCCCGACGTCGTTGGCAAGTCCGTTGACGAAGCCAAATCTGCCATTGCCGCAGAAGGGTTCGAGAACGTCACGTACACCTTCGTCAATTCCGACGAGGAAGAAAACAAGATCCTCTCCATCACGCCCGAGCCAAACACCCGTGCGAAGGGATCGACTGCCATTGAGATCGAGGTCGCCCAACCCTATTGCGTACCCGACGTGTCCGGAATGTCTCTTTCCGAAGCACAAAAGGCAATTAACGATGCCGGTCTGACCTATCAGGTGTATTACACCAACTCCGAGCAATATCCTGACGGAACCATCCTCGGAACTCAGCCTGCTGCCAAAGAGAAGGTTAAAAGCGACACCGTCGTCACCATCAATGTCACCAGGGTTCGCAGTGCCGAGCTTATCTCTGCAACGCGTAGCCTTCTTGCCGCTGGTTCCACCATCGACATCTCGGGCGTTAGCTATTCAATTTCGTCGCTTGACTCGGTGCAATACGTCGGAGACGACAAAACTACCTACACCATGACGGCCACGCCGTTCGTGTCGCTGTTTGGAGAACGCCTCTCCGGCACCACGAGAACCGTTTCAGGGACTATCGTCTGGACCGAAAGCAACACCGTTTCTTCGATTACTTCATCGTAGATAGCCCTCAGTATTCAAGACCATGTCAACCGAACTGTATAACGCGCATGTCCTCGTGCTTCGCAAAACGCCCTTGGGTGAATCTGACCTGATTGTGACGCTTCTTGCCGACAACGGGTCTCAGCTGCGATGCGTCGCAAAGGGAGCGAGAAAGCCTTCAAGCAGTTTATCGGCACGTTTGGAGGTCTACTCCGAAGCTGATATCCATTGCGCACGAGGCAAATCCCTCGACATCATCAAAGAAGCACGTTTGCGTTCATCGAACGACAGCGTGAGATCAGACATCGAGCATACCGCATGCGCTGCACCTATCGCGGAGCTTCTTGACACCGTATCCCAAGAAGGCCTGGAAGACCCGCGCCTGTTCGCCCTTGCGTGCGCCGCATTTTCCGCAATGGGCGACTCATCGCCCTCCCAAGCTGTGACCCTTTGCGCCGCCAGTCTCATAAAGATCATGGGGATGGTCGGATTCAAACCTTCGCTCGATCATTGCGTCTTTTGCGGAATGCCCCTTGAACTTGAGCATTACGACAACGTTTGTATTTCGGATATCGATGGCGGCGTCGTTTGCGATAATTGCCGCACGCTGACCGAAACCCATCTCATGTCCGCCAACGACATAGCATGGACCCACACGTTCCTCATGTCAACATTCAAGGATCTCATGAGCGTCGATCCGGATCCCATGGTTTCTTTTCAGGTGCTGCAATTCGCTCAGCAATGGTCGCGTGTGCATATCGGGAAGAACCTCAAGTCCTTGAATTTCTTATTCACCTGCGGCTTATTTTGACGCGTTAGGAAACCCCTCGACATGAACGATCTGTCTTCTGTGTATAATCGCCCGAGTCGATTCTAGAAGGGGAGAGTTGAAACAATGACTATGTACACCTATCAGACGCAAGGCGTTTGCGCAAAATACATCAACATCGAGCTCGATGGCGACACGGTCAAGAAGGTTGAATTCGTAGGCGGTTGCCCTGGCAACGGCCTTGCTGTGGCCAAGCTTGTCGAAGGTCGAAACATCGACGAGCTCACCGAACTTCTCGCGGGCAATCGTTGCGGTCAGAAACCCACGTCCTGCTCCGATCAGATGGTCCACGGATTTGCCGCCATCCGCGAATACGAGAAGCAGCAAGCAGCGAATAACGAGGGGTAGCGCTTACTCCCAGCAAGCTTGCCCCAATTATGCGCAAGCTGTGTTCGACCAGCCTCATCATTGCACGTCAAACCCGTTTTCCGTATTATTGAAATGCTGCTGAACAGCAGTGGTCTTTCCTCTTAGCCAGCATATCCACCACATGCGGCTCAGAAGAAAGCCAAGTACAAGTCGCCCGTAAAGGGCAGTGCACTAGCACAGAAAGGTGGTTTATCGTGGCAGATAAACTGAGCATCACCAAGGAGCGCACCGCTGAGCTCATCGCAGAGTTCGGCAAGGACGCCAACGATTCCGGCTCCGTCGAAGTCCAGGTTGCAATTCTCACCGAGCGCATCCGCAACCTCACTGAGCACCTCAGGACCCACGCAAAGGACAACCATTCTCGTCGTGGCCTGATGAAGCTCATCGGCAAGCGTCGCGGTCTTCTGAAGTACATCAAGAACCGCAACATCGATGAGTACCGTGCTCTCATTAAAAAGCTCGGCATCCGCGACAACATCTAAACTTGCCAGAAAACCCGCTTGCCGGCGGGTTTTCGTTTAGATGGTGATGCACACGGCGGGCAGGGCAAGGGTCTTGCCCGTCGTGGCAATGCGAAACGAAAGTAGCATTGCCGAAGAAGACTCCATCAGCAATAGGGCAGATGGAACGAAGAAAGAGAAGAAAACAACATGGAGAAAATCGTCGAGTCCTTCGAGCTCTACGGCAAGCAGTACCGTTTGGAAACGGGCGAACTTGCCAAGCAGGCTTCGGGTGCTGTGCTGTGCACTCAGGGCGACACCACCGTCTTGGTGACTTCCGTCATTTCGAAGGAAGAGAAAGATTACGACTTCTTCCCGCTGACCGTCGACTACATCGAGAAGATGTACGCCGTCGGCCGCATTCCCGGCGGCTACCTTAAGCGCGAGGCTCGTCCTTCCGAGAAGGGCACCCTTACCGCACGCATGATCGACCGCCCGATCCGTCCTGGCTTCGTCGACGGCTTCAAGCATGAGGTTCACGTCGTCGCAACCACCTTGGTCGCAGACCACACCAACCCCATTGACACCATTTGCGTTGCAGGTGCATCTGCATCTCTGATGCTCGCTTCCGCCCCCTTCGATGGCCCCGTTGCCTGTGTGCGCGTTGGTCGCGACAAGGACACCGGCGACTTTATCTGCAACCCCACGTACCAGGAACAGGAAAATTCCGATCTTGACCTGGTCATCGCCGGCACCACCGAGTACATCAGCATGATCGAGGCCGGCGGCGAGGAAATCGCCGAGGAGGACATGCTTGCAGCCATGTCGTTCGGCCAGACCGCCATCGCCGAGTTCTGCGCTGCCCAGCAGCGTTTCCTCGACAAGTGCACCATCGAGAAGAAAGAATGGAGCATCCACGTTCCCGACGCCTCCATCGCCGAACGCGTCGATCCCTTCTTCGATGAAATGTCCGCAGCCCTTAAGGACGCCGACAAGCAGGCTCGCATGGGCAAGGTTGACGATCTTAAGGCTCGCATCAAGGCCGAGAAATTCACCGAGGAAGAGCTTTCCGCTTGGAGCGCCGATATCGCGGCCGCCCTCAAGTCCCTTGAGAAGCATGCCATGCGTCGCATGATCATCGAAACCGGTGAGCGCGCAGATGGCCGTAAGGCAGACGAAATCAGGCCTCTGTACATCAAGCCCGGTTATCTCCCGCGTGTTCATGGTTCGGGTCTTTTCCAGCGCGGCCAGACTCAAGTTCTTTCCGTCTGCACCCTCGGCATGCTCAACGAGGCCCAGCGCCTCGACACGCTCGAGCCCGTCGACTCCAAGCGTTATATGCATCACTACAACTTCCCGCCTTACTGCACCGGCGAAACCGGTCGCATGGGTTCCCCGAAGCGTCGCGAGGTCGGCCATGGCGCACTCGCCGAGCGCGCTTTGAAGCCGGTCATTCCTTCCGAGGACGATTTCCCGTACACAATCCGCGTCGTTTCCGAGGTCATGGAGTCCAACGGTTCCTCTTCGATGGCTTCTACTTGTGGCTCTACTCTTGCCCTTATGGACGCAGGCGTTCCGCTGAAGGCACCTGTCTCTGGTATCGCGATGGGCCTTATCAAGGAGGACGACGGCGTCGTCATCCTGTCCGACATCCAGGGTCTCGAGGACTTCTTCGGCGATATGGACTTCAAGGTCACCGGAACCACCGAGGGCATTACCGCCCTTCAGATGGACAACAAGGCTAAGGGTC
>CAKTWD010000019.1 GCA_934630485.1 uncultured Eggerthellaceae bacterium | reverse complement strand
GTTTCTCTGAAGAGCAGAAGAACGCCATGTTCCGCAACCCCAACACCCAGAACGCGGGTCCCGAGGGCCAGGGCGACCTCTTCCATATCAACTGCTGCAGCTACCTTGGCCCGAACAAGTGGTTCGATGCCGGCGACGAGCGCTTCAAGCCCGACAACATCATCATGGACTCCCGCGAGATGAACATGATGTGGATCATCGACCACGAGTCCGGCGACGTCGTGTGGCAGGTCGGCCCCGACTTCACGAAGACTCAGGAACTGCGCCTGTTCGGAACCATTGTCGGCCCGCATCACACCCACATGATCCCGAAGGGCCTGCCGGGCGAGGGCAACATCATGGTTTACGACAACGGCGGCTGGGCCGGCTACGGCGCACCCAACCAGTTCTCTAAGCAGGGCCTGAAGGTCACCCGTCGCGACTCCTCGCGCGTCGTCGAGTTCGACCCCACCACGCTCGAGATCGTCTGGGAGTGCACCGGCGAGCCCATCGCTTCCGGCGGCGGATTCAACTTCAACGGCAACTACTTCTACAGCCCGCTTACTTCTGACGCTCAGCGCTTGCCCAACGGCAACACGCTTATCTGCGAAGGTTGCTCGGCCATCTTGCGTGAGTACACCAAGGATCAGAAGCTTGTTTGGGAGTACGTGTACCCCGAGGCCGGCATGAATCTGATTTACCGCGCCTACCGCATTCCGTATGAGTGGATTCCGCAGCTCGAGAAGCCCGAAGAGGTTGAGATCCCGCGCATCGACTGCTCCAAGTTCCAGCTTGAGGGCTCGTTCGCGAGCGATTACGAGACCAACGCCGTCACCGTCGAGGGCGCCAATGGCTTCAACACCAACATCGCTGCCTGCGTAACCGGCATCTAAGCTTGGGTTTGACGCATCGTTTGACGATGTGACCGAGAAAGAGACAGACGCGCCTTGCAATTGCGGGGCGCGTCTGCGCTTCTTCGAAAGGCTTTCGTTTTTAGGTTTGCGGTTTGTGCAAGTGCAATAAGGGAGACCGTGCGAAGGACATTTGTAGAAAGTGTGATAGAGTAAACGCACTGTCTATTGGGAAACGGGGCAATCAATTGGGGGTGCCCCGAAATAAGAAGGAGGAAGGGTAATGGGAGAATCCTCGAAGGGCCTTCAACTAGGAACCTCGAAGAACATCCATTTCATCATTGGCTTTGCCATCATGATGATCTTCAGGTTCATTCCGCCGCTGGAGCCTGTCACCGCCGTTGGCATGCAGATCCTGGGCATTTTCTTGGGTACCTTGTACCTGTGGACCACGGTTGACGTTCTGTGGTCGTCTGTTTTCTGCGTCGCTATGGTTGGTCTGTCCGACTACGACAGCATGGCCAACGTCTTGAGCTTGGCTTTCGGCAACACCGTTGTCGTCCAGGTCTTCTTCATGATGCTCTTCGCTGGCGCTCTTGCTCATGAGGGAATCACGGCTCATATCGGCCGCTTCTTCCTTACGCGCAAGATCTCCGAGGGCCGTCCTTGGATCTTCACCCTCATGGTTTGCCTGGCTTGCTTCGCAATGTCCATCTTCGTTGGCGTTACCCCGGCCGTCATCCTTATGTGGCCGATCGTTTACGAAGCACTCAACCAGGTTGGTTACAGGGCCGAGGATCGCGATCCCTACAGCATCCTGATGGTCATCATGGTCGTCGTTTCTTCGCTGGCTGCATTCGCGGTTCCGCCTTACAAGTCCAACGGCCTGGCAATGCTCGCGAACTACCGTCAGCTTACCGGCAACCCGGCTTTCATGAACGATGGCATGTACTTTGTTTACGAGCTCATCGTTGGCCTGGTCTTCATGGGCATGGCTATCCTGATCTGCAAGTTCGTCTTCCGTCCTGACGTAAGCCGTCTGAAGAACCTCAAGATCGAAGAGCTCAACAAGAACCCGCTGCCTCCGCTGGACGCTCGTCAGAAGACTCTGTTCTGGGTTGTCGTCGTCCTGACCCTGGCTATGCTTCTGCCCAGCTTCTTCAAGGGCATCCCGTTCTTCGCGTTCCTTAACCAGAACATCATCGGCATGGCAGTTGTCTTCTGCGGCGTTTTCGCCGGCCTTTACATCGGCGGCAAGCCCGTCGTTCAGGTTGGCCCGTCCATCCAGAAGGGCGTTTCTTGGGGCATCTTCTTCCTGATCGTCGCCGCTATCATGCTTAGCTCGATCCTCACCAACGAGAAGACTGGCATCACCGCTGGCCTGAAGACTCTGCTGAGCCCGCTGTTCTCCGGTATGGGTGGCTTCACGTTCGTCATCTTCGCCCTGCTTATCCAGATGGTTCTTACCAACCTCTGCAACTCTCTGGTTATCGGCATGATCTTCCAGACCATCATCTTCGCTTACTGCTCCACTTCTGGTGTCGTTGCTGAGCCCATCATCGCAGTCAGCATCTTCTTCGTTCTGTCCTGTGCTCTGTTCACCCCGGCAGCTTCTCCGTTCGCGGCAATGATGTTCGCCAACACCGAGTGGCTCCGTCCGTCTGACATCTACAAGTACACGGGCGTCATCATCATCGCTGAGTTCGTTCTGATGCTCGTCTTCGCATACCCGCTGGCTTGCGTGATGCTGTAGGACAAGTAGCAGAAGCTACGATGCGATAACAATCGCAATGAGGGCCGAGTGGCAATGCCGCTCGGCCTTTTCGTTTGCCGGGGGAGAGCAGCATTTGCTGACGCAGTTGAAAGGTGGGCTTGCTAGCGTGGCTGATGTGCGGGCGACGCTTGGAGCGTTTGCCCGCCTGACGTCACGGCGGCGAACCGCTGACCGAGGCGGTCGGCACGGCGTCTGCGCAGTGTCCGAATGCATTAAAATGAGAGACAGTGTGCCTGGTGGCCTTACCCAAGGCGGACGTTGCCGAGCTTAAGCGATGCACCGGTTTTCTCTTGTTGATCAACGGGCGGGAAAGCAAGCGTGTTCGCACTTTCGAACAGGAGGAATGCATGGAAGCTGAAGCGTGCGGATCGAAGGATCGTTTGCAGCAGGCCAACGAAAGGGGCCGCGTTTTCTTCGTTTCCGATCCCCATGGCGAAAATAGGATTTTCTCGCAGATCGTCGACGGCGAATGCGCGGGCTTGGAGGGTTCTGTCGACTATGTTCACTTGGTTGGCGATGTCTATGACCGAGGTCCTGCCGCGGAACTGATCATGGATAAGATCGCCGACATGGACAACCTTGATATCCAATGGGGCAACCATGACGTGGTGTGGATGGGCGCGGCCCTTGGCAATCGCGGTTGCATCGCGCATGTGGTTCGCAACTGCGCACGCTATGGCAACCTTGACATTCTTGACGCGTATGGCATCGATCGTGCGCCGCTCGAGAGGTTTGCCGCAACCGCTTATGCCGACGATCCTTGCGTTGCGTTCGGCTTGAAAGAGACCAACGGCTTGCCTGACAACCTGGTCGAGCTGAACGTCAAAGTTCAAAAGGCCATGGCCATCATCCAGTTCAAGGTGGAAGCGCAGCTCATCAACGAGAATCCAGCTTTCAATCTTCAGGATCGCAAGCTGATGAGCGCGATCGATTTCGCTGCGAACACCGTGGTGGTTGACGGAATCGAGTATCCGCTGACGGATACGGTGTTCCCCACAGTTGATCCTGCCGATCCGAACAAACTTACCGATGAAGAGGAAGAAGTCATTGCGGCGTTGCAGCAGTCCTTCCAGAGCAGCGAGCGCCTGAAGCGCCACATTGACGTGCTGCTGCGCAAGGGCGGGATGTATCACATTTGCGGGAACGACCTTGTATTCCATGCATGTGTGCCTCTGAACGCCGACGGCTCGCTGATGGAGACTGATTTCTTGGGTCGCCCGCTTAAGGGCAAGGCCCTTCTTGACGAGGTTGACCTCGTTGTTCGCGAGGCGTTTCTTTCTAAGGACGAGGAAGCGAAGAAGCGTGGTGGCGACTTGCTGTGGTACCTGTGGCTTGGTCAAGGCTCGCCGCTGTTCGCGAAAAGCAAGATGGCGACGTTCGAGATTTATTACATTGCCGACAAGGCTGCTCGCAAAGAGGTCAAGAACGCGTTTTACTCCCTGCTTGACGATGAGGCGGCTATCGACGGCGTGTTCCGCGATTTTGGGATGAATCCTGCGTGCTCGCGTATCGTGTGCGGCCATGTTCCCGTAAAGGTTAAGGATGGCGAAAATCCCGTCCGTTGCGGCGGCAAGATCGTTATGATCGACGGCGGTATGTCGAAGGCGTACCGCAAGACCACCGGCCTTGCCGGCATGGTTCTTGTCGAAGACGGTGTGGCTGGTCAGCGAGTTTCGACTTTGTGCCTCATCGGTCAGCCCGAAAGCGATGATGCATCGGCCGAGATCGCCGAGAAGCGCGTTTTGTAAACGCGCGTTGTGCCGCGAGCCTACGGGTGCGGGGTGCGGCAGAAGAGGGAAGTGCGGGAAAGCGACAGGTAAGAGCATGGCAACGAATGACGAAATGATCGATATCTACGACGCCGACCATCGAAAGGCGGGTCGCGTCGAGCCGCGCAAGGGCATCTTCCTGAAGGAAGGCGAGTTCATGATGTATGTGCTCGCCGTTATTCAGAATGAAGAAGGAAAAATCCTGATCACGCAGCGCGCTTTGGATAAGAAGTGGGCGGCGGGATTGTGGGAGGTTCCCGGTGGCGGCGCATGCGCCGGCGAGGACTCCATCGCGGCTGTTGTGCGCGAGGTTTTCGAGGAAACGGGGCTGAGCATCGCTGGGAAAACCGGCGAACCTATCTACTCGTACGAGAACGTCGACCTTGAGCGCGGCGACAATTATTTCGTTGACATCTATCACGTGAACATGGCGTTTAATGAGTTGGATATTCGCATCAGAGAACGTGAGGCGTTGGGGTTTGCGCTGGTCGGCTGGAACGATATCGTCGAGCTTAGCAAAAGCGGCAAATTCCTCCACTACGAGCGTCTCTGCCAGGCTCTAGGGAAGTCGATCTAGACAAGCGGGAAAGTTACTATTCAAGTAAGCGCTCAAGGCCTCGACATGTCGGGGCCTTGTTAAATTTCCGCAACAGGTCCGGCGTGTTTTCCTGAAATGCGAACGCGCCTGTGTGGCACGTGTTACCATCCCTGATACGCGCTTAACGGGCGCTAACTTTTATGTACGGAGAAAGCAGTATGCCAACAACGATCTACAAACGACGCTTGCCTATCCCTCAGGAAATCCGCGAGGAAATGCCCCTTTCGCCCGAGCTTGTCGAGGCGAAGAAGGCGTTCGACGCGCAGGTTGCCGATGTGATCTCGGGCGACAGCAACAAGAAGCTCCTAATCATCGGCCCGTGTTCGGCCGACCGCGAGGATTCTGTTCTTGAGTACGTCGACCGTTTGGCAAAGGTTGCCGAGAAGGTTCAAGACAAGCTGGTCATCATCCCGCGCGTCTACACGAACAAGCCGCGTACTAAGGGCACGGGTTACAAGGGCCTTTTGCATCAGCCCGATCCCGAGGGCGGCGTCGATCTGCTTGAGGGAATCAAGGCCATCCGCCGCATGCACCTGCGCGTCATCGAGACGACGGGCCTGTTCACCGCCGACGAGATGCTTTATCCCGACAATTATCGCTTTTTGTTCGACCTGCTTGCCTACTCGGCGGTCGGTGCGCGTTCCGTCGAGAACCAGGATCACCGTCAGGTTGCGAGCGGCGTCGAGGTTCCCGTGGGCATGAAGAATCCCACCGGTGGTTCCACCAGCGTCATGTTGAACTCCATTTACGCAGCTCAGCAGCCGCAGAATTTCATCTACCGCAACTGGGATGTCACCACTACGGGCAATCCGTACGCCCATGCGGTTCTTCGCGGGTATAAGGGGCTTGACGATGTGAACTACCCCAACTACCACTTCGAGTACCTTGAGCGCTTGGCCGATGCATATTGCACGGGCGAGTATCAGAACCCTGCCGTGATCATCGATTGCAACCATGACAACTCGGGAAAAAGGCCGCTTGAGCAGCCGCGCATCGTGAACGAGGTGCTGGGAAGCTGCAAGCGCTCCGAGAAGATCGCGGGCATTATCCGCGGCTTCATGATCGAAAGCTACATCGAGGACGGCAACCAGCCGGTTGATGGCGGCGTGTTCGGTAAGTCGATCACCGACGCTTGTTTGGGCTGGGAGAAGTCCGAGCGCTTGATTTACGATCTGGCAGAACAAATTTAGGTTTGCCAGCTCTAACCGCAAATTTGCATGGGCTGTAGGCGAATTTCGCCTGCAGCCCGTTTTATTTCTCGGGCGTTTTCATCGGCTGTTTCGACAGCTCGAGAAGTTCGCGCGCGAACTCGACGTTGCCGAGTGCCGCTTGCGAGCGCATGAATCGCTGGTCGAAGCATTCCTCGCCCAGGCGGAAGCGATCGAGTCCGTCGGCATCTTTCAGCGTAAGGTACACGAAGCCCGCATCGGCTTGTGCGTTATCGGGGGCGAATTCCAAAATCGCGTCTTCGCCCTTGATGGCCTTAACGCCGTCGTCATCGTCTCGATCGTGCCAGCGAACGGCCAGGAACGTTCGCGGATCGAACGTCAACAAGCCTTCGCTTCCCGCTTCACGATAGTAGTCCGAGGCACGACGTCCATGCCCGGTGTCCATGTACGGGTTCTTTCTGCGAGAGTCGTGAAAGACCGCCGCCATGGCGAGCGCGTTCATGTCGGTGTCGTTTAGGCCAGCGGCGTCTCCCAGCGTTAGCGCCAGCATGAGGACGCGAGCCCAGTGGGGCCGGAAGTGGATGGCGCCGCCCGTGGTCCAGGGGTCAAGCCTGTCGTCCATGAAGTGAAGCCAATGCAGGTACAGATGCTTGACGCGCTCGGATGTGGCAAGGTCGGCAAGGCGTTCGAGCGGCTGGTCAGCGATCTTTTCGGCAGCAAGCTCCTGCTTGATGATGCCTTGGAACCAGGGTATGTCCATGGATTCTTCCCAGGTGTGCCCGTACGAAGTGAACTCCTCGTCAAGGAACTGCGGGGCGATTCTTCCGTTCTCGTCGTAAAGAGGCGAGACTTTGTAACGCGGTGCTCCCATAACCTGCCGCCTTCCGTCGTGCTGATACTGCTATTTTAGCGTCCGCTGCTATAATCGATCGTAAAGGTGGGTATTTGTTCTCGATTTGAATTGCCAGGGGGTCTCATGCTTGTTTCGACGAAAGGGCGCTATGCGCTGCGCTTTCTTATCGATCTTGCCGAGCACGATACCGAAGGCCCCGTCTCGCTGAAGTCGATCGCCGAGCGTCAGGGCATTTCGAAGAAGTATCTCGAGCGTATCGTGGCGTGCCTGAACCCGTCGGGAATGCTTCAGATCACACGCGGTTATCAGGGCGGTTATCGTCTGAACCGCGACCCGTCTATGATCACTATTGCCGAGATCCTGCAGCTTACCGAGGGTGGGTTCTCGCCGGTTCCTGCGGAAGAGCTTGAGCGCGGCGATGCCTCGACCACGTTCGTGTGGGAAAGCTTGGAAGGCGCCATCACCCGCTGTTTGGAGAATATGACACTAGAACAGGCAGCGGACGCGAGCGGCCGAGCGCGCTTCCTCGGAAGCGCAGGGACAGCCGCCGATGGATCTGATAGCGCGCAGCGCGTAGACGAGCGGGCCGCGTCGCCCAAAGTAACAAAGCGCCAAATGTGGGGCGAAGAATCTGACATCCATGCATGCGTGCGGTGAGGGCTATAATAAGCCCCGTTTGTTGAGTTCTTAGACGAAGGCGGTGCGCATGCCCCTCGAGCTTTCTCTTCCATATCAGCTTCGTACCAGCGATTTCGATCGTTTCGATCGTCTTAAGCCCGCATCGGCGCTTGATATCTTCCAGGATATCGCCTCGATTCAGGCCGAGGACATGGGCATCGGGTATGATCGCATGGCTTCTGAGGGCGTTTTCTGGGCAGTTGCGCGCACGAAACTCGAGATCGTTCAGAATCCGGCTATGCACAGCGTCGCGACCGCGCGTACGTGGCCGCATTCCCCCTCGCGTTTGTTCTTCCAGCGTGATTATGCAATGACCGACGCCGATGGCAACATGGTAGCGAAGGCCAGAAGCGAGTGGATGCTGCTGAACACCGAAACGCGCACGATCGAATCGGTGCTTGACCACTGCGATGTCGATGGCGATTTCTGCGAGGACCGCATGTTCGCTGACAAGGTCCGTCGCACCAAGCCGTTTTTGCTGGAAGAGGCAACCGAGCCGCTAGCAGAGGTTGTCGCCAAGCCAAGCGACGCCGACACGAACGGACACGTGAATAACGCTTGTTATGCTACATACGTGCTTGATGTGCTGGACCTTGGCGCCAACGAACAGATCAAGACGTTGCAGATCGATTATCGCCACGAGATCCGCGTGGGCGATCGAATCCAGATCGCTGTGAAGCGCGATGGCAAGACCATCCTTGCTCAGGGCATGAACGGATCTGACGAGGCTTCGTTCACCTGCGAGATTGTCTTGGCTTAAGAGGTCGTTGCGAAACGACAACCCGCTTCAGCGTTTCTGCCTGGTGGCGCGTTTCGATGTTTCTGACCAGCTGGCTTGCCCCAGCAATGCGAACTAGATGCAAAAAAGGACTGTTGACGCAGGTCAGCAGTCCTTTCGTTTTATGTTGCGCGTTTATGCTAAAGATCGAACTTGCCAGCAGCGATAGCCCTGTCAAGCACATCTCGGATGACGGCAACTTGCCGGTCGCTTGCGTTTAGGCAGGGGACCCAATTGAAGCCTCCTTCGGTGTTGCATGCGGCCTGAATATCGCCGCCGGTTTGCGCGCAGGTGGTCAGGGGCGTTTTCTGTTCGCCTTCCAGGGCGGGGCAAAGCTCGTTTGGAACGTCGAACAGCGTCTCTAGGCAATCGATGGCGAATCCAGGGCAGCCGAAGAACACGCGGAAATCCTTGTCGCGCCACTCTGGCAGCAGATGAATGGACAAAGGCGACACCCATGCAGCTTCTTTATGCCCGAACACGCTTTGGAACGAGACGGTGATATCGCTGGCGGGCATGCCAAGGTTCTGAGCGATCAGCGCAACGGTCTGGTTGATCTGCTCGCGGTAGTTGTCGCCGTTGGCTTCGTCTTTAAGCGGGATGGCGTGGAACGACAGCATAAGACGGTCTCTGCCGTTGGGGTTGAACCCGCTTTCGCGAATTTGATCCGCGATTGCCTGAATGTACGGCGGATTGTCGTGGTAGTCCTCGATCACGCAGGTCGCAGGCCTCCAACCAACATCTTTGCGAGCTCGCTTGTACGCATCAACGACGGACAGCGTGTTGGAAAACGCCTTCTGCGGATATAGCGGCAGAAGGATGATGTTGTCGCAATGCAGGTCGCGCAGCTCGGCAAGCACGCCGTTCATCGAAGGCTCGCCGTAGCTCATGGCGCTGCGCACGACGTATTCCGCTTCGTCGCCTTCTTTTCGACCGGCGTCGAAGGAAGCTTGGAGTTTCTCGGCAAGTTTTTGCTGGGTGAAGATGAGCGGCGACCCTTCGGGCTGCCAAATGAATTCGTAACGCTTGGCGGAAGCGAACTTGCGCTTCGGCAGAATGTGGCGGTAGACGATGTATTTCCAGATGGGCTTAGGCATCTGGCAGATGCGGTCGTCAAGCAGGAACTCGCGAAGATACGCCTCAATGTCGTCGGGATCGGTCGAAGAAGGCGATCCGGTGTTTGCGATGATGATTCCCGTTCTCATGCGACCCCTTTGATCGATCGGAATTTTACCCAATCTAACATACGCGACGGCTTCGGGGCTGGCGCTATTCACTGCCGATCAAGTCTCCATGTTGGAGGGGCACGGCTGGTCCTTAGTGCGGTTGATGCCGAGCGGGCGGGATGGCTCGGGCGGCATCTGTTTTAGTGGGAGCTTCCAGTCATGCAGCTGTGTGTTAAGAGTACAGCTCGGGACGGCGGTGACGAAAGACGGGGATCGTGTCGCGCATGGCGGTCGTTGTTGCAGAGTTGATTTCCGCAATCAAGACTCGTGGCTTGTTGTCGGTTGTTTGCGCGATCGTGCTTCCGTTTGGGGCAACGGCCATGGAATGTCCGACGTAGCCTTCCCCTGCGCGGCAGATTCCCACCACGTGCATTTCGTTCTCGAGCGCGCGTGCGCGAAGAAGCGCTTCCCATTGGTCGGCCTTCGTGGGGCCGTCAACCCAGCCGGCAGGGAACAGCATCAGGTCGCACCCCGCAAGGGCAGCAGCGCGTGAAAGCTCGGGAAAGCGCAGGTCGTAGCAAATTCCCAAGCCGATCTTCCCGAACGGGGTGGCGACGGGCGAAAACAGTGCATTGCCTGGGGTCGCGCGATCGGACTCGGCGGGGCTTCCTGCATCGAACAAGTGTGTTTTGCGGTAGGAGCCGCGACGGCGGCCGCAGTTGTCCACCAGCACAGCGGTGTTGAAGGGCTTGGTGGGATCGAGCGGATTCTTCTCGTTCATGGTGAACAGCACCCAAACGCCTGTTTCGGCGGCAAGCTGGCTGATCGTGGTGGCGAAGGGGCCGTCTATCGACTCGGCCGCTGCAGCATACTCGCCCGCGTCAAGTTCGAAGGGGGACATGAAAAACTCAGGGAAGGCCACGATGGCCGCCCCGAGTTCCTTTGCTTCGGATATCGCGTTGCGTGCTTGTTCGACGACATTGCCGTCGATAGGCGTTCCCGTTTGGGCGAGGGCGATTTTGAAGGGTGAGGGCTGCGTTATATGCATTGCTTGATCTTCCTGCCTTGCCGAAGCCGCTTGCGCGGTTGAGACGGGGGTGCTCGCCATGTTACTCGCCGGCCCGTGCTTTGCTGCCCAGGCGCGTTGCGTGCGAGGGTTGTTCGAGTTTGCGGACGCGTGCGCTGGCAAGAATGGATCCGGCGATGTTGTGCCAAACGCTGAAGATAGCGCCGGGTAGCGTGGCCAGCGGGTTGGCGGCGAAGCTTGCCGCAGCCAGCGTGACGGCCAGACCCGAGTTCTGCATGCCAACTTCAATGGTCAGCGCGGTGGTCTTCGCGAAATCAAGCTTGAACAAGCGGGCGATGCCGTATCCGGCGCCCATGCCGATTGCGTTGTGAAGGATGACGACAGCCAGAACCAGAACGCCGCTTTCGATGACCTTCTGCGAGTTCACGGCCATGATACCCGCAACGATGAAGGCGATGGCGCCGACGCTGATCAGGGGCAGCGCCGGGGTGATCTTGCGAACGACGTTCTTCGCCAGCATGTTGGCCAGAATGCCTGCGGTAACCGGGACCAGGACAACTTGAAGGACGTTCATGAACATGGCCTGGAACGAGACGTTGACCATGGTGTGAGCCAGGAACCAGACAAGCATGGGGGTCATGATGGGCGCAAGCAGGGTGGATGCGATGGTCATGCCAACCGAGAGCGCGACGTCGCCCTTGGCGATGTAGGTGATGACGTTCGATGCGGTGCCGCCCGGGCAGCAGCCAACCAGGATGACACCCAGTGCGATGTCGGTGGGAAGTTGCAGCACGGTAACCAGAAGCCATGCGGAAAGGGGCATGATGGTGTACTGAGCGATGGCGCCCAGCAGGACTTCCTTAGGATGCGTGAAGACAACCTTGAAGTCGGCCGCGCTGATGGTAAGGCCCATGCCGAACATGATGACGCCTAGGAAGATGGCCGTATAGCCTGTGGCCCAAGCGAACAGCCCCGGCATGAGGAACGCCCATGCCGAAAGCAGGATGATGATCAGTGCCACGTAGCGCGTGCAGGTGTTGCCGATTTTTGCGAGGAGCTGCATGGTGGTCCTTTCTTTCTTACGGCTGGTAGCTGAAGTTGTCGATCAGGCGGGTGGTGCCGATGCGGACCGCCATGGCAACAAGGACGTCGCGATCGATGGTCTCAACCGGCTGCATAGTCAGCGCGTCGACCGCGGTGACGTACTCGGTGTTGGCCAAAGGCTCGCTGGCAAGCACGTCTTTCATGGCTGCTTCCAAGTCGGCTGCGCGCATGCCCGGCTCGATGGTTTCCTGTCCCTTTTGAATGGCCTTGAACAGGATCGGGGCAGCCGCGCGCTCTTCGGCGGATAGGTAGGTGTTGCGGCTGGACTTCGCCAAGCCGTCAGCCTCGCGAACGATGGGACAGCCGTTCACCTTCACGTCGAAGTTCAGGTCGGCGGCCATCTTCTTCACGATGGCTAGCTGCTGGGCGTCCTTCTGACCGAAATAGGCGTTGTCAGGCTGCATGATGTTGAACAGCTTGCTGACAACGGTGCAAACGCCGCGGAAGTGGATGGGGCGTGCCGCACCGTCCATGGTCGAGGAAAGCAGATCGATGTTCACGAATGCGTGCGGATCGTGGTACATCTCCTCGGGCTCGGGATGGAACACCAGATCGGCACCGATCTTCTCGCATAGGGCGCAGTCGCGGTCGAAGTCGCGCGGATAGCTTTCCAGATCCTCGTTCGGTGCGAACTGCGTGGGGTTCAGGAAGACCGAGACAACCACGCGATCGTTTTCCTTGCGAGCGCGCTCGATCAGGCTGGCGTGGCCTTCGTGCAGGTAGCCCATGGTGGGCACCAGGCCGATGGTTTCGCCGTTGCGCTTCCAGGCGCGGGTGATCTGCTTTGCTTCTTCGACGGTGCGTGCGATCTGCATGATGGGCTCCTCGGTTCGGTTCGTTCTGTCGTGCTTATTGGTTCGTGCGCTTGCTTGCAATGTTGCGCAGCGGTGGTTTGGCTTTCGGTGCAGCCGGCTTAGATCATGTCAGCCAGCAGGCCGTGCTTCTCGTAGTCGGTGACGCGCGTGGGTTTGTTGTCGTCGTCGACGAAGACAACGGCAGGTTTGGCAGCCTTGGCCTCGGCGGGCTCAAGCTCCGCGTAGGCCATGATGATGATCTTGTCGCCCGGGGTTGCGCAGTGCGCGGCGGCGCCGTTCAGGCAGATGATGCCGCTTCCGCGTTCGCCTGCGATGGTGTAGGTCGCGAAGCGTTCGCCGTTGGCAAGGTTCGCGATTTCAACACGCTGGTATTCCAGGATGTGCGCGGCGTCCAGCAGGTCCTCGTCGATGGTGATCGATCCGACGTAATCAAGGTCGGCCTGAGTGACGGTTGCGCGGTGGATTTTACCTGCGAGCATAGTGACGGTCATGAATGTGCCTTTCTTATCGATTGCTCGCTTATTCTAGAAGGACGGGGCGGAATGAGAACCCCATATAGAATAATGTAGGGAACTGTAGTGCAACAGCGTTGTTTACGTCGCCAAATCGTCGTCGTTCGTGAAGAAAACGTGTGAGACGCCGATTGCCGACGTAAGATCGCGCGCTGTTGAGCCAGCTTGTTCGGCTTTGAGGATTCGAGGAAGCCATGTTCCTGAAGAAAACGAAGCGAAACGGTCGCGTTTATCTATCTGTCGTTCAGAACTACCGGCAAGACGGGAAGGTTCGTTCGAAGACCATTGAATCTTTGGGATACGTTGACGAGCTGGTCCGGTTTTACCCTGACCCCATTAATTTCTTCACGCAACAAGTTGCCCAGATGAACCGCGAGCGCGAGGCGCAAGGAGGAAGCGTACTTCTGACCATCGATCGCGACGAGCGCATCGAGCCCGACAGACCGGGTTCTATTCAGTTGGGCAGCGCCATTGCGTTGGGCTACCTCGATCTGTTTGGAGTAGGCAAGTCGTTGGCGCTTCACCCGCATGCGGGGCGCGCGCTTGAGTTGCTGGTTTCCGCCCGTATGCTCCACGCCGTCCCCGTGCACGAAACTTGGAACAGCCGAAACAAGTTCACGCGCGCTTGCGATTTCTCGTACTCGCAGGTGTTCGCCTCGCTCGAAGATCTTGCCGAGGCGGCGCCGTCGTTGGTCCGCTCGCTGAATGCCCGCTATGATCAGGTTCGCGGGCCGCGTCTTCTTGACAACGTGCGCATCGTTTTCAGCAATTACGTGTTCAACTGGCCCGACGACGACGCTTCGGGCGGCCCCGACGAGATGGGCCTTCAGGGTCGGGCGCGTTTGTGCCTGGCAATCGACGGCGGCGGCATTCCGTATGCGTATCGTATGGTTCCGTACGATATGGATGCCGATCAGGTGGTTGACCTGGTGCTATCGCTGAAGAACGAGGTGGGAGCCAGGCATGCGATGCTGGTTGCCGCGCAGCTTCCCGAGGCCGTTGCGGTTATGGATGCGCTTACGGCGAACGGGGACGGTTTCGTTTTGCTGCAGCCTGCGGAATCGCTTGCGCGCGAGACTATCGAGTGGATCGACGATCCCGACGGGTACGACCGCACGCGCAACGGCGCATACGGCATCAAGTCGCATCGAATCGCGCGTCATTCGATGGATTCGCGCGGCGGGGTGCGCGACCTGAAGGAAATCGCTCTGCGCAGTTCGTCCGCAACGGGCACTCAGGCGTTCTGCATCGTTTCGAGCGAGGTCGACCGGTCTGACGCCGCGATCTTCAACATGTATCGAGAGCTGTGGCGCGTTCACGAGCCGTTCCAGGTGATCTCGGCCGACTTCATCCAGACGCCGTATCCGCTTGATGCCCGCGCGCATCTTAAGGCGCACTTCTTGGTGTGCTATGTCGCGTTCTTCCTGCTGCGCGTGCTGAGGCAGGATATGGACTGGCGCTTCAACGCCGCCGAAGTGGCCGATGCCTTACTGGCTATGGAGGGTGCGTACGTCTCCGAGAACTGGTACATGTTCAATTACCGCACGGCCGTGACCGACGCCGTTCAGCAGGCGGCGGGCGTTCCTGTGGGCAAGCGGCTGATGAGTCGCGCCGAGATCCGGGGTGTTCCTGCGCTTATCAGCGTGTAAGAGGCTTTGTCGGCTGGTTTCGCGATGGATGGCATTCCCTAGAGGAAAAAGTCCCTCGCGCTTACGATGCGGATGCCGTCGATGTCTGTGTCGTAGGAACCCTGCCTTACGACCACGATCTTCTCGTGGTTGTCCCGTATTGACTTCAGAGGGGCGATCTCGCGCTCCCTGGTCTCGCTTGCGAACATCTCGTCGGTCGCCTGCACGTAGAGCACGCGCCCGTCCTTCGTCGCAACGAAGTCGACTTCCTTGCCGTAGAGCTTGCCCACATGCACGCTCCACCCTTCGTAGAGCAGCTGGAGAAACACGGCGTTCTCGAACAGGCGACCAGTATCTGTGACCCTGTAGCCGGCCATCCAGGTTCTGAAGCCGGTGTCGACGGTGTACTCCTTCGGGTTCGTCTTGAGGAGCGCCTTGCCGTGCAGGTCGTAACGCGTGGCGCGGTAGAACAGGAAAGCCTCCTCGAGCGCGCCCACGTACGAGGAAACGGTTTTGTTCGTGGTCTTCGACCCTGTAGAAGTTAAGGCACCCGCGATTCCGTTTGGCGAGCACTCGTTGCCGATGTTGTCTGCCAGGAATTCGGTCACATGGCGTAGCAGGGAGGGATCGGTCACCGTGCTTTCTCCCTTCCCGCGCCCACGGTTGACGATGTCGCGTACGGCTATGGCCTCGTAGATGCCGGACATATACGCCGAATGCTGCGCTTGGGTCGTCGTCAAGGATGCGATGGCGGGCATACCCCCGTACTCAAGGTAGCGAGTCAGCATTTCGTCAAAGAGAACGGGTTCCCCATCGGGAGCGAGAGCTGCCGATTTTCCCGATGCGAACTCGACCCCGCAGAAGTTGGCGAACTCGGAGAAGGACAGGGGCAGCATCTTAACCTCCACATAGCGCCCGGACAGATAGGTGGACAGCTCGCTCGAGAGAAGATATGCGTTTGAGCCCGTGAGGTAGATGTCGCAGTTGAAGTCGACCCTCATTGCGTTGACCGCATCCTGCCAGCCTTCGATTCTTTGGGGCTCATCTATGAAGACGTAGGTGCGCCCCTTGTCCGACAGGCGCCCGCGAACGTAGTTGTAGAGCTCGTCCTCGGTTTTAATGCCCGTGCCCTTGCTTTCCAGGTTGACGCTCGCGAAGCCGCGGCCGGCGACCCCTTCGGACTCAATGGCCATCCTGATGAGGTTAAGAAGGCTCGATTTTCCGCACCTGCGCACGCCCGTGATCACCTTGATGAGGTCGGTGTCGCGAAAGAGCATTGCTTCCTTGAGGTATCTGTCGCGACTTTTCAGTCTGTTGCCCTTCAAGAATCACTCCTAAAACTCAAATCGAATTTCACTTTTGGGAGTATCATAACTCAGCGACGCAAAAGGAGCCAAGAGCTGATTTCGAGAGAAATCGACTCGAATGTATGCATTTTCGCTAGAAGGTGCGGCACCTTACGCAATCCTCGCCCGATCGTCTTTGTGAGTTCGCGCATTTTGCCGTTGACATACCCCTATGGGGTACTATACTCAATCCGAAAACACCCCATGGGGGTATTGAAAGAGCAAATGGAACGACGGCTTCCCACGGCGAAACGGCAGGTCATCATGGTTGATCAGATGGAAGGTTGCTGCTGCGGCGCACCTCGCTACAAAGACACGGCACGCAGCGCCGAGTTGCAGGACGACCTGCAGAAACGTCTTAACCGCGTCATTGGCCAGCTAAACGGCGTGAAGCGCATGGTCGAGGAGAACCGTTATTGCGGCGACGTCCTGACTCAGCTTGCGGCTGCGGAGGCTGCCGTGCATCGCGTGTCCGAGATGGTGCTGTCCAATCACCTGGAAACATGCGTCGTCGAGAAAATCCAAAAGGGCGATACCGAGGTTATCGAAGAGGTCATGGGTCTCATCAGGAAATTCAGCTGATAACCGGTGCGTGGCTGCCGTGCGATTGTCGCGCGGTTGCCACGTTGCCGGCGCTTTTCAAAGGGGAATGACATGAAGCAGACATTCGACATCACGGGCATGTCGTGCGCGGCATGCGAGGTGCGCGTCGATAAGGCGACGCGGCAGGTGGAAGGCGTGAGCAAGGTTGCCGTCAACTTGCTGAAGAACAGCATGGATATCGAGTTCGACGGAAACCCGGCAACGGTCGCGGCGGTTTCCGCTGCAGTCGAGAAGGCGGGCTATGGGGCTATTCCTCGCGTGGCGGCTTCTTCGGGCAAGAAGGCCGCGCCCGCGGGCCCGACTCCAGCCGAGCGTGCCGAAGCGGAGCTTGCGCATATGCGGTTTCGCGTCATCTTCTCGTTCGTGTTCTGCATCCCGCTGTTCTATATCTCGATGGGCCACATGTTCGGCTGGCCGCTTCCCGCGTTCCTGTCGGGCCATAACGTCCTGCTGTTTGCCCTGACCGAGTTCTTGCTGCTACTTCCCATTGCGTACGTGAACTTCAAGTTCTTCCGCGGTGGCTTTAAAAGCCTGTTCCATGGGTCGCCGAACATGGATTCGCTGGTTGCTCTTGGCGCGACGGCCTCCATCGCATACGGCATCTACGCGATGTATCGCATGGGGTTCGCTTTGGGCGTGGGAGACATCGACAGCGCTCATATGGCGGCGATGGACTTGTATTTCGAGGGCGCGGGCATGATCCTGACCTTGATCACGCTGGGAAAGTTCTTCGAAGCGCGTGCGAAGGGCAAGACCACCAACGCCATTACCGCGCTGATGGACTTGGCTCCCAAAACCGCTTTGCGTGAAACGCCGGATGGCGAAGTTGAGGTGCCTGTCGAAGACGTGCAGGTGGGCGACGTTCTTATCGTGAAGTCGGGCATGAGCGTGCCGGTTGACGGAGCGGTTGTCGAAGGCGTCGCGAGCGTTGACGAGTCGGCGGTTACAGGCGAGCCCATCCCCGTCGAGAAAAGCGCCGGCGATGCCGTGATTGGCGCAACGGTCAGCAAGTCGGGTTACTTCAAGATGCGTGCCGAGCGCGTTGGCGAGGATACCGCGCTTGTGGGCATCGTGCGCATGGTCGACGACGCGACCTCGTCGAAGGCGCCCATCGAAGAGCTTGCCGACAAGATCTCGGGTGTGTTCGTGCCTGCGGTTATCGTGGTCGCTCTGGTCACGTTCGTGGTGTGGTTCTTCGCGTTGGGCAGCGGCCTTGAGGTTGCGCTGACCCACGCCGTTTCGGTGCTGGTCATTTCGTGCCCGTGCGCATTGGGCCTGGCAACCCCCACCGCCATCATGGTGGGAACGGGACGCGGCGCCCGCAAGGGCGTGCTGGTGAAAGACGCCGAGTCGCTGCAGCGAGCATCGCAGATCAAAACCGTCGTTCTGGACAAGACGGGAACCATCACGCGCGGCGCCCCTGCGGTGATGGACATCCGTTGCGTCGAAGGTGTGGTGTCCGATGACCTCCTGTCGGTTGCCGCATCGCTTGAAACCATGTCCGAGCATCCGCTTGCGCAGGCCATCTGCCTTCATGCGGCCGACAAGGATTTGCCTCTTCGTCCGGTCGAAGATTTCCAGCAAGTTCCCGGTCAGGGCGTGAAGGGCCAGATCGAGGGTGTTTCTTGCCTTGCGGGCAATGAGCGCATGATGGCAAGGAACGGCGTCGATCTTGGATCTTTCGCTGCTGATGCCGCTGCCGCTGCCGATCAGGGTCGAACGCCTTTGTTCTTCGCATGCGATGGCAAGGCGATGGGCGTTATCTTCCTGGCCGATTCGGTCAAGCCTAGCAGCAAACGCGCCATCGACGAGCTTCGTAAGATGGGCGTCGCCACGCTCATGCTAACGGGCGACCACGAGCGCACCGCCCACGCTGTGCAGCGTGAGGTGGGGGTCGACCGCGTCATTGCCGAGGTTCTTCCCGCCCAGAAGGCCGAAGTGGTTGCAAAGGAATGCTCGTTTGAGGCAACCGCTATGGTGGGCGACGGCATCAACGACGCCCCGGCGTTGGCGACGGCCGATGTGGGCATCGCTATCGGCGCCGGAACCGACATCGCTATGGAGTCGGCCGATATGGTGCTTATGCGCTCCGACCTTCTTGACGTGCCCGCGGCGCTGCAGCTTTCTCAAGCGGTCATGCGCAACGTGAAGCAGAACCTGTTCTGGGCGCTTATCTACAACGCCGTGTGCATTCCCCTGGCGGCGGGATTAGTTCCCGGCATCACGTTGAACCCGATGATCGCAGCCGCGGCCATGGCGTTCTCGTCGGTCACGGTGGTGTCAAACGCGTTGCGTTTGCGCACGTGGAAGCCTAGCTGGGAGGTTCCCGGGTCGGCTGTTTCAAGCGTGAAGTACGTTGGCGACAAAACTCCGCCCGCTGACTTCACGGGAAGCTTGGGCGCGCCGGTCGTGATCGTGGACGAACGCGAAGGCGACGAATCTGTCGCAGGTGGTGCGACTGAGTTGACTGACAACCAAAGTGAACTTTCGGACGAGCCGCAGGGGCTCTCCGATCAGAATGGAAAGGAAACCCTTATGCAGAAGACCGTGAACATCGAAGGAATGATGTGCCCCCATTGCGTCGCTCATGCAACCGAGGCATTGAAGGGCGTTGCCGGTGTTGCCGATGCGCAGGTCAGCCTTGAGAACAAGAACGCCGTCGTCACGCTCGATGGCGATGTGGACGATCAGGCGCTGGTCGATGCCATCGTCGCCGCTGGTTACAAGGCCGAAATGGCGTAGTTAGCGTTTTGCCTTGCCTGCTGCGCCAGCGTGTGTCAATCGCCTGCGGCTGGATTGCGGCGCACCTGGCAACCGCGCTTATTGCGCGTCGTCTCATAAACTGAAGAAGGAGGGTTCGGATCAAGTCCGAACCCTCCTTCTGTTTGTAAAAACACTAGACCCGAAGGCCCGAAAGTGCCCGAGGTGTTAAGCCAAGGTCGGGATCTGGATGCCGCAGGGGCCCATGTTCTCGAGCGCGATGTCGCGATCCATGGCGTACGCGTCGTAATAGTTGAAGCCGCCGGCAAGGTTGTAGCACTTGTAACCCATCTGGCCGAGCATGCGGCAGGCAATGTAGCTGCGCAGGCCGGTAACGCAGTGGACGTAGATGTTCTTGTCCTTCGGCAGCTCAGAGGCGCGATCGCGCAGCTCATCGAGCTCGATATGGATAGCGTCGTCCAGGTGATCCTGGTTGTAGTTGAGCGTGGGGCGGACATCAAGGATGATGTCGTCGTCGCCCAGCTTGTCAAGGGCATCCCAGTGAACCTGGGTGTAGGTGCCCTCCATGAGATCCTGGATGATGTAGCCTGCGTAGTTGACCGGGTCCTTAGCGGAAGAATACGGCGGAGCGTAGGTAAGGTCGAGCTCGGTCAGGTCGTTGCCCGTCATCTTGGCCTTGATGGCCGTAGCCAAAACATCGATGCGCTTCTCGACGCCGCTGAAGCCGGCGCACTGACCGCCAAGGATGCGGCCGTCCTTCTTATCGTAGACGACTTCCATGGTGAGTGCCTGACCGCCGGGGTAGTAGGTGGCGTGGGCGGCGGGCATGAGCACGACGAAGTCGGCGTCGTAGCCTTCGGTGATGGCTGCCTTGTAGGATAGGCCGGTGCCGGCAACGGTGAGGTCGGCCATCTTCAGAACGAAGGAGTTCTGAGCGCCAGCGTACGTGCGGTCCTTGCCGCAGATGACGTCGGCAACCAAGCGGCCCTGCTTGTTAGCCGGGCCTGCCAGAGGCACGACGGCGGGCTTGCCGGTGATGCTGTTGGTGATCTGAACGGCGTCGCCGACAGCGTAGATGTCGGGGTCGTTGGTGCGCATCTGCTTGTCAACGACGATGGCGCCCTTGATGCCCGTCTCCAAGCCGCAGGCAACAGCTAGGTCGTTTTCGGGGCGAACGCCAATGGCCAGGACAACCATGTCGGCGTCAAGGGGCTTCTGGTCGCGCATCTCGACCTCAAGC
>CAKTWD010000018.1 GCA_934630485.1 uncultured Eggerthellaceae bacterium | reverse complement strand
AAGAAATACTCCGTAACGGGTTCGGCCCATATCGTTGCAGAGGACGGCAAGAACGCCGATCGAGAAGGAATCGGCAGCAACTCAATGGATTTCATCCCCGACGCGCCGAACGGGGAGGTCGAGGTTGCCATCTGTGTCGATTCCACCAAACTCGAAGGAAAAACCGCAGTGGTTTTCGAGCAAGTCAAAGACGAGAACACTCTGATTGCGGCGCATGAGGACGCATCCAGCAAGCCCCAATCGGTCTCTTACCCTGCGCCGAAAGCCGAAGTGCCCGGCAAAAAACCTGGCCTCACGAAAACGGGAGACCAGCTGAAAATGGCAATTGGCGGCCTTCTAACCGTTGCGGCTGTCGGCATCGTCACCGCAGCCGTCGCCATAAGGCGCCGTCGAGGCTAGCCATCTCGATACTATTCGCCGCGTTCGGTTTCGAGTCCGTCGAAGCCCCACATGCGAACCTCGGGCTCAAGCCGAACGCCGGCATCGTCAAAAACCCCTTGCTGAACAGCATGGATGAGGTTAACGACGTCAGAAGCCGTCGCGCCTCCGATATTCACAACGAAGCCGGCGTGTTTGCGAGATACCTCCGCCCCGCCGATGCGAAGACCCTGCAAGCCTGCGTCTTGAATCAGCTTGCCCGCGTAATACCCCTCAGGACGCTTAAAAGTCGAGCCTGCACTTGGAAGCTCAAGGGGCTGCTTCTCAAGCCTGCGCGCCCCTAAGTCATCCATACGCTCTTTAATGGCTGCAGGGTCGTCGAAATGGAGCTGAAGCGTCGCGCTCAAAACAACCATGCCCTTATCAGACATCATGCTCCTGCGATAGCCCCATGCAGCTTCTTCGGCTGAAATCTCGACCAGTTCGCCCTCACGCGTCAGACAAGAAAGAGAGACGGCAACGTCCTTGAACTCGCCGCCGTATGCTCCGGCATCCATGATGGCAGCCCCGCCGATAGAGCCAGGAATCCCACTTGCGAACTCATAGCCCGCAAGGCCGGCTTCGAGTGCCGCTTGGGCGACTTGTTCGTTTGAAGCACCAGCCTCGGCGACAAGAACATCGCCCTCGACCTTAACGCTGCTAAGATTCTCAGCCAACCTAATGGTCACTCCGGGCAAACCCGCGTCGGAGATCAGCAAGTCGCTGCCAAGACCCATCACGCGCCACTCAGCTCCGAATTCACGACAAGCCGCCACCACAGCCGCAACTTCTTCCGCACTTGAAGGAAGCACCAAAACCCCAGCAGGGCCGCCAATGCGAAACGTCGTATAGTCAGACATGGGCGCATCAACAAGCACGCCCTCATTGCCCGAAATCTCGCAGAGCCTCTTAACAAGCTCGGGGAAAACGCTTTTGAAACCATGTTCCGAAACCATGCGGCAGCCTTTCGATTGAGATCGTTTCCCCACATGATAAGGCAATAGGAGAGTTGCCGTAAAACTCCCGGCCTTTCCCCATGAGCCCATTCGGCGAATACCATCGGCTCCGTCTCGACCAAACGCTTGACTCTACTCCTCTATGATCTATACTGAAATCATCATATGAACGATTGTTCATATGATGATACGTGAAAGGATGACCATGAGCGAATCGCACGACCACAACGATCCAGAGATCTGCCAGCATAAAACATGTCCGTCAACTGAGGATTTTGAAGGCGAGCTCCCCGACGAGGAAATCCTCTATGACCTCGCCGATCTATTCAAGATCTTCTCTGACACCACACGCATCAAGATCCTATTCGCGCTAATGAACAGTGAGCTTTGCGTTGCAGACATCGCCGAAACAGTGGGCGCTTCCCAAAGCGCCGTCTCTCACCAGCTGCGCATCTTGAAGCAATCGCGCCTTGTCAAGTTCCAGCGCGACGGCAAAAACGTCGTCTACTCGCTTTCCGACAGCCACGTCCACACCATGCTTGATCAAGGTTTGACGCACGTTTGCGAATAGCGGCGAGCGCACATGGACCTCATTGCAAGCATCGCGCCCCCTCAGGAACAACGCGGTCACCCGCGACAACCAACAACCCGACCGGCAACCAACGAAAGGAACTATCATGCGTAAGGCAATCAAACTCGACGGCGAGATCTGCGCGAACTGCGCCGGCAAGATTCAAGACAAGATCAGCAAGATCGATGGCGTCAACAGCGTCAGCATCAACGCGATGACCATGAAATTCACCTTGGACGCCGCCGATGACAAGTTCGACAGCATCGTTAAGGAATCCGTGAAGGTGTTCAACGATGTCGAACCCGACTGCGAGGTTCTAGTTTAAAAGCGCAAGGCCGCATAGACACGCCTATCCAGCTCATCAGCGCGAACAGCAAGGCCCACGCGAACTCTGCGCCGCGCCTTGCTGTTCGTCTTTACCCCTTTTTCGCTTAAGGAGTCGCCATGTCCCAAGGCCTCACGAAAAAACAGCGCAAGAAACGCAACCGCATTGTCGTAGCGCTGACGGTCTTCTTCGCCCTTATCGCGCTTGACAACGTTGCCAACCTGTTCGACAAGCTGCCCTACGGCCTCTGGCTTGAGTTCGGCGCCTTTCTTGTCCCCTACCTCATCGCAGGCTACGACGTTCTTGGCAAAGCCTGGCACGGCATCACCCACAAACAGCCCTTCGACGAAAACTTGCTCATGGCCATCGCCACCATCGGCGCATTCGCACTCGTCTTGTTCCCCGAAACCGAACCGCACATGGCCGAAGGCGCTGCCGTTATGCTGTTCTACCAGGTAGGCGAGTTATTTGAAAGCTACGCAACCAACAAAACCAGACGCTCGATCTCGGAAATGATGGACATCGCCCCCGATTACGCGAACGTCGAATCCGATAACAGCAAGCTTGCCCAAGTCGACCCTGGCCAAGTGAAGGTCGACAACATCATCGTCGTGAAACCCGGTGAGCGCGTGCCGCTTGACGGCGTCGTGATCGAAGGAAGCAGCCAGCTCGACACCAGCGCCTTAACCGGAGAATCCGTGCCACGCGTGGTGGAAAAAGGCGGCGAGGTTATTTCTGGTTGCGTGAACATGACCGGCGTTCTTCGCGTCCGTACCACCAAACCATATGGCGAGTCCACCGTACAACGCATTCTCGAGCTCGTGGAAAACGCCAGCGAGAAAAAAGCGCGCACCGAAAATTTCATCTCGCGCTTCGCTCGCTACTACACCCCCATCGTCGTCGGACTTGCCGCCCTCATCGCCGTCGTCAGCCCGTTCTTCGGCTCAACCCTTACAGCAAGCGTGCAGGGGGCCCTCGTCTTCCTAGTCGTCAGCTGCCCATGCGCACTGGTCATCTCCGTTCCGCTTTCGTTCTTCAGCGGAATCGGCGCCGCAAGCCGCATCGGCGTTCTGGTGAAAGGCTCAAGCTATCTGGAAACCCTTGGGGCGGTTGACACCGTCGTCTTCGATAAAACGGGCACGCTTACAAACGGTTCTTTCAACGTTGTTGCCGTTCACACCGAAGCGGGCATCGATCCCAACCTCGTGCTCTCGTATGCAGCGCACGCGGAAGCCTATTCCGATCACCCCATTGCGCTGTCCGTCAAAGAAAGCTACTCGGGCGCCATCGATCAAACCCATATCGCTAAGGTCGAAGAGCTCTCGGGCAAGGGCGTTGCTGCCACGGTCGACACACATGAGGTCCTTGTTGGAAACGACAAGCTCATGAAAGACTGCGGCATCCCCTTCCACGACTGCGAGCTGGTTGGAACCATTCTCCACGTTGCCCTTGACGGAACCTATATCGGTCATATCGTGATCGCTGATGTAATCAAAGACGATGCAAAAACGACGATCGAGGCGCTTCATGCCGCTGGCGTCTCGAAAACCGTCATGCTCACCGGCGATCGTGAGGAAGTCGCCGCAGCTGTCGCCAAGGAGCTCGGCATCGACGAATATCACGCGCAGCTCATGCCGCAAGATAAGGTTGCTAATGTCGAACGCCTCATCACATCCGAGTCGGGCAAAAGCAAGGTGGCTTTCGTGGGAGACGGCATCAACGATGCCCCGGTCCTTATGCGTGCCGACATCGGCATTGCAATGGGTGCGATGGGCTCTGACGCAGCGATCGAAGCCGCCGACATTGTTCTTATGGACGATAAACCCTCCAAGATCGGCGACGCAATCAAAATAGCGCGTAAGACAATGCGGATCGTGTGGCAGAACATAGTCTTCGCCATTGGCGTCAAAATCGTCATCATGATCCTCGCGCTTCCCTTCATCGGCATCGCCACCATGTGGCTGGCCGTTTTCGGAGACGTCGGTGTGTCGGTTCTTGCTATCCTGAACTCTATGCGCGCGCTGAAAGCATCTCATTAACGCTACGCTAATCGGAGTACGACATCCAAAAGGAAAGGCCAGCGATCGGTTCGCTGGCCTTTCCTATGATGCTTAAGCATCGAGGCGACACCGGACGTCAGCCAGAGTCCCCCCAAAGAGTCTCCTCAATCGCTAAACACCGCATTCGAACGGCATAGGATCATCCTGCTTGCCCCACTGGGGGACGTCAAACTGATAGACCCAGTAGCCCGTTGCACGAACGATCAACAGGTTCGCGAAGAGGGCGGCCATGATGGACACGAACGCCAAAACAAGGCACCCGATCACGACCAAAAGTATGAGACCGCCCGAAGCCATTGCCGCGCCACCGATTGATGTCACCGCACCAGTGCCGGACGCAGTGAAGAAAGCAACGCCAAACGCAGCAAAGGCCACGAAAGAGCCGATCATGACCGCAATGAAAATCACCACGCCTGCGATGATCTCGGCAACCACGCTCAAACCCAAAAGGCGTGCAGCACCCTTAGTATCCTGCTTGATCATGCTCACAACGCGACCGAACTGGAATCCAGCGCTCAACCGATCGTAAATGGCCATACGCACGCAGCAGATAGCGCCGAAGATCGTCGCAGCAATGGAAAGGGCGAATCCGAGAATATCGAGCACGAGGCTGCAGTAGATCGCGCCCCACGAAACGCCCGAATCATAGATCGTCTCGGAGAATCCCGAGACGAAGCCCGGAATCAATCCGACCACGAGCACGATGATCAAAGCGTAGAAACCACGGCGATAAGGCTTGTCATCGGGCTCACCGAAAATATGCTGCGGCATAGGCGAATGCACGCCCCAGGCAATGCTTCGTGCCCATCCGTACATGTATCCCGCAACAACGATCCAACCAAATATCGGGATCATTCCAACAAGAGCCAACAACGCCAGCTTGCCAAACCAACCAGGCGAGTTCTTAATATCGTTCCACGCCGAGTCGAAATAACGGATCTCCATCGTCGGCTCCTTTCATTTGTTTGCATGACCATATTATCGCAGAAAAAAACAGCCTGGAAGCAAATGCCTCCAGGCTGTTGAATACCCCTTCGCCTTGCAGCGAAACGGGGCAAGAAGATCGGACGGACCCGAATTACTTCAAGGTAACGGCAGCGCCGGCTTCCTCGAGCTTGGCCTTGATCTCCTCGGCCTCCTCCTTGGAAGCGCCCTCCTTGATAGCCTTAGGAGCGCTCTCGACGGTCTCCTTGGCTTCCTTCAGGCCAAGGCCGGTGATCTCACGAACAACCTTGATGACAGCGATCTTGTTGTCGCCGAAGCCCTCGAGAACGACGTCGAAGTCGGTCTTCTCTTCAGCAGCCTCAGCAGGAGCAGCAGCAACTGCAACAGCAGCAGGAGCAGCAGCGGAAACACCAAAGGTGTCCTCGATCATCTTAACGAGCTCAGAAGCCTCGAGCAGGGACTTCTCCTTCAGGGCCTCGATAATCTCTTCGTTGGTCAGAGCCATTTCAAATTCCTTTCAAAGCGGCCTATGCGGCCTGATTTAAATTCAAATGTCGCGACGCTTCGTCGCTGCGGCATTCGCCGCGAACCCGCATTAAGCAGCAGGCTTCTGCTCGGCGACCTGGCTGATCGTCTGAGCCAAACCACGGGACACACCGCTGACGGTAACAGCGAGGCCGCGCGCGATACCCGAGATAGCGCCGGCGATCTGGCCGAGCAGCTGCTCGCGGGAAGGCAGAGAAGCGATAGCCTCGACCTCTGCAGCCGTAACGAACGCGCCGTCCATCATGCCGCCTTTGATCGTCAGGTTCTCGTGATCCTTAGCGAAGTCCTTGAGCGCCTTTGCAGATGCAGCAGGGTCGTTCTTGCAGAACACGAATGCGGAAGGACCGTCGAGCACCTCGTCGATGTTCGCCATGTCCAGATCCTTGAGGGCGATGCGCATGATGGTGTTCTTGTACACCTTCATGAAAGCGTCGGCCTCGCGGACGGAACGACGGAGCTCTTCGGTCTCCTTGACGGTGAGACCGCGATAATCGACGGCCCAAACGGCAACTACGCCGTCCAGATCCTCCTTGATCGCTGCCATCATCGCCTGATTCTGAGCGTTTGGCATGTAGTACACCTCCTTTTCAAGCACTTCGGTTCCGCACCTGGTCGGTGGGGTTGAAAGCCCTTGAAAAGCAACAACCCCCGCCATCGCCAAGACAGCAGGGGTTGACATTAACTAATGTGCTAACCACCTCGGCGGGCCGCAACGCGTTTGAACCATTCGGTACCAGCTGTCTTAGGTAGCGGAACAATTCCACTAACAAGCTACATCGAAATGCAGCTTTTCTATAATAGCGAACCTCAATTGCCATTGCGATCCAAACGCCACGCTGCACGCAATCACCACATGCGCAATAACAGCCGACAAATAAAGAAGGCCTCCCCGAAGGGAGGCCTTCAAGCAATCTGTGTAGGTCAGATCACGATCAGCTTAGGCCGATTATGCACCGAGGGTTGCAAGCAGGAGCTTGGCCAGCGGGTAACCGATGAAGATGTAGCCGACCAGGGTGATGATGCACATCGGGAAACCGACGGACATGATCTCGCCAGGCGAGTAGATGTCCTTGCGGCCCCACATCATGCCTGCATGCGGGGATGCAGCAGGGGTCAACATGGCGACGAAGACCATGAGGATGACGCCCATGGCAACCGGCATAGCGTCGATGCCAAGCTTGGCGGAGAACTGAATGACAACCGGCAGCAGAACGACGGCCATTGCAGCGTTGTTCGCGAAGTTGGTGATCAGCAGAGCAACGGTGAACATGATGGCAATGAAGCCCATCTCGGACTGGTTGCCCAGGATCGGGTCGAGGACCTGAACGAGCCAAGCGGAAACACCGGTAGCCGGGCTGGAAAGCTGGTTGGCGGTGAAGACGGCTGCGGCGATCATGAAGAAGATGCCCCAGTTGAACTGCTTGTAAGCAACTTCCTTCATGTCCAACATCGGCTTGCCGTTAAAGCGAGCGATCAGGAAGAAGGTGAAGAATGCAACGGTGACGCCCAGAACGCCGAGGGAGTTCAGGAATGCGACAACCGGGTTGTCCTTCGGGAGGAAGGACGGAACGATCAGGGCGATCAAGTAGATCGGGATCATCCAGAGGAATGCCTTCTGGCGGAGGTCCATCGGGGGAAGCGGCATCTGCTCTTCGATCATGTCAGGGTTAACGCCCTTGAGCTTGGAGATGTCAACACGCAGCACCTTGATGAGCAGCAGGAAGACAGCCATAACCAGGAAGGTCATGATGAGGTTGACGAGCATGTAGGGAAGCATCGGGATGCTGGTGCCGGTCATGGAAGCGAATGCAGAGCAGGGGATCAGCTGAGCGCCCATGAAGGGGAAGAACGGCTGACCAAGGGTCATGCACAGGAACATGCCGACGAAGAAGAACTTCCAGAATGCGTCGTCGCGGGTGACGCCCATGGTCTCGACCAAGCGCAGCGAGATAGGCCACATGATGATCAGGCCGGAGATCGGGCTGACCAGGGTGGACAGAACGAAGCAGCACAGGTAGAAGATCGCCAGGAAGACAAAAGGACGACCAGCGAAGACCTTACGGGTAAGCAACCACTTGCAGATGTACAGCGTGTCGCCGACTTCGTCCACTGCGCCGAACAGGATCATAGCGAAGAGGGTCAGCAGTACGGTGTAGTTACCAACGGCCTGCATCCACACAGCGTTGAGACCGGCATCGCCAACACCAGAGATGGAGACGAAGAACAGACCCAAGAGCGACGGCCACAGAGTGCCGATCGTGGACCAGGTGTAAACCATCATCAAGAACGCACCGACAACCTTCATGCCGAGCGGGGTGATGGGGCTGGGTGCAGGAAGCACCCAAGAGAACAGGATCAGGATCACCATGCCGATGGCAACGTGAAGCCAATATAGATCCTTCTTTTCCTTTTTAGCTTTCTCAGCCATTTTTCTCCCTTCCTCACGTCCGTGATGCCAAGGAACCGCATCGCAGAGGAAACACGTTGGGCAAGCGTCTGCCTTTCCTACTTCCCTTCGCTCCCTACATAACGAAGAGACTCTCTTCAAACCGTAGACACTTACTCAACACAACAAGATCACTTTACAGCACTTCGGAAAAGTCGGTTATAAGAATGGCTTATGAGTAACGGCCTAGACGATAGTTAAAACCGATATATGCACGTCGAAGTTGTTCAAAATTCGGCATTTCAACGACAAAAGCCGTCCTCTTCGCACGCAGTGAGACTCCACTCCATCGACGTTTTCCCAAATAGAAAAGGCTTTGGGCGCGAAACCCAAAGCCTTTTCATCAGCGAAAGCCCTTGCAGGATAAGAACCTTCGATGCAATCGGTAAATCCGATTAGATGGCGCCAAAAGCCGCGCAGAGCACCTTTGCCAGCGGGTAGCCGACGAGGATGTACATCACCAGCGTGATAATGCACATCGGCAAGCCAATGGACATGATATCGCCCGCAGTGTAGATGTCCTTGCGGCCCCACATCATGCCTGCATGCGGAGAAGCGGCGGGGGTCAGCATGGCGACGAAGACCATCATGATAACGCCCATGGCAACCGGCATGGCGGCAATACCCAGTTGATCCGAGAACGAGATGACAACCGGCAGCAGAACGACGGCCATTGCGGCGTTGTTCGCGAAGTTGGTGATGATCAGGGCCACCGTGAACATGATGGCGATGAAGCCCATCTCTGACTGACCGCCAAGAATGGGGTTAAGCACCTGAACCAAGAAGGCGGAAACGCCCGTGGCGCTGTTCGACAGCTGGTTAGCAGTGAAGACAGCGGCAGCGATCATGAAGAAGATGCCCCAGTTGAACTGCTTGTAAGCAACTTCCTTCATGTCCAGCATCGGCTCGCCGTTGAAGCGGGCAACCAGGAAGAACACGAAGATCGCGACGGTGGTTCCCAGAACGCCCATGGTGTTCATGAAGGCGACGACCGGGTTGTCCTTCGGGAGGAAGGACGGAAGGACAAGGGCCAAGATGTAGATGGGGATCATCCACAGGAACGCCTTCTGACGAAGGTCCATCGGGGGAAGCGGCATCTGTTTCTCGATCATCTCCGGAGTGACGGCCTTCATCTTGGAAAGATCGACGCGCAGAAGCTTAACCAGAAGCAGGTAGATGCCCATGATCAGGAAGGTCATGATGACGTCCACCAGCATGTGGGCCAAGATGGGCATCTGCGCGCTGGTCATGGTTTGGAATGCGGCAACCGGGATCAGAGCCGCGCCCTTGAAGGGCAGCAGCGGCTGAGCCAAGGTCATGGTCAGGAACATGCCGACGAAGAAGTACTTCCAGGCCGCGTCCTCACGCGTGAGGTTCATGGTCTCGGCAATGCGCAGCGAAATAGGCCATAGGATGATCAAACCAGTGATCGGGCTGATCAGGCCGGCAAGAATACTGCAGCACAGATAGAACAAAGCCATGAACACCAGCGGACGACCGGCAAAGATCTTGCGCGTCAGGATCCATTTCGTGATGTACAGCGTGTCACCGACAGAGTCGACGGCGCCGAACAGGATCATGCCGAACAGAACCAGTAATACGGTGTAGTTGCCGACGGCCTTCATCCACACCCCGTTGAAGCCGGCGTCGCCGCCGATCCCCGAGATGCCGACGAAGAACAGGCCCAGAAGCGACGGCCACAAGGTTCCGACCGTCGACCAAGTGTAAACCATCATCAAGAAGGCGCCGATGACCTTCATGCCAAGAGGCGTGATGGGGTCGGGTGCGGGAAGCACCCACGAGAAGAGGATCAAGATCACGAAGCCAATGACGACGTGGACCCAGTAAAGGTCCTTCTTCTCCTTCTTAACTGTTTCTGCCATGTCTCTCCCTTCCATCGGACCTGCGGCAACAGCCTAAGCCGCAAGTCAACGACGTTGGTCGCGCGTCCACCGCTCCTACCCGGCGGCGCCTCCTGCAAACGCAGCGCCTTCATGTTTCGGACACGCTCCCAACACAATAAGTTCACATTACACATCAAAAACCATCTTCGCAAGGGGAGATTCTCAAATCACGCCAGAGGAAAGCCGCTCATTCGGCCCGTTCAAAATGGAACCTCACCTATTAGCGAGGTTCGACAAAAGAAAAGCGCCCCGTTCGAAGACGAGGCGCTTATCAGGCAAACGAAAGCGTCGCAATTAGGCAGCAGCCTTCTCGGTCGACCCAGCTGAAACGGCGCTAGAAGCACCCGCAGAGTCGGCCGCAGACCCCCCTGCCCCGCCAGCGGCGGAATCTGCAGAGGAAGTTTTGGAGCTGCCGGCACCCTCGATGCTTTGGACCGGGCACGTCGGATCGCTGTCGATGTACGTGAAGCTGATGGTATCGCCTACGCCATACGCAGCAATCTCAACCAGACCGGGCAGCGCGAAGTCGTAAATGCGCTTATCACCGTCAAGGGTGACATAGAAGTGCGAGTTGCCCTCAATCACACCCTGAGCGAAGGTCCTGATAGAGCCGGTCGCCGACGCCAAGTCGGTGATATTGGCGGTATCGCCGCCGGTCAAAACGCCGTTCGTGGCAAGCAGCGCCTCGTAGGACTTCTGACACGAAGCAACCGTGTCGCCAACGGCAACGTTCTGATATCGCTGGATATCGATCATGGCGAACTGCTTGACCAAGCCAGCCGCATCCTTCAACGCCATGAAGTACGTAGGCTGGTTGGCAACGTTGATGAGGATCGGGAACGTGGCGGTGTAGCGCAGGTTCTGAACCTGGCCCTCTGCCGACTGCATCGCCGAATCCTCGGTTGCACCCGAGATCGAGTAGTAATGAGACTCGGCGGTGCGCTGGTTGATCAGCACGAAGCCGATAATGGAGCTATCGGACGTGGCGGACGTGACACCGGTGTACACCCACACGTCGTCGTCTTTGGCGATATAGTTGTAGCCCTGCTCGCCGTTGGTGCCGGGCGTGGTCTGGAAAACACCGGACTGGCCAAGCCACGAATTGAACCAACCGTTGTTGTATTTACCGCTCCAGTTGTACTGCTTGATAAGCAGGCTGGCAGGATACGCACGGTCAACCCACTGCGGAACCTCATCGATGGCAAGATCCTGGCACTCGCCCGTAACGGCATTGCACAGAACGACACGGCTGATGGTTTCGCCACCGAACAATCCGATGGTGTACGAACGCACCGGGCAGATCCACCACGGCTGACCGTCCTCATCGATCTCGAAAGACTTCTCGTCGAAGATGTAGAACGGGTGCTTCAGCTGAACGTAACGGTCAATGTTGCGCGCCAGCGGCTCGGAGGCTGTGTACTTCATGCCCTCGTCCATGGTGACGATCTGAGCATCCTGCGTGGTCATGTCGACCAGCGCGTATGCCGGGATGCCGTTCTCGCGGTTCATCAGCCACTTGAACAGGTCGGCATACCCAAGAGGGCTTACGCGAACAGGTGTGCCCTGGTAATTGATCTGGCTGTACAGGTCAGAAATCTCGAACTGGGAAACGTACTCGGGGATCGATCCCATCTCACGGTTGCCCAAAAGCTCGGCGGAGTCGTGGTCGATGACAGGGATCTGCGAGTAGTCGACTTCCTGAATGTCATCGGTGAACTTCAACTGCTCAGTCTGCAGGACATTCGCGTATTTCTGGGCATTACCGGGGAAGAAATCGAACGACAGCAGAGCGCCAAGCAGGCCAAGAACGATGACGGCAATCGGGACGAAAGACAGAACCTTGAAGCTTTTCGCCTTGCCCGGATTGGGATCGGTCTTCGAATTGCCCGTTTCATACGTACGTGAACGCGCCTTTGCGAACAGGAAGATGGGCAGCAAAACGAACACGCCGACGAACATCCAGGTGTCGACGCTGTTGATGCTGATAGGCGGATGGAACCACCAGTATGCGGCAAGGAGCACCAGGACGAAGATGATGACAGCGGTGATGATGGTCTTGCGCGTCCAGCCGCTGATCTTGTCGCCGAGTTCGCCGAAATCGACATGAAGCGGGTTTTGCGGGGGCCTCTGCCCGCCGCCGTTCGATGCGCCGCGCGAACCCGCGCGGTTGTTCGTCGACGACGCGTCGTCGACCACGGTGGCTTCGGCCTCTTGCGGTTGAGAGCCGCCCACACCGTTCACATCGACCCCCGACTGACGCAGTGCGTCAAGCAGGGACTCGAATCCTGATTGAGCCATAAGGCATCCTTCCAAATAGCGCTCGAATTGCAAACATTCATCGTAAACCATAACATACGCGACTTTGGCTTCCAGCCGTCGCGCCGCGATTGAAGGCTTCCTGTTGAATAACCATAGGAGCAAACGAAAACCCCGCATGAGCAAAGGTGCACATGCGGGGCAAGAAACAAGAAGGCGAATGACGTGGTTTAGGAAAGCTGACGCAAGACGTACTGCAAAATACCGCCATTCGCGTAATACGCGCCTTCGGTGGGGGTATCGATACGAACCGTCGCCTGGAAACCGACGGTCGAACCATCCTGCTTGCGCGCCGCCACCGAAACCTTTGCAGGGTTGGGCAAGCCGGCACTGAAGTCGATCGGGGCAACATCGAACACCTCGGTGCCGTCTAAGCCGAGGGCATCAGCGTTCTGGCCTTCTTCAAATTGAAGAGGAAGGATTCCCATGCCGATAAGGTTCGAGCGATGAATGCGCTCGAAGCTCTCAGCGATCACCGCGCGCACGCCCAAAAGAGCCGGGCCTTTTGCCGCCCAGTCGCGTGACGAGCCACTGCCGTACATCTTGCCCGCAAGAACGATGCTTCCAACGCCCGCCTGTCGATAATCCATCGCCGTAGCGAACAGGGAGTCCTCACCGCCCTTCAAGAAGTCGAAGGACCAACCGCCCTGCTTATCCTGCACCAACAGGTTGCGAAGCTTAACATTCGCGAACGTGCCGCGCATCATGACCTCGTGATTTCCGCGACGCGCGCCGTACGTGTTGAAATCAGCCTCGGCGACGCCACGTTCGCGCAGGTAATCAGCCGCCGGAGAATCAAGCGCGATGGCACCTGCGGGAGAAATATGGTCGGTCGTGATGAAGTCGCCCAACTTGGCCAACACGCGCGCACCCGAAACGGGGGCGATCGCATCAAGCGAGCCAACCTCGCGCTCCATGCCATCGAAATAAGGTGCGCGGCGCACATACGTGGACGCATCGTCCCAGCTAAACGTCATTCCCTCCCCCGAATCAAGGGCGTTCCATGACGCGTCGCCGTCGAACATCCCCGCCGACCCCTTGTCGAACAGGTCGTCGACGACGAAACGCGCCATCAGATCTTCAATTTCGGAATCGGACGGCCAGATATCGCTCAGGTAGATCGGCGTGCCGTCGGCAGCTTCGCCAATCGGATCCGAATCAAGATCGGCATCCATGGTTCCAACCAAGGAATACGCGATAACAGACGCGGGCGTCATCAAGTAGTTCTGGGAAACATCGGGCGAGATGCGGCCTTCGAAGTTGCGGTTGCCCGAAAGGACGCTTGCCAGCTCGATGTCGCCGCAAACCTCGTGCATCTCGGGGATGATGGGGCCGGAGTTGCCGATGCAGCTCATGCAACCGAAACCGCACGTGTGGAAGCCCAGCTGCTGAAGGCCGTCGGACAGCCCCGCACGCTCGATCAGAAGTTGCATGGCATGACTGCCCGGCGCATACACACACTTCACCCAAGGTTTGGGCTTCAACCCTGCACGCGCTGCGTTGCGCGCGATCAGGCCGCAAGCCAACATCATGCGCGGATCGGTTGCCGTGGTGCAGCTGGTCACCGCCGCGATGGCGATGGCGCCGCTCTTCAACTGGTAGCTATCGCCGCCAAGCTCGACCTCAACCGCCTTGTCGCGATCGACGCCGCGCTCGGCGCAGATCGCACGGAAGCGCGCCTTTGCGGCAGCGCGATCGAAACGGTCATGAGGACGAGACGGACCCGACACGGACGGCTTGATGGAAGACAGGTCGATCTCGATGACGTCGGCATACGTGCGCTCGTCAGCAGCGGGGTCGTACCACGTTCCCTGAGCCTTGGCGTACGCCTCGACCAGCGCGATTTGTTGAGCGCTTCTCCCCGTGACGCGCAGGTAGTCAAGCGTCTGATCGTCAACCGGGAACAGCGTGCAGGTGCTTCCGTATTCTGGCGTCATGTTCGAGATGCAGGCACGCTGCGTGGCGCCCAAACTGGCAAGACCGGGGCCGAAGCACTCGACGAAACAGCCGACGGCGCCCTTCTCGCGAAGCGTTTGCGCAAAAGTAAGGGCGACGTCCATGGCGGCGCTTCCTTCGGGAAGCGCGCCTACCAAACGAACGCCGATCACCTTCGGGACAAGCGTGGTGATAGGCTGGCCCAAAGCCGCAGCCTCGGCTTCGATACCGCCGACGCCCCAACCTAAAACGCCGATGCCGTTTGCCGTGGGCGTGTGGCTATCGGTACCAACCAACGTGTCGAAGTATGCAAGCGGAAGGTTATCCAGCTCGCCGTTTGCCTGCTCGTCTACCGGACATTCGGCGGCTTCGGAAGCATCGACAACCGCACCGTCCGCGTTACGGACCATGGCGACCTTTGCGAACTTCTCGATGTTCAGCTGATGGCAGATGCCAACTCCGGGCGGCACGATGCGCACGTTCTCGAAAGAGCGCTGTGCCCACTTCAGGAAGCTGTAGCGCTCGTTGTTGCGCTGGAATTCAAGCGCCATGTTGTCGGACAAGGCCGACGCGCAGCCGAACTTATCGGCGATGACGGAATGATCGATGATTAAATCGCATGGAATTTGCGGGTTGATCCTGGCCGGATCGCCGCCTAAATCAGCGCATGCCTCGCGCATGACCGCGAAATCGACGAACACGGGAACACCCGTGAAGTCTTGGAACAAAACGCGGGACGGCGAGAACTCAACCTCGCTGCCCACCTGGCCGGACAAGCCCGCCGAGACAACGCGGTCGGCAAGAACGCGTGCCTCTTCGGCGGAACAGGCGCAACGAAGCACGTTCTCAAGCAGAACCGTAAGCGAGTACGGGAGGCTCTTCGAACCCTTCACCTGCGAAACGGGATAATAGCGGTAGGTTTGCGGGCCGACAATCAGCGATTCGGCGCTGTACGGGCGTTCTTCGGTCATGGGACCTCCTAGTTTCGGTCGTACCGAAAGGTTACACCCCAAAAGAAAAAAGCGCAGGCATGAAACCTGCGCTTAACTGCTTGGAAACTAGGCTTCCAGATTTTCTACGATTGCCTGCGCACGATGACGAAGCGATCCCCTGCCATGCTCGGCGTCGAAACGCATGCGATCGGCGAACGCCTTCTTGACTTCGGGAGCCAAGGCACCCGTGGAGAACTCGGTAAGGGCCGTGAGCATGTCATCGAACTCGATGTCGCCGTGATAGCACTGGATGCCCTCGTCGATAAGGGGCCAAACCCTCTCGGAGCGCTTCTCGGTAGTTCCGCCAAGCTTGCACAGGAAACGCATCGCAGCCAAACGGACCGGGCCGCTGTCCTCGTCGAAAAGCGACGACTCGGCACCGTCGACAGCCTTGTCGCACACGCGCGAATTCACCGACACAATGCGGGTAAGCACCTCGAGCGACTCCCAACGCGTACGGGCCTCATCGCGATCGAGCGCGTCGACGAAATCGTCGGCGTTCTTCGCAACGCGCTCGGGATCTTCCTTGGCAACGACGTTCAGCGCCGCCGCGGCGTTCTGACGGTTGCGACGAGAATCGCCGTTCAGCTCGTCGAAGAGATGGTTCAGGATATCGTCGTTTACCAAGGCGGCTTTGCCGGCCTTGACGATTTCGGTGGAAATGTCAGTCACGTGGGATCCCTCCGAGAATGCAGAAAGCTCCTTGCCAAAAGCCCCTCGCCTTTGGCAAACAGCGTCCCTTGTTCGTATTGGTTCCATTCAGTATACAGACGCGCGCATGACCCCAGATGATCGCGGGGGTTTTGCCACGAAATAAACAGCCGCGCCGACCGGCCTACCCCTCAAGCGCAGGGATGAGCAGCGTGAACGTGGTGCCCTTCCCTTCGGCGCTGTCCACCTTGATGGTGCCGCCGTGGTACATGACCGCGTGCTTAACGATAGCGAGGCCTAAACCCGTGCCACCCGTCTCTTTCGAACGGCTTTTATCAACGCGGAAGAAGCGCTCGAACACCTTGTCGCACATGTCGGAGGGGATCCCCATACCGGTGTCGGAAACGCGCATGCGCGCCATCGTCTTCCCGTCGACGCCGGCGTACTCGTCAACCTCAACCGTCACCTTACCGCCCTTGTGGTTATACCGGATGCCGTTCTCAATCAAGTTGTACGTCATTTCGTCAGCAAGCGATTCATTGCCCGAAATATAAGCTCCCGGACCCTTCACGATAACGTCAACCTCGCGCTCCTCGGCGAAACTTTGCAGTCGCGCGGCCATGGACTTCGCCACCCCGCCCAGATCGATGGGCACGCCCTCGTTGTCGAAGGCGCTTTCGTCAAGCTTCGACAGCGTAAGAACATCGTCGATCAAACCGCGCATAGCCTGCGCCTCATCGTAGATCAGACCGCCGAACTTCTGGCAATCCCCATAGGGAACCACGCCGCCTTTCATCAGCTCGGCGTAGCCGCTGATAACCTGAAGGGGCGTCTTCATCTCGTGGCTGACATTGCTGGAGAAGTCGCGACGCATGCTCTCGGCCTTGGCGAGCTCGGTGTTCTGCTGACGAAGAAGCGCCTGCTGGAAATCGATTCGGCGCAGAAGCGGCTCCATCTCGTCGTAGATCTCGTTATCGAGCGGGTTGGAGACATCAAGCGCATTGATGGGGCTCATGATACGGCTTGTCAGGCGGCGCGAAAGAAGGAACACCAGGCCAGCCACCACCACAAGCAGAGCGATCGCGGGAAGCACCATCGCACCAAGGAACGCGACAAGGGAGTGGCGCGTCTCGGAAAGGCGGATGATGCGCCCGTCGCTAAGCTGTCGGGCCGCGTAAACGGTATCGGTCCCCAAGGTCGCCGAGTAGCGGATGGTCTCGGATTCGCCGCTTTTCGCGGCCTCTTCAACCTCGGGACGGTTCGCATGGTTGTCCATCTTCGACGCATCGGCTTCGTTGTCGTACAGAACCAAGCCGTTCTTGCTGATCAGCGTGAAGCGCATCGCACCTTCGAACTGCTCGGACAGCATCGTGGCGGCATCTTGTGTGGGAACATCCTCCAAAATGCTGGCAGCACGCTCGGCCGAGGCAACCAAATTGCTTTCAGCATCGCGTTCGTACATGAAGAAGAAAATGCTGGTCAAGGCAACGGCAAACGCCAATACGACGGCCAGCGTGAACACAAGGACGTTCCTGAAAATGCGCCCCGAAAGGCTATGCATGCTGTCGATCCGCGGGTTCAAACGACGCCTCCGCCCCTATTCTTGCTCTTTGATGCAGTAGCCTACCCCGCGAACGGTTTGAATGCACGCATCCGACCCCTCGCAGGCTGCGGCCAGCTTCTGACGAAGTGTCTGGATGTGAACGTCGACCGTGCGCGTTTCACCTGCGAACGACATGTCCCATACTTCCTCCAGAAGCATACTGCGCGTAAGGACCCTGTTCGCATGGCGCATCAGGGCACGAAGCAGATCGAACTCCTTTAGGGTAAGCGCAACGGGCTCGCCGCCGGCAGTGACCGTGTGCGAGGAAGAGCGAAGCTCGATTGGGCCCACTGCATAATTGTCGTCGGTGGCCGTTGCCGGAGCCTGGGCGCGACGCAGCAAGGCATTCACGCGGCTTACCAGCTCCATCATGCCGAATGGCTTGGCCAAATAGTCGTCTGCGCCAGCATCAAGGCCCGTCACCTTGTCGAATTCGGTGCCTTTGGCGGTAAGCATCATGACAGGAACATGCTTCATCGTTGGGTTTTCGCGAACGATGCGAAGGATCTCAAGCCCGTCGACGCCCGGCAGCATGATGTCAAGAAGCACGAGCTCGGGCACGCGTCGCTTGCAAGCAGCAAAAAACTCGGGGGCGTCGGCGAATCCAACAGCCTCGAACCCCGCCTGCTTCAATGCGTAAATCGCAAGATCGCGAATGTTCCCATCGTCTTCAACGTAATAGATCATCTGCTGAACCCGTTCCCTTAATCCCTCTTGGGGTGTTCGTCTGCATCTTTGACCAGGCGATATCCCACTCCTCGAACCGTTTCGATCATATCGGCGTGGTTGCCAAGTTTCTGCCTTAATGTCAGAACATGCATGTCCACGGTACGGCTTCCGCCGCTGAAATCCCAACCCCACACGTTCTTCAGCAACGCATCGCGCGAGAAAACCTCGCCGGCGTTCTGCATCAGATACGCAAGTAAATCGAACTCGCGCATGGTCAGTTCGAGCTCCTTGCCCTCGCATGAAGCAAGCCTGCTTGAAAGGACCACGCTAATCGGGCCGACAACCAACGCACTCTCGTTATCGGCGGGCGTCGACCAGTCGCCAACACGACGAAGCAGCGCCCTCACACGACTGACCAGCTCCATCATGCCGTAAGGCTTCGTGATGTATTCGTCCGCACCCGCATCAAGCGCTGAAACGATGTCGAGCTCCGCGTTCTTCGCCGTCGCCATCATCACCGGAACGCGCGAAAGCCCTGGGGTCCGCCTGACGCGACGCAAGATCTCGACGCCGTCCGTTCCAGGAAGCATGACGTCAAGCACGATCACATCGGGAAGCTTATTCGAACAAAGCTCCCTGAATTCAACGTCGTTCGCCGCCCCCTCGGAATGGATCCCCGCGTGGCGCAGTGCGTAAATCGCCAGATTGCGAACGTTCTCGTCGTCTTCGACCAGGTAGACCAACGGTATCACCTTCCGTGCAACCGAAGACCGATTCGGCCGCTACTCTCCAACCGAGTTTACCCTATGACCGCCCGCAACGCGATGCTCACCGGTAACCCGGAACACCGTCCACGCAGCAACGCGCTGAGCATCGTCACCCATGCGCTCGTAGTACTTCGCGATCATCAAAACTTCGGGCAAGTACTCAGCGTCTGTGTCTCCATTCTTGATCAGGTCGACAACCGCCTGGGACACTTGGCGGTACAACTCGTCGACGGCGTCATCCATCAAGAAGACCGCTTCCGCAGCCGCTTCGTCCGACTGCTTGAAGGACAGATAGGCCGCATCCACCATGTCCGCTACACGAGCCGAAGCCTCGTCGAACTGAACGATAAGAGACGAATACGTCTCAACGGGAATGCGCTGGGCCAGCTTTGCGATAGAGGCCGCCTTCTCGGCAATATGGCACAAGTCGCTCACCACGCGGAACGACCCGGACACGAAACGGAGGTCGGCTCCGATCAGGGGCTGCTGCATCAACATGATGTCGAGGCAAAGCCCTTCGATGTCCGAGCGCATGCGCGAAACGACGGCGCCGTCTTCACAGACCTCCTGAGCACAAGCTTTGTCGCCCGCCAAGCCGCGTGCGGTCTTGCGGATATCGAGCGCCGTATTGCTTGCAAGATCCGACAAAAGCGAATCAAGGTTTTCGAGTTGTTTCATATAAACAGTACGAGTCTGCATCAGCTGAACCTTCCCGTAAGGTAATCGTTGGTGCGCTTCTCCCGCGGGTCCGCGAACAGACGCTTCGTCGGGCCTTCCTCGATAAGCTCACCCAAGTAGAAAAATGCGGTCTTATCGGCAACGCGAGCCGCCTGCTGCATGTTGTGCGTAACGACAACGACAGTGTGATCGCCCGCTAAGCTCATCATCAGCTCTTCGACAAGCCCGGTCGAAATCGGGTCAAGAGCGCTGGTGGGTTCATCCATCAGCAGAACCTGCGGGTTCACAGCAAGCGCCCTTGCAATGCACAGGCGCTGCTGCTGACCACCCGAAATTCCCTGCCCGCTTTGCCCCAGCTTGTCTTTAACCTCGTCCCATAAACCGGCGTCTCGTAAACTGCGTTCAACGATCTCGTCGGCATCGGCGCGGGAAAGCCTGCCCATACGTCTTGGGCCGTACAAAATGTTGTCGCGGATGCTCATCGGAAACGGATTGGGATGCTGAAACACCATTCCCACCAAAACACGCAGCTCGTTGCTATCCATTGAGAAGATGTTTCTCCCGCCCATAAGCAGCGTTCCCTCAGTTTTCACGCTGGGAACGAAGTCGCACATGCGGTTGAACGTCCGCAACAACGTCGACTTACCGCAGCCCGACGGGCCGATGAAAGCAGTAACTTTGTTGCGTGGAATCTCCAACGAGATGTCTTTCAGCGCCTGAAAATCGTCGTACCACAGGTTGAAATGCTCAAGCGATATGATCGACGGCGCATCTGAAAGTTCCCGCTCCATTGCGGCGATTTCTTCTGACAGCATTTCGATCACCCGAACCTTCCGCTTAAGTAATCCTGCAAACGGGAATCCTTCGGCGACCCGAAGATCTCCTTGGTCGGGCCCGTCTCAACCATATCGCCCAGGTAAAAATATGCCGTCCTGTCAGAAACGCGCGTCGCTTGCTCCATGTTATGCGTCACGATGATCGAGCAGATCCCCGTTGAGGCAATATCGCGAATGGTCTCTTCTATCGCAAACGCCGAAATCGGATCGAGGGCGCTGCACGGCTCGTCAAACAAAACGACGTCCGGATGCATGGCCAGCGTACGCGCGATGCACAAACGCTGCTGCTGGCCACCCGAAAGCGCATAGGCGCTTTTATCCAGTTTGTCCTTCACCTCGTCCCAAAGCGCCGCCGCACGAAGAGATCCCTCGACCAACTCATCCGCAGCTTCCTTGCCTGTCACCAAGCCATGACGCTTAGGTGCGAAAAGAATGTTGTCGCGAATCGACTTGCGAAACGGGGTCGGCTGCTGAAACACCATGCCTATGGACTTACGCAGCTCGAAAAGATTCTCATGCGACGCGTTGATGTTGCGACCGTGGTAATCGATCTCACCGCTAACCTTGCATGAAGGAATTTCGCGATTCATCAGGTTCAAACAACGCAAAAACGTCGACTTGCCGCAACCCGACGGCCCGATCAGCGCCGTCACCTCGCCTTCCGCGAACGTCAAAGCCGTTTCATGAAGCGCCTCGTGCGTTCCGTACGTCACCGTCAATGCGTTGGTCGAAACCAGCGCCTGCTGCTTTTCCTTATTGCTCATTCGCTGGTCAACCTCTTTTCCAACGCCTTACCGACAAAACGCGCGATCACGTTGAAGCCAAGAATGCACACCATCAGCACTGCCGCCGTACCATTCGATACGCCTTCCAAATCGGGCACGACGCCTTCAC
>CAKTWD010000017.1 GCA_934630485.1 uncultured Eggerthellaceae bacterium | reverse complement strand
GTCAGACCGAGTGCGGCGCAGATGGCCGCCGAAGAGATGGGCAAGGTGAGCGCGACGCCGACGATGACCGACACGGCGATGCCCATAAGGAAGGGCTGAAGATCGGTTGCCCACATGATGAGGGTGCCGAACGAGCTGGCTGCAGCGCCGATGCTGGGGGCGATGGCGTACGAGAGCAGGCTGCCCACCATGATGGTGACGAACGGCGTGACCAGGATGTCGATTTTGGTGGCGCCCGAAACCAGCTTGCCGCACTCGGTTGCGACGATTGCGACCACCAGAACGGCAAGAGGGCCGCCTGCGCCACCCAGGCTGTTAGCAGCGGCGCCAACAGCTACCAGGCTGAACAGTACCAGCGAAGGCGACTTCAGCGCGTATCCGATGGCGACCGCCATAGCCGGGCCGGCTGCAGCCTTGGCGAATGCGCCGGCGTCGCTGAATGCCTGCACGCCCAGCTGCGTGCCAAGGGTGGAAAGAATGGTTCCCATAAGAAGGGAGGCGAACAGGCCTTGAGCCATGGCCCCCAGAGCGTCGATGAGGTAGCGTTGCGCGGAGATCTCGACCCCTTTGCGTTTGAGCAGTTCTTTCATATCGTGCGCGCGTCCTTTCGTTTGCGTGTTGAAATGCTGACTGAGTATATACCTAACCTAACAGGTGACAAGACAGAAACCGCATGAATTGCATGAGGGGCGGATCTGTTCAGTTTTACGGGTTCTTGATACACTGTTTAGTTGCAAATCGGGCGGTTCGTTGGGGGCTGCCTTCATCTATTCAGATAGGTGTTGTTATGGGGGATCAGGCAAATCAAGAGGAATTCGTCACCGACGACAGGCTCCGTCAGCTCCATCGCGTCATGCTCATGATGCTTAAGGACTTCTCGAAGATCTGCGAAGAAAACGACATCACCTGGTTCGTTGCATATGGTGCCGCCATTGGCGCTTTGCGTCATAAGGGCTTTATCCCGTGGGATGACGACATCGACATTTGCATGCCGCGCCCCGACTTGGACAAACTCACCGAAATCGTCCAACGCGATCATTCCGATAAGTATGAAATGCTCAGTTCGCAGATCGATCCGCGCTATCCCATGGCAACGTTTCGCATGATGCTGAAGGGAACCGAGTTTCGCGATTCGGCGCTTGCCACCATGGATTGTCCTTCGGGCATTTTCTTGGATCTGTTCGCCATGGACAACCTGGCTGACGACGAGGGGGCATACAAAAGCCAGGCTTGGGATGCATGGTTCAACAATAAGCTCGCTATTGTGAAGGGTATCGAGAACCCCTACATTGCCGGCAACGACGCTCGTGCGAAAATCCTTCGCACGGGAACGAACGTCATGCGCGGCATACTGAAGCTCCCCGGCCTGCGCAACATCGATTTCAACAAGCGTGCGCTTGATGCCATGACTCGCTATAAGGATGATTTCTCCACCAAGCGTGTTGGCTACGTGTGCGATACCAACCGTTTCACCTGCACGTATTTGCGCGACGATCTGTATCCTGTGCGCATGGTCCCGTTTGAGGACACCATGATCCCCATTGCCAAGAACACCGAAAAGCTGCTGTACGAGTTCTATGGCGACTTCATGCAGCTTCCGCCGGCAGACAAACGCAAGGAACATTATCCTGATGTGCTTGATTTCGGCGAATACGCGAACATCTAGCTTGATAGCCGCGTTGGCTTTGCGGCGTTCAAACCGCTATGTAAGGCGTGCGTGAAGAGCTTGTTCGAAAATTTACGATCCCTTTACAATAATGAACAAGGCGCATACAATCCAACCTACGAAATCGGCGAGTTTTTATGTCTGTTGGGGACCTCGCTGATCGATTTTAATATCTTTTACTGGTTGGGGGGGCATGGTCGGAAACGATTCATGTGAAACTGCGCCTTCTGTTGAAGAGGGTTTTAACGCGGAAGAATGCGTCTTGCCTTCTGTTGCATACGATCACATTCGGTCAATCCTTGGTGCCACGCGCGAAGAGGTCACTGATATTTGGCCCATGAAGCAGGGCCTTACCAACGAGTCTTGGCATTTCGCCACGCCGAAGGGCGAGTTCGTGTACCGTATGCCCGGCATCGGTACCGAGGATCTTATCAATCGAAAGGCCGAGGTGGACGCCCAGCGCGTTGCGCTCAAGCTTGGCCTTGATGGCACGTTCGTGTTCGAGGATGAGCGTACTGGTTGGAAGATCTCGCGTTTCATCACGAACTGCCGCGAGCTTGACGCCCACAACCCCGAGCAGGTTGCCGCGGCGATGAAAATGATCCATGACCTGCATCAGTCGGATGCAACCTTGAAGCGTGCGTTCGACTTTTACGTGGAAAGCCGCCGTTACGAGCGCTTGCTTCTGCGCAAAGGCCCTATCACCGACGAGTCGTTCAATCGCTTGCGCATGAAGGCGGCTGTCGTTGCTGCCTATTCGAACGCCGATTGTGCCCCGGTGTGTCTGACGCATAACGATTTCTTTACGATGAACATTCTCGTGGACGAAAACGATGGCATGCATCTTATCGACTGGGAGTATGCGGGCATGTCCGACTACGCGCACGACTTCGGTACTTTTACCGTGTGTTGCCAGCTTTCCGAGCAGGAAGCCTCTGATGCGCTTGATGCGTATTTCGGTCGTCCCGCCACGTTGGCCGAGCGCTGCCATAACTTCGCTTACGTTGCGTTGGCTGGTTGGTGCTGGTATCTGTGGTCGTTGGTGAAAGAGGCGTCGGGTGGAAGCGCCGGTGAATGGCGTGGCATTTACTTGTCGTACGCGGAAACCTACTTCGACAAAGTCATTGACGGCTACGAGCGCCTGCAGATGGAAAGGGCCATTGCATAAGGCTTCGACCGCTGTCTTCGGTGCAGCTTTCAACTGAAGGAGCCTTTCTTATGGAAACAATCGAGGTAGCGGGGCAGCGCGTAAGTGTTTGCATGCTTGGTTGTCATGGTGAAGACGGCGCGCTTCCTGTGGTGTACCTTCATGTGGCACCGAACGAACCGCAAGAAATCGCATCTCAATGCGAAAAACTCGGCGTCTCGGGCGTTGTCTTGGTGTTCATCGAGGGTTTTGCTTGGAATGACGCCATGACGCCGTGGGCGTCCGAAGGGCTGTTCGGCGACGATGCTCCTTTTGCGGGAAAAGCCGCCGCTCAATTGGCTTTGCTCGAGCAGGAGATCGTTCCCCGTGCCGAGGCCGTTCTTGGGGAGGCTAAGATCGTTCGTGCGATAGCCGGCTACTCGCTTGCGGGGTTGTTCGCGGTATGGGCCACTTTCGAAAGCAAATTGTTCTCTGCCGTGGCAAGCGTGTCGGGCTCGCTTTGGTATCCCGGATTTCGGGAGTATGTTTCCGATCGTGTGGTTGATGGGGTCGTTTCGTTCTCGTATTTCTCGCTTGGTGGCAAGGAGGCTCGCACGCCGAACAGGCTGCTTCGAACCGTCGAGGACGACACGCGGCAGATCCAGCGCATCTTCGCCCATTGCGGTTCGATTAGCACATTCGAAATGAATCCCGGCAATCACTTCAAAGATCCGGCTTTGCGCGTTGCGAAGGGCATTCGCTGGCTTAGCGAACGGCTTTGTTAACACACCTGTCGCATTTCTTGACTACAATGCAGTGCGCTAAAGATAACTTTCGGGAATAGTGGCGGGAGATCAAGGATGCTGGGTATGAAGATCATTGCTTTCGAGGTTCGCGACGATGAAAAGGCGGCTTTTCAGGCTCAGATGGAGCGTTGGGGCGTCGAAGTGAAGATCACCGGCGAGATTCCGTCGCTCGAAAACGTCGAAATGGTTTCCGGCTTCAAGGGCGTTACCATGCTGGGGCAGGGACGCATCGACCGCCCGTTGCTTGAGGAATGGGCGAAGCGCGGTGTTGGGTTCATTTCGACGCGCACCATCGGTTACGACCATATTGATCTTGCCGCCGCGCGTGAACTGGGCATTCGCGTTTGCAATGCAAGTTACGCACCGAACGGCGTTGCGGAATTCACCATCATGATGATCCTTGTCTGCATGCGAAAGTACAAGCAGGCATCGTGGCGCGCTCGTGTGAACGATTTCTCGCTCGAGGGGCTTCAGGGTCGCGAGCTGAAAGACCTGACGGTGGGTGTTATGGGAACCGGCCACATTGGCAGCAAGGTTATCGAGCTGCTTTCGGGTTTCGGTTGCCGTGTCTTGGCGTACGACCACCGCGAGAAGGAACCGGTTAAGAAATACGCCACCTATGTCTCGCTGGACGAACTGCTGCGCGAGAGCGACGTCATCACGTTGCATCTGCCCGGTTTGCCCGAGACGCGTCATATCATCAACGCCGAAACCATCGCCAAGATGAAGGACGACGTGATTCTGGTGAACTGCTCGCGCGGTGACCTTATGGACACTGCCGCTTTGGTTGAGGGCATCGAAAGTCAGAAAATCGGCGCCATCGGCATGGACACCATCGAAGGTGAAAAAGGCATGGTGCATCAAGATCATCGCACCGAGACGCTGGCAAATCGCGATCTGTTCTACCTGATGCAGTTCGGCAACGTCGTGATCACGCAGCATATGGCGTTCTACACGGATGCGGCAGTAAGCAGCATGGTAGAGTGCGGCGTGGGCGGAATCGTCCGCATGGCGGCGGGGGATCCCTGCGAAACCGAGATAACGAACCGATAGATTGCTTACACGCGCTTTCAGCGATCAGCGGACTAAGCGGAGGCGGAGTACCCGGTGTGGAGGGTCCGCCTCCGCTTTTCGTTTGCCTTTTTGCTTATAAGTACTGGGCGAACGTGTTCACGAACAGCGAGACCAGCTGACGCATGTCCTTCGACATTTCCTTGTTGATGGCAATGTACGTGGTGAGCGTCGCGCGCTTATCGCTGACGGGGATATGGCGGAAATCGTCGAAGACGTTGTACTTGGTGTAGGGCGGGAAGCTGTACATGACGGCGTGGTCGCGATTCAAGACGTTCTCGCAGATTCGCGGGTTGCTGGTGGACAGGCATACGTCGATGTCGTCGGACAGCTTCGACAGTGCATGCACGCCCACGGCTCCGCCGACTTCGAACACGACGATCGGATACTGCGTAAGCGTGTTGATCGAGATCGACTTCTGGCTGGCCAGAGGGTGGCGTGGGGACATCGCTATGTAAATAGGGTAGGTCTTAAGCTCGATGAGCTCGACGTTTTCGGGGATTTCTGCGAAGAACTCGTCGATAAGCTTCGAGACAAGCAAGATACCGCAGGTGTCCTTGTCGTGAGCGACTTGGCTGATGATTTCCTCGCGGTATTTCTCGGACGTGAAGATGGACACGTTCGGGTAGTGTGAACGGAATTCCGTGAACGCATAGGGCAAGATCGAGATGTTCAGCATAGGGGAAAGACAGAGCGTGATCTTTCCGCGAATGCGCGTGTTCACATCTTCGACGTCAGCAAGATCCGCCTTGAGTATTTCAAGGCGGCAAAGGATCTCCTGTGCTGCTATGAGGACCTTTTCGCCTTCCTCGGTAAGACGCACGCCGCGCTTGCTGCTTTCGATGATCTGGCAACCAAGTTCTTGCTCGAGGCTTTGAATGGAATTCGTCAGCGCTTGGCGAGAAGTATGCGTGTTCTTCGCCGCAACGCTCATCGAACTGCATTTCGCGATCTCGACAAGGTCGGCAAGCTGCTTCGTCCTCATGGCTCCCCTTCGTTTAATTGCCTTTTGTTAATAATAGCCTGTTCAGCCGCAGGTTAATCAAACCTTAACGGCATCGGTTGGGGCCTGCGTTATTTATAAGCTGCAAGTTTTAATTGCAGATGATACCCAGATGCAACCATAAAGGGTAACTATAGCGAAATTAAGAACACCTATATGAATAAACTGTGAATCGGAGTTCATGCATGCTGAACGTTGTTGGACGCAACAACACGAAAGGGATGCCTGGTCAAGCGAATGGAAGGCGCAAGTCCGGGCTCTTAATCCATCTCGCCATGATCGCTTCTTCTTGAAGCTGATCGGTTCTATCGCGACGTGTCATGCCCTCATCTTTTTCAGGGCGGAAATCGCGGGAGAGCTGATCGTCATGGGAAAGGGAGTGAACTGATGGGTACTAAAAGCATTACTCGCAGGAACTTTTTGAAGTCGTGTGCTGCGGTGGGCGCGGCGGCTATGTTCGCTACCACGGCAACCGGATGCGGCGTCGCGGCTTCAGACAAGGTGAAGGTCCTTCGCCTTGCTAACCCGATGGCAACTGGCGACAACATCACGCTTGGTTACGACAAACTTGCCGAGCTCGTTGCCGAGAAATCGGGCGGTGCAATGCGAATCGACCATTACGCAAACGCCGTTCTGGGATCTGACCGCGTGACCACGGAAGCGGTGCAGGAGGGTACGCTTGACATGGCAAGCTGCTCGAGCCCGAACTTCTCGGGATTCATCCCCGAGTTCGGCGCATTCGACTTGCCCTACGTTACCGACAAGCAATACCAGCAAAACCTCTACGATGCCATCGACTACGGTGAACTTGGCAAGTATTTCGACGAGGTCACCAGCCAGCGTGGCTTGAAGCTGTTGATGTACACCGAGTACGGCTACCGTAACTTCGCCATGGCGAAGAAGCAGATCAAGTCGGTTGCCGACATGGACGGCACCAAAATCCGCACCACCGACTCGAAGGTCGAGGTTGGCGTTGTGCGTGCCCTTAACGCGCAGGCCATGCCCGTTGCATGGGGCCAGACCTTCACGGCATTGACTCAGGGCACGGTTGACGGCGAGGGCAACACCTGGTCGCTTCTGCTTTCGGCAAAGCACAACGAGGCGCTGAAATACGGCATCGAATCGCGTCACAACTACTCGATGCATATCCTGACCATGGGTACCGGCACCTGGAACAAGCTTACCGACAACGAGAAGCAAATTCTTACTGACGCCTGCCACGAAGCACTTGTTTGGCAGCGTGCCATTTGCTTCGAGAACGAGGCTAAGAACAAGCAGAAGATGATCGACGCCGGTACGAACATTTACGATCCGACCGAGGCCGAGCTTCAGGAGTTCAAGGACATCACGCGTCCTGTTTGGGACAGCTTCGTTGGCAAGTCGATCCCGCAAGAGTGCGTTGACATGATTCGCGCCACCCAGTCTGACGACTATCAGCTTCTTGGTGCTTCTAAGGAGGCGAGCAAGTAATGAGTGCGAAAGAAACTAAAACGCCCAGCACCAGCCCCGATATCATGGGCCTGACCGACCAAGAGCACTGCACGCTGTGCCTCGAGGATCAGATCCTCGCAGTGAATCAAGGTGATTCTCACGATTTGAAGCCCGCGAAAACCGTGTTCCAGTGGCTTGACTTCAACCTCGAGAAGGTTTTGTGCTCGATCTTGATGATGGCCTTGATCCTGCTTCTGTCCTACGAATCCATCGGACGATATGTCGCCGTTTCGATCATGCATCTGAACCCTGACCTTTCCTGGACTGAGGAACTTGCACGAGCGGTCTTCATTTGGCTTACGTACCTGGCCGTTCCTTTAAGCATTCGCAATCGCGACCTCATCCGCGTTGACGCTGCCGTAGGCAAGCTTCCGCAGATTTGGCAAAAGCGCGTGTGGGCTGCATCCGACTTGTTCTTCTTCATCCTGGGCGCCGCCATCTTCTTTTACGGCACTAAGCACATCAACACGTTGATGATGTTCCCGCAGACGACGCCGGCTATGGGCATCTCGTACGCTACGTTCTACCTGATTCTCCCCATTGGCTTTGCGCTCATTCTGATCAGGCTTGCGCAAGACTTGAAGGCCCTGGCTCAGGAGACCTCCGTCAAGGACATCTTCATCGGCTTTGCTCTGGGTTTGATCATTCTGCTTCCCGCATTGCTTAAGATCCAGCTTGGTTCCATCGCGTACCTGTTCGGTTACTTCGTCATCACCCTGGTGATGGGCGTGCCGATTGCCATTTGCCTTGGCTTTTCGGCGTTGGTTACGATGCACGCCTCCGCGACGCTCCCCATTTCCTACATCGCGACGCAGGCGTACACCGCGATCGACAGCGTTACCATCATCTGCATCCCCCTGTTCGTTGCCGCCGGCGTGTTCATGGGCGAGGGCGGTCTGTCCAAGCGACTGCTTACCATGTGCGACGCAATGCTCGGGCGTCTTCCCGGCGGCTTCGGCATGGCAACGGTTCTGTGCTGCATGTTGTTCGCGGCTATGTCCGGTTCCGGCCCTGCAACCGTTGCTGCAATCGGTACGCTTACCATCCCTGCAATGATCGAGCGCGGTTATGACAAGCACTTCTCGGTGGCGCTGGTTGCCGCAGCAGGCACTGTCGGTGTTCTGATTCCGCCTTCGAACCCGTTCGTTGTTTACGGCGTTTCTTCTTCGACCTCTATCACCAAGTTGTTCGAGGCCGGCATTACCTCGGGCCTTCTGGTTGGCCTGGTTCTTATGCTTTTCACGTTCTATATGGCCAAGAAGCACGGTTGGCGTGGTGAGAGCCATGAGAACCATTGGCAGTTGGTTGGCAAGACCACGTGGCAGGCAAAATGGGCGTTGATCGTCATCGTAATCATCCTTGGTGGCATCTACTCCGGCCTGTGCACCCCGACCGAGGCTGCTGCTATCGCTGCTTTGTACAGTTTGCTGGTTGGCGTCTTCGGCTACAAAGGCATCACCAAGAAGAACATCGTCCCTGTTTTGGTTGACTCGTCCAACAGCTCGTGCATCATCATCCTGCTGATGGCCATGGCCACCATCTTCGGCAATATCATGACTCTCGAGAACATCCCGAACATGGTCGCGCAGGCTATCCTGGGCATCAGCTCCAATGTGTACGTCATCCTGCTTGTCATCAACGTCATGCTCCTTGTGGTTGGCATGTTCATGGAAGCTCTGGCTGCCATCGTCATCCTTACTCCGCTGCTTCTTCCGATCGTCACCTCCCTGGGCGTCGACCCGGTTCACTTCGGCGTCATCATCGTCCTGAACCTTGCAATCGGCATGATCACCCCGCCTGTTGGCATCAACCTCTTCGTTGGCAGCAGTGTTTCCAAGCTCAGGCTTGAGGATATCGTCAAGGCTGTGTTGCCAATGCTCGCTCTGACGATCGTCGTTCTGCTGCTGGTCACATACATTCCGGCGTTGTCCATGTGGCTGCCGAACCTGTTGAATTGATGAAGCGTAACCGCAGTTCATTTGCTTAAAGCATTACGTTTTCGATCCTGCAGCCTGTCACGACTCCGCGACATGCAAACAAAACTTGCATCATCGGGCGGGCTGCAACGACATAGGCTCACGTGATGACAACATCAATGCAGCCTATGGCTATAGTTAAGTCACCGGCTTGAACGTGAAGGAAAACATGGCAAGCCGAAAGCGTTAAACCCGAGGCAAGGGAACCGCGGCCCGAGCTTCGCTCCGAATCCCAAGAAATCATTCTTCAGAAAGGGTGGAAACCATGGCAGAGATCAACATCACCGAGTGCTGCAGGGAACTATCGCCCCAGGAGCAACACCTTGTCGATGTCCAGAACGGCGACATGAGCTACAAGAACGGCAGGGAGCGCGTTTTCAAGATCCTCGATCGTGTGCAGAACCTGAAGCCCGTTATCGATGCTGAGCGCGGCAAGTACTTTACCGAGTCGATGATGCAGACCGAGGGCGAGCATTTGACGCTTCGCTGGGCCAAGGCTTTGAAGAACATCGCCGAGCACATCACGGTTTACGTCGAGGAAGACAGCCTGATCTGCGGTCGCGTTGGTTGCCCGGGCCGTTACGGCATCCTGTACCCCGAGCTTGACGGCGACATCTACGAAGAAGCCATTCGCCTTCTTCCGACGCGCACCACATCCCCATTCGACATGACCGAGGAAACCAAGCAGACCATCCTGAACGACATCGCCCCGTACTGGGACGGCAGGAACGGCACCGGCAAGACCTTCTTCAACGATCTGTACGACGCTCTGCCTGAAGACACCCTGAAGGTCACCTACGAGCCCACCGAGAAGTCCACCTCCCGCTACATCGTCAACGAGACCGCTTCGTTCCGTTCCTCGAATCAGTGGGTTATCGACTACGAGAAGCTTCTGAAGCGCGGTTTCTCGGGCATCAAGGCCGAGGCTCAGGAGAAGCTCGATGCTCTTGATCCGTTCGATCCGCTGGACAACGTGAACAAGAAACCCTTCTACGAGGCCATCATCATGACCTGCGACGCCATCGTCCTTTGGGCGAACCGCTACGCAGACCTGTACGAGGCCGAGGCTGCCAAGTGCGCCGACCCCGTCCGCAAGCAGGAGATGGAAGAGATCGCAGCACGTTGTCGCCGCGTCCCCGAGTTCCCGGCCGAAAACTTCCGTGATGCAATCCAGTCGCAGTGGTTCATCCAGATGTTCAGCCGCCTCGAGCAGAAGACCGGCACGATCATCTCCAACGGCCGCATGGATCAGTACCTGTATCCGTACTTCAAGGCCGATAAGGAAGCCGGCATTTTGACCGACGAGCAGGCTATGGAGTACCTGGAGTGCATGTGGGTTGGCATGTCCCAGTTCATCGACTTGTACATGTCCACCACGGGCGGCGCGTTCAACGAGGGTTATGCTCACTGGGAGGCGGTTACCATCGGCGGTCAGACCCCCGACGGCGAAGATGCAACCAACGAGCTTACCTACCTGTTCCTGCGCTCCAAGCGTGAGTTCCCGATGCATTACCCCGACCTGGCAGCTCGTGTTCATGCGCTTTCTCCGCGTCGTTACCTCGAAGAGGTTGCCGACACCATCAAGGAAGGCAGCGGCTTCCCCAAGCTTCTGAACGACGAGGAGATCGTGCTTCAGCTGGTCTCGAACGGCGCCACGATCGAAGAGGCTTACGACTACGCCGTTTCCGGCTGCGCCGAGGCCCGTATGGTCAACCGCGACACGTTCACTTCGGGCGGCGTTTACATCAACTTCGCATCCGCTATCGAGATGCTGATGTACAACGGTCGCACGCTTAAGACCGGCGACGAGCTTCTGGGCGTCGAGACCGGCGACGTTGAGAACTTCAAGACCTTCGATGACGTTTGGAACGCCTACGTCATCCAGGCTAAGAACCTTCTGCGTCACGCCTTCATTCAGCAGAAGAGCATCGATCGCCTGCGCGAGCGTCACTTCGCGGCACCGCTTCTGTCCTGCGCACACGACTTGTGCATGAAGGAAGGCCTTGACCTGCACACCGAGTTCATCCCGGGCGGCGTTGACATCGGATACTTCGAGTCCATGGGCTTCGGCACCGTCGTTGACTCCTTGGCCGCCATCAAGAAGTGCGTCTTCGAGGACAAGGTGACCACGCTGGCCGAGATTCGCGACGCCATGCGCGCCGACTTCAAGGGTTACGAGGTTCTGCAGCAGATCCTGAAGAAGGCTCCGAAGTACGGCAACGATGATCCGTACGCCGATGAGATCGGCAAGGCATGCGACCTGGTTTGCTCTGAGTTCACGCACAAGTACTCCAAGTCGCTGGGCATCAACTACTGCCTGCGCTACGTCCCGTTCACCTCGCACGTTCCCTTCGGCAAGGTTGTCGGCGCCACCCCGAATGGCCGCGTTGCCTGGTTCCCGCTGTCCGACGGTTCGTCTGCCTCCCAGGGCGACGACCATAACGGCCCGACCGCTGTTCTTCTGAGCAACTACTACACGAAGAACCCCGGTTTCCATGAGCGCGCAGCTCGTCTTCTGAACATCAAGTTCGACCCGAGCGCCGTTTCGGGCGAGGAAGGTACCGAGAAGCTGGTCTCGTTCATCCGTACGTGGTGCGACCTGAAGCTTTGGCACTGCCAGTTCAACGTCATCAACCGCGAGACCTTGCTGGCGGCTCAGCAGAACCCCGACAAGTACCGTGGTCTGATCGTTCGAATCGCCGGCTACAGCGCGTACTTCTGCGATCTGTCTCCCGCACTGCAGGACGACCTGATCGCCCGTACTCAGAACTCTGGGTTCTAGGAATCAATTAAAGGGCTGCGGTTGGCTGGGCCGCTGCGGCCCTCATTCGAAAGCCGCGCCGAAGCGGGAGATCCGATTTCGGCGCGGTTTCTTTACAGGGAAAGGGGGAGCGCATGGAAAAGGGATGCGTCTTCAATGTGCAGAGGTACTCGGTTCATGACGGTCCGGGCATTCGAACCGTCGTATTCCTGAAGGGGTGCCCGCTGAGATGCAAGTGGTGCTGCAATCCCGAATCGCAGCTTGCGCAACCCCAGATCGCCTACAACATCGAAAAGTGCATCGGCGATGTTTGCATGATGTGCGGGCGTGTTTGCCCCAACAACAACATCGCCCTGATGGACACGAACAAGGTTTGGATCAATCACGGCAACTGCGTGAACTGCCTTGCTTGTGCCAATGTGTGCCCGGCAGACGCCATCATCAAGTACGGCGACTATCGCACAGCTGACGAGGTTCTTCGCGATGTCGAGCGCGACATGATGTTCTACAACCGATCCGATGGCGGCCTGACGCTGTCGGGCGGCGAGCCTTTGATGCAGCGCGATTTCGTGCTCGAGCTTCTGCAAGAAGCGAAGAAACGCGGGATCAGCTGCGCTGTCGAGACTTGCGGTGCCGCGCCTTGGGACCAGGTTTCCGAGATCTTCGGTCTGCTTGACTACGTCAACTTCGACATCAAAAGCCTGAATGCCGCGAAACATAAGGAATGGACCGGTTGGGATACGTCCATCATTCTGGACACGTTCAAGAAATTCCGTGAGACTTATCCCAATGTTCAGACTCGCGCAAGGACGCCCATCGTCCCCGGGTTCAATGACACCGAGGAAGACATCATCGCGATTCGCGACTTCGTTAAACAGTTCCCCAACACCGAGTACGAGGTACTTCACTACCATCGTTACGGCTCGTCGAAGTACACGTTCATCGGTCGTGAGTACGAGCTGGGCGAGGTCGAGCTTGACGACGACTTGTTCGCGCACCTGAAGAGCATCGCAATGCAAAAAGAGGAGTGATCTATATGAAGGTCATCGATTTCAGGTTCCGTCCGCATATCAAGGCCACCTTGGAAGGTTTGGCCAACAGTCCGATCTTCCGTAAGGGCCTGCTTGCAAACGGCGTTAACCTTGATCTGTTCGTGGCTCAGGCGCAAAGCGTTGAAGAAGTCACTGATCAGCTAAGGAAAGACGACATCTACAAAGCCGTGATCGTGGGCCGCGATGCCGAAACCACGTATGGATTCAAGCCCAACAATCAGGACACAGCCGACTTCATTGCGCTTGCCCCCGACCTGTTCGTAGGGTTTGCCGGCCTTGATCCTCATAAGGGAAGCGAATCGGTGAAGACGCTTGAAGACTTGGTTGCGAACAAGGGTTTTGCCGGTGCAGCGATCGACCCCATTTACAACAAGGCTTGTTTGTCCGATGCGTGCTTCTATCCGATTTACGATGCATGCGAACGCCTGAACGTCCCGATTGTCATCACTTCCGGCCCTGCGCGCTACACCCCGGGCACCATCATGGATTACGCGAACCCGGGCTACATCGATCGCGTGGCAGCCGACTTCCCGAATCTCAAGATTGTGGTCAGCCACGGCGGGTGGCCTTACATCGAAGAGATGATGGGCGTTGCGTTCCGCAACGAGAACGTTTTCTTCGAGGCATCGGAGTACGAGCTGTTCCCGGGCAGCGACAACCTTATCAAAGCTGCATCGGGCATCCTTTCCGACAAGATGGTTTTCGCAAGCGCGCACCCGTTCGTCGACTATCGTGATGCCATCGAGCTGTACAAGACCTTGCCCTTCAGCGAGGACGTCCTCGAAAAAGTCATGTGGAAGAACGCGGCAGGGGTTCTTGGTATCGAGTGATGGTGGTGGCAAGGCGGCGTTGCGAGGCGTAAAGTGTCTTCTTGTACAAGCGAACGCCGTGTTCGCAAGGTAACGAGAGGGGATACCCATGGGTAAGTACACCGGAACTCAAACCGAGAAGAACCTGGCTGCCGCATTTGCCGGCGAGTCCCAGGCAACGAACAAGTACACCTATTTCGCTTCCACGGCCCAGAAAGAGGGCTTCGAGCAGATCGCCGAGATCTTCCTGAACACCGCCGCCAACGAGCGTTACCACGCAAAGATGTGGCTGCGTGAGCTTGAGGGCATCGGCACCACCGAAGAGAACCTGGGCGCTGCTGCTGACGGTGAGAACTTCGAGTGGACCGATATGTACGAGGGCTTTGCCAAGACCGCCGAGGAAGAGGGCTTCCCCGAACTTGCCGAGAAGTTCCGCCAAGTTGGCGCTATCGAGAAGCATCACGAGGAGCGTTATCGTGCCCTGCTGAAGAACGTCACCACCGCTGCCGTCTTCGAGAAGAGCGAAGTCAAGGTGTGGGAGTGCCGCAACTGCGGTCATATCGTGGTTGGCACGAAGGCTCCTGAGGTTTGCCCTGTATGCGCACATCCGCAGGCGTACTTCGAGATCACGCCCGAGAACTTCTAAGCCTTCAGTTTTACACGATAGACGTGCGCTTCAAGCGCGCGGAATAAAACAGAAGCGCCCGTATATGCGGGCGCTTCTTGCGTTTGGGGATGCTTGGTCGATGGCGTGCGACCGTCCTTCGAGATCGCGGTGGCGTTATTTCTCGAAGGTCAGGTTGCCAACTTCCGACAGAATGAGGTCGGGGTTGCGCTCGACAGCCCAGTTGACGTTCCACGGGCTGGTGAACAGCAGCAAGTTCTTGCCACGCATATCCTCGACGCGCAGGGTGTCGCGCGTGACGTTCAGAGCCGGGATGTTGATGGTGTCGGGGTCGTTCATGATCCAACGGATGTCGCTGTAGGGAAGCGGCTGACGACGAACCTCAACGCCGTATTCCGACTTCAGGCGTTGCTCGAGCACCTCAAGCTGCAGCACGCCGACAACGCCGACGATGACGCTTTCCATGCCGAATCCGGGCTCGCGGAAGATCTGAATGGCGCCTTCCTGGGCAAGCTCCTCCATGCCCTTCACGAACTGCTTGCGCTTCAGGGTGTTCACCTGAGTGATGCGCGCGAAGATCTCGGGTGCGAAGGTGGGGATGGCAGGGTAGCGCACGCGCGTTTTGCCAGCGCAAACCGTGTCTCCGATGTTGAAGATGCCCGGGTCGAACAAGCCGACGATATCGCCTGCATAGGCCTCGTCGACGATCGCGCGATCGTCTGCCATCATCGAGGTGCCCGTGGCAAGCTTGAGCTTCTTGCCGCCCTGAACGTGGAAAGCCTCCATGCCGCGCTCGAACTTGCCCGTGCAAATACGCACGAATGCGATGCGGTCGCGGTGATTCTTGTCCATGTTCGCCTGAATTTTGAAGACGAAACCCGAGAAGTCGGGGCTGGTGGGCTCGACGGGCTGCTCGGTTTCCTGATCGATGTAAGCGCGAGGGCTGGGCGCCAAGCGCAGGAACTCCTTCAGGAAGGGCTCTACGCCGAAGTTGGTAAGAGCCGAGCCGAAGAACACCGGCGAGAGCTTGCCGCCCGCGACGTCGTCAAGGTTGAGCTCGTCGCCCGCGCCGTCAAGAAGCTCGATGTCGCCCATCAAGTTCTCGTGGTTGTTCTCGCCGATCAACTCGTCAAGGGCGTTGTCGCCAAGCTCGGCTTCGATTTCGGCGACTTTCTTGGTGGAGTTGCCACGGCCTTCGCCTTCGAACGCCAAAACATGACGGGTTTGACGGTCGAACACGCCGCGGAAGTTGCGGCCGCTGCCGATAGGCCAGTTCATGGGGTAAGTGCCAATGCCCAGCACCGACTCGATCTCTTCCATCAGGTCGAACGGATCGCGTGCCTCGCGGTCGAGCTTGTTTACGAAGGTGAAGATGGGGATATGGCGCAGCGTGCAGACCTTGAAGAGCTTCTTGGTTTGTGCCTCGACGCCCTTAGCGGCATCGATGACCATGACGGCGGCGTCGGCGGCCATGAGCGTGCGGTACGTGTCTTCCGAGAAGTCTTGGTGTCCAGGGGTGTCCAGGATATTCACGCAGCAGCCGTCGTAGTTGAACTGAAGAACCGACGAGGTGACGGAGATGCCGCGCTCTTTCTCGATGTCCATCCAGTCGGACACGGCATGCTTCGAGCTGGATTTGCCCTTAACCGAGCCGGCGGTTTGGATGCTGCCGCTGTACAGCAGCAGTTTCTCGGTGAGTGTGGTCTTGCCCGCGTCGGGGTGCGAGATGATCGCGAACGTGCGACGCGATGAGATCTGGTCAGACAGAGCCGACATGTGGTTCCTTCCGTGTAACTGGTGCGCCGTGGGCGCAAAACAATGCACGGCGCTTTTCGGCACCGTGCATCTTGTCTGTGCAGTTCATGTATTGTAGCTGTTCGCGCCTTGCTGCGCGGCCTTGAAGCCCAGCTCGCGGATTATTCCACGGGATGAGCAGGTGCGCTGCGGGTTTGGGTCGCAGGTCTGCGTTGTTGGTCGGCGGTGTGAACCCCTTAAGGCGCGTTCGCTTTGCATTGAAGCACTTGTGTTAGTAGGCGAGAATCTTCCGAATGTCCTCAAGCGTGTCGGCGAAGTGTATTCCCTTCTGGCGCTCGTCGCTCGAGAGACCCTCGTCCTTCATCGTTTGCAGGAACGCCTTCATGTGGTTGTAGTAGCCGTTCAGGTTGTAGAAGATGCACGGGGCATCAAGCTGCTTAAGCGAAACTCGTGACATGACCTCGGCGATTTCCTCGAGGGTGCCCGTGCCGCCGGGGAACGCGATGAACGCTTCGCCCAACTCGATCATCTTCGCTTTGCGTTCTGCCATGGTGTCGGTGACGATGAGCTCGGTGAGCGTGTCAAGTTGATGGTCGAGCTCCATGAAGTACGTCGGTTCGACGCCGATCACTTCGCCGCCCGCGTCAAGCGCGCTTGTGGCAAGAACTCCCATCAGTCCAGTTTTCGAGCCGCCGTAAACAAGGGTGTTTCCGCTTTCGGCAACCCAGCGCCCCAGTTCGGTGGCGGCGTTTCGCAACGTGTCGCCTTTTCCCTCGAAGGCGCCCAAGTACACCGTGATTTTCATAAGATGGTTCTCCTTTCGTCCGAGATACTGTACCAGATAGCTGGGCGGTCTTCTTAATCGCTTGCAAACCGAAACTGCCGTTGTCGGGCGTAAGATGACGCTATTGGTTGGTGGATGCAGGCTGACAGCATTCGTATTCTGGTCTTACGCGGTACGAAAAGTCATACCGTTCGAACTTTGCGAAAGGGGTTGGCCATGAGGTACGAATACGAGCAGGTTGAGCTTAACAACAACGTTTTTTATCAGGCGAAGGTGGAAGATGCAGCTCATCGTGCAATCATCGACGAGCATGCCAAGAAAGGGCATTGGTTCGTGGCGATGATCCCCACGCTTGAAGGCGCGAACGGAAAGACGCTTGCATTCGATTTAGTATTCGAGGTTGACGAATGATCGGCGATAACATTCAGGCACGACGCGCTGCCGTCGGAAAGACGCAAGAGCAGTTGGCCGAAGAGGTGGGCGTTTCCCGACAGACCGTGGCGAAGTGGGAGTCGGGCGAGACCTCGCCCGATTTCGATCATGCGATTCGCGTTGCCTCGGTGCTCGATGTCTCCCTGGATGATCTGGCGAGTTTCGATTCGAAAGCGGCAGGCATTCCTGTGCCACCGCGCGGAAAGCACTTGTTCGGAACCGTTACGCTGGGTGAGCGTGGCCAGTTGGTTATCCCTAAAGCTGCACGTGAGGTCTTCGACCTTCATGCGGGTGATGTCCTTGTGGTCCTTGGCGACGAGGAGCAGGGCATTGCCATAACCAAGGCCGAAACATTCATGGCGGGTGTGAACGATCTGGTCTCAAGGATGAACCCTTCGGCATAACGGTGCCCATTCTTCCTTGCAACTTGCTCTTCGAGCCAAGGTGTCTTAGGTGAAGGCGGTTAATAGGCCAGGTGGCCTTCATTCGAAAGGCGGGCTGCACCATCATTATCCTTGGCTGATCATGTTCCGTTGACGTCAAGGAGGCGCCTTATGAGTCGCGTTCGCTCCCTGGTTGCCGTGTTCATTTCCCTTGTTGCTGCTCTGGCTCTTTGCGGATGCGGGGCATCTTCGGGCACTTCTTCGTCATCTTCTGTTTCTGCGGGGAAGGGAAGCACCTCGCCCGTCGAATTCAAATACTCGGGCAACGTCAATCATTCAGATGTCGCTCTTGGTGAACGCTCTCGCGATTCATTCGATCAAGCGGCGTATGAAGTTGATTTGAACGAGTTCGAATCTCTGATCGAGTCGAACGCGGCCGATGCCGACAAGCTTAACCAGGCTTACGACAAGCTCGAGCGTCACATGGCCAACCTGGTGAGCGATGTTGCCTTGCTCAAATTCGACTGGAGCTTGAACGTTACCGATTCCAACGCAGCCAATCGCTACGGTGCGAAGCTTGACCTGTACAACAAGGAGTTCGCGCGCTGCACCGATCTTTTCACTCGAGCCTTAGACTCTAAGCAGGGCAATGACTTCCGTGCTCACATCGGCGAAGCTTTCGCCAGCCAGCTTGACGGCGCCCATGGCGGCACGGCGGAGTCGCTGGCGTTGCGCCAGAAGTCAAACGAGCTTTCAATCCGTTACGAGCAGATGGTTGCCAGCGGGGCGAAGCAGTCAGAGCTTGAGTCTTTGTACGTCGACCTGGTGAACACCAACAACGCCCTGGCGCGTAGCTGCGGGTATGATAATTATGCCCAACTGGCATACGAGCAGCGGTGCGGGCGCGATTTCAACGTTTCGGACATCGAAGCCATCCGTAAGGTGGTCGTAAGCGATTTCATCCCCGTCTACATGAGCTATATGGCCGATTCCGTTGACATGGATCTCGTTGATAAGGCGTTCGACCAGAATGACGATCCCGCTGACGTGAAACTAGAGAATCTGGGGAAGTGCCTCGCGGCCGTTTCTCCGGCTTTCGGCGAATCTTTCGAGTACCTGCAGCGCAACGGTTTATTTGACATTGACATGTCGGGCAAGAAAACGGGCTCTTCCAGCGGCTTCGTTCTTGAGTGCCCCAGCTATAACGACGGCGTCTTGCTCGTTTCGCCCTATGGCGAAACGACTGATTATTTGTCGGTAGTGCACGAGTTCGGCCACTTCAATCACATGTATCACGCGCAAGCCAATGCGTTCTTGCCAAACAGCCTTCCTGATGTCCAGGAGTCTATGTCGCAGTCGCTCGAGCTTTTATGCTGCGGTTCGTATGACCTGCTTTGCCCTGGCTACGGCAAGGCTTTGGCCCAGTATGCAGTTTTGGACAAGATGTTCATGGTTCGCGACAGCTTTGCCATCGACAAGGCCGAGTATCGCGCTTACACGACGTCTGATCTAACGGTTGAGAAGCTTCATTTCATCTGGGATGACGTTGTCAGGAAATATCAGATGCCCGACGATAGTGATTCGTTCACCACGGTGTCGCAGGTGTACACCAATCCGTTCTATTACGTCGGGTACGGCACGTCGGCCTGGGTCGCGTTCGATCTCTACGTCGAATCGCTGACGGATCACGATGCGGCTGTCACGAAGTACCTGAAGATGTCCGAGGTTCCGCCCGAGACCACTTTCAAGAAGATGCTCGAGAGTGCGGGGATCGATGACGTTTTGGATGCGAAGACGGTTTCGGGTTTGTGCAAGAAGCTGGATAAGGCTCTGTGCGAGTGATTCTTCGGTTGGCGACGGGTTTAGCTCTTGGTTTGCAGCAAGGCGATTCTGCGGTTGGCAGCGGGTGTTCACTCTATGTTTTAGCAGGTGAATTTTTCGCGTCGAATAATGTTGGCGGCTAGGATCGCCTCAAGCGAGCGTGTCATACTCGGGCTGTTGTTCTCCTGAACGTGAGGAGTAAGAATGGCGCAGAAAATAGTCACGCGTGAGGAGCTGTTGGAAAACGCCTACCGTATCGCCGAGGAAAACGGCGTGTCAGCTTTGTCCATCCGGGGCTTGGCTAGGGCAAGTGCAGTGGGCGTCGGCACGGTCTACCGCTATTTTTCCGCGAAGGAAGAGCTTACGGTTGCGGTTATCCAGCTGTATTTCGCGCATGCCTTCTACGAACGTTTCTGCCATATTGATCCTACCGTCGGCTACCTCGACTTTTGTCGCGAGATGTACGCTAGCATGCGCGAAACCCTCGATCATTTCAGGGAAAGCTGGCTACGCGGCATTGATGCCCTTCCTGCTGCCGAGAAAGCTGCAGCGCGCATGAAGGAATCCGAGCAGCTTGCTCATGTCGTGCACGGCTTGGTTCAGGTATACGAGCACGACAATCGCATTTCTCCTGATCTGCCTGAAGGGTTCACTCCTGAAAAGGTTTGCAAGTTCACGCTATTCAATGTGCTTCAAAGCGTTCGCATGCGTGAGGACGATTGTTCTGTTTTGTTCGGCATGCTTGAGCGCACCCTGTACGGAGATCGATCTGACGGCTGATCTTGCGCCTTGTTTTGGGACATAGGGAGATTCCGCCGCCAATCGCCACACGGTACTCTGTTCATTAATGAAAGCCGGCGCGTCTTTTGCGCTGCTTGAATGATCGAGGTGTCGAGCCGAGCGAACGGGGGTCGTCATGAGTTCCAGCCCTTTGCGCATAGCGTGCAAGAACTGCGGTTCGCCCGTCTCGTACGACATCGTTCGGCAGACATATCGCTGTGAAGCGTGCGGCGAAGTTTCCGGCGTGCAGGAAGTTCGCGACCGCTCCGTTCGGTTGCGTGAACTGAACAAACAGCAACTTCGCGCCACTGATGAACCCGTTGGCCTTCAGGTGGCGCAATGCTCGGGCTGCGTCGCTCGCGTAGTGTTTCCCCAGCAAGAGGCGCTAACTACCTGCGACTTCTGTGGAAGCCGCCTGGTTCGCTCCGATGCAGCTGATGCGGGGTTCGGCACCGATTTGATCGTTCCGTTCGTCCTTACGCTTGACGAGGCGAAAGATCGCCTGCATGCATGGGCGGCCGAGAATCCTAAAACTCCCGAGTCGCGCATGATACTGCAATCGCTTGACGACACCCAGGGGCTCTATCTTCCGTACGAGTTGGTGCGCGGACCCATCGAGGCAAAGGTCAATCGCGCCGATGCGGTGCGTGTGTATCGCTGCCGCAGCTTCATGGAGGGTAGCGCGGCATGCTGCGTGAAAGAGATCGATGCAAGCGCTCTTGATGCCGCCGGTCCGTTCGATTTGGACGCTGCGGTTCCGTTCGAATACGGTTACGTTGCCGCGCATCGCGCCGTCATCGCCAACGTCTCCGACAACGAGGTCGATCGTCGTGTTCGCAAGCAAACCGCTGCTGAGTTTTTGCCGACGGTCGAGCAGGCTCTTTGCGACAACGATGTGCGCATCAAAACCGAAACGGGCGACTTGCTTGCTGCATCGGCGCTGCTGCCGGTGTACCTGCTTCGCCAGGGCAAGCTTACCGCTGTGGTGAACGGTCAGACGGGGCGCGTTGCCGTGGCGATACGCGACAGTAAGAAGAGCCCGTTCTCGTTTTGGGCTGTGGAAGCGAGCATCTACTCTGTGGTTGCGGCGCTGCTGCTGTGGTTGGCATCGCGCGATTTGGGCTTGACGCTGATGTGCGCCGCTGCGATAGCGATAATTCTGTTCGCCGCTTTGAGCGATGGGCGCGCTCCCGTTTCCAAGCGCGTCATCAGGCATGGCGTGGCATCGCAGGCGAAGCGCGATGCCGGGAAGCTCGTGCTTGACGGAGCGGGGAATCGGAGACTTTGCGCGGTAGCAGTGTTCTACGAGTCCGTCGATGGCGAAGATGTGCCGGTTGATTTGGAGTTCTATTCGCGCAAGCGAGTGATCTCGCTCGTCGCTCAGGCCGTGGCGCTGTTGTTCGCCCCTGTGGTTGTGGCTTTCATCATTGGCTTGTTCGTGGCCCCCGGCGAGCCGCTTGATCTTCTGGGCGGCTGGATGTGGTTCTTGTTCGCGGGGCTGTAC
>CAKTWD010000016.1 GCA_934630485.1 uncultured Eggerthellaceae bacterium | reverse complement strand
GGTGGGGCCAGTCGTACGTTGTAAACCGTATGGAACGAAGCGGGCTGCAGGGATCACCTTGCGGCCCGCTTTTCGCATTCTAGCGAGGTTGCGTTTGGTGTGACGCGCGATGTGCGGCAAAGGACGTAGCACGCTCTGCGGGGTTTGCCTGCGTTGCCGAAGCGCTACGCGATATCGTCGTGGTGCTTGGCGATGCCTTCTGCAACGAGGTAGTTGATGTCATACAGCAGCTTGATCATGTCGTCGCGATCTTCCTCGCGGCCGTTCTGAACCATGGTTTCAAGCAAATGATATTGACCTGCGCACAGGTAGTTGCACATGTACCGGTCGTAAACGCTCTCGCTGGGGTGGATCATCGAGTATGTGCGCATGAAGTAATCTCGATACCCTTCGGCAAATTGCCGGGAAACGCTGCCGAAAAACAGGGTTTTCAAGAACTCCTTGCTGGTAAGAAGGAAGTCGACCATCGAGGCGGAGATTAGGTAAAGCGCTCCCTCGGAGTTGGCCATTTCTTTACTGTAGGGCGGTTCGGCGATGTTGCGCTGCGTATCGCAGAAACGCTCGAACACATCGGCGAAAACATCGTCAAGCACTTCTTGCTGTTCGAAGTAATGGTAGTAGTACGTGCTTCGTCCGACGCCGGCTCGACGTACGATGTCTAAGATCGATATCTTTTCGAAATCCTTCTCGTTAAGAAGCTCAACCAGCGCGTCTTTGATTTTCTGCTTGGCATTAGTCGTTGCCATGGTCCTCTTCTTCCGGTTCTGTATTTTGAGCAATAGTGGACGGGTTGACCATCGGTGAGGCGCATCGTCCCTTATCTATCTTGGAATTCATGCCGACATGGACATTTTTGCAAGAAGTGTTCGAACAGAAATGCCCTTTTTGCTGATTTCCTGTACGAAATCAGCTCGGTAAACTGATGATATCCGTTTCAATCAGGAAAAGGGAGGGACATATGCTTAGATCGAAGGGTTTGAGCGATAAGGTGCTTTTGCTGGGCATCGACGGCATGGATCCGAAGTTCACAAAGCGCATGCTCAAAGAGGGCTACATGCCCAATACTCAGAAGCTCATCGATAAGGGTGCTGCTCGTGAGGACCTCATGCTGCTTGGCGGCATCCCCACGGTTACCCCGCCGATGTGGACCACGCTCGCTACGGGCGCCACGCCCATGACGCATGGTGTTGAGGACTTCAACATCACTAAGAAGGGCGAGCTGGACATCAACTTCGCCGGCATTTACTCCAACAACGTCAAGGCCGAGCCGCTGTGGAACATTACCGCTGAAGCCGGCAAAAAGACGCTTGTTTGGCACTGGCCCGGCGGCGCTTGGCCTCCGACCAGCGACAACCCCAACCTGATGGTCGTCGACGGCACCAGCCCGGGAGCTCTGGGCTTCGGCTACGCTATGCGCGACATGGAGGGCGTCGTTTTCGCCAGCGATAAGGTTCCCGCAACCAAGTTCTACTACAGCGCTGCCAACGACACCGATGAGCTCGTCGGCGACGAGAAGATCAAGAGCTACAAGAGCTCGCGCGTCAAGCCGCCGCATCATCAGGATTACTGGGACGAGCTTATCGCCCAGTTCATCGACGAGGTCGGCGACTTCCAGGGCTTCAAGCCTGACACCCCTGGTCTGAACTACCGCACCGAGGTTCTTCTTGGAAACCGTTCTCAGATGGACGACCTGCACAAGTATCCCAAGAACATTACCATGTCCACCATTACCGAGCCGGAAGGCTGGGGCTTCGAGGTTCCCGAGGGCGCCAAGGAAATCACCTGGTTCAAGGTTATGGGCCACATGCCCGCACCTTGCCTGATCTTGAAGAACGATGAGGGCATTTACGATCGTCTTGCTATCTACAACACCAAGCAGGTCGATCAGCCTATGGTCGTCCTCGAGAAGGATGTTTACACCGCTAACGTTCCGGACATGAGTCCCACTCGCGACGGTTCGCTTGAGCATGTCGTTCGCAACATGCGCCTGCTTGATCTTGCCGAGGATGGCAGCAAGCTTCGCCTGTGGTACTCTGCCGCGTTCAGCGCCGACGACAACCGCCCGTGGTACCCGCAGTGGATCTTCGATGAGTGCACCAAGAAGTTCGGTCCTCCGGTCCCCACGGGCCAGATCGCCAATGACTACCGCATCATGAACGATTGCAACCTTGAGATGTGGCGTCAGGCTGGCAAGTGGCAGTCCGACTGCTTGAACTACATGATCAAGGAGCACGGCGTCGAGGTCATCTTCAGCCACTATCACCTGGTTGACATGTCCGGCCACACCTACATGAACGTCATGAAGGAGCGCTACGACAGCCGTTACACTGAGGAAGAGATTTATCAGTGCGCTGTCGGCACGTACAAGGCTTGCGATGAGTACATCGGCGAGTTCCTGCATCTGCTTGACGAGGGTTGGACCATCCTCCTGTTCTCCGACCACGGCTTGGTTTCCCGCAACGAGGATTTCGATCCGCTGATCGGCGACAACTACGGCGTCAACGCCGGCGTTATGTGCGAGCTTGGTTACACGGTCATGAAGAAGGACAAGTACCAGCAGGACACCGGCGACATCGATTGGGAGAAGACCCGCGCTATCCAGATGGGCGGCAACTCGATCTTCATCAACTTGAAGGGCCGCGACCGTCACGGCATCGTCGATCCCGCCGACAAGTACGAGCTGGAAGAGCAGATCATCTCCGACCTGTACAGCTACCGTGATCCGTTCACCAACCACCGCGTCGTTGAGTTCGCATTCCACCAGAAGGACGCCAAGCTTCTTGGCTTGGGCGGACCTCACACCGGTGCCGACATCGTCTTCTGCGTGAACGAGAATTACGTTTACGACCATGGCGAGTCGCTGTCCACCGCCGAGGGTGCTCAGGACACCTCGACCTCCCCGATCTTCGTCGCTGCTGGCGCCGGCATCAAGGAAGGCTTCGAGATGCAGCTGTATCCTCGCGAGGTTGACGTCGCTCCTACGGCAGCTGCTCTGCTTGGCGTTCGCTTCCCCGCTCAGTGCGAAGGCGCGCCTGCTTACAGCATCCTTACCGAGGAAATCTAATCGGCATCAGAAAACGAAACAAGAAGAAAGGCTGCTTCGGCAGCCTTTCTTTATGATATGAGCAAGACTTCGTCAATAGGCGAAATCGGGCCTTGACTCTTTCGAACCGAGCTTCTCCTACTCCTGCACTTTCAAGGCTTCGACGAGGCTAACGCGCCTGATGGAGCGCGTGTGCAAAAGTGCTACGACGAGGTAGGTCGCAAACCCGATGCCCGCGCATGCGGCCATGGCCGACCACGGCACGTAGATTTCGATGTTGCCGTTGTAGGAGAGCAGCATCGCGCGGAAGATCGCGCTGAGCGATTCGATGATCAACGGCTCGCACAGCACGAGCGAGGCGACGACGCACAGTGTGATTGAGCGGATGTAGAGGTGCGATATCTCGCCGTCGCGGTAGCCGAAGACCTTCATATAGCTGATCGAGCGCGCACTGCGGTCGATCACGGCCTTGGTCAGCAGGTACATGAACAGCAGGAAAATGAAGACGGCGAGGCCGACCATCATGCCGATCAGGCTGCTCATCATGCCGATGAACTGGTCGCCGACGGCGCGCATGTCATCGGGCGTGGTGTCGCCAGCGAAGTAGCGCGAGTCGAGGTCGAGTGTCTCGTCGCTCACGTAACCGTTGAAGTACGAGGCATCGTTGCCGAAGAGCTCGTTGAAGTCGTCGATGCTCATGTAGACGTTCATATTCGACTTGGTGCCCCACCCAAAGCCCTCGCCCACGTACTCGAGGGAGTAGTCCTTGTCCTCGTACTTGTCGTGGAACTTGATTTGCTGACCTTCCTTCCAGCTGAACTTGTCGAGAAGCCCGCGGCCGAAGACAACGCGGTCGTCGCTGATGTCCAGGTCCTGCCAGTAGCGCGAGTCGGGTGAGATGCCGTAGACGGTCACCGTCTCTGTGCCGTTACCCTCGCCACGGTCGTATTGCAGCTGGTAAACGGCGTACTTTTCGGCTTGTGCGATCTTTTCCACTCCATTGTCAACAGTGTTCACGGGGTGGATGTCGTCGTTATCGGCATCGATTGCGGAGGCATCGTCGATGAGGTCGATCGCTTCGTCGCGATCGCAGCCGAGAGCGTTTGCGAGCTCGTCAAGGCGTGCAGAGAGTGCGTCCTTTCCGTCCTGGACTTTCTCAAGTGCGTCGGTTGCGGCCTGCATGTTCGCGGCGCTTGGCGATGCTGCAAGCGCATCGGCAGCCGATTGCGCCGCGTCTGCCGCGACCTCGAGCTCGTCTTCGGCGTTCTTGGCAGCGGAAAGGATCGCACCATCGACGGACTGCAGCCGCTCGAGCGCTGCCCATTGCCCACGTTCCTCATCGCTGCCCTCGAGCTCGAGCGGGGCCTTGAGGGCGTATTGGTGCTTGGCGACGAGGCTCGTCTCGAGGTTGTCGGCGTAGTGCGTCATTGTGGGGAGGATCGCCAAGCCGAAGAGCAGAAGCAGCGAGGCGAAGGCGACGCCTATGAAGAGAGTGGCGAAATTACCGAGGTTGCGCAAAAAGATGCGCAGACGGAAGCGCGTGACGAACCCCATGCGCTCGGGCAATCGCAGCCCGCGCTTGGTTCCGGTTTTCCCGCTGGCCTCGTGACGAAGGAACTGCAAGGGCGTCTTGCCCATCTTGCGAAGAAGCCCTGCGAGCGTGATGAGGATAAGCGCGGCCGCGGGCACAACGGCGCACTTGACGAAAATCTCCCAGCTCCAGTACACGTGGAAGGGCGGCAGGCTGTAGGAGCCGTAGTAGAGGTTGCGCATGGGCTCGGTGAAGAATGCCACGCCAAGTGCGCATCCCAGACCCGCCGCGAGGATGCCCACGATGGCGGGTAGCGCAAGGTAGTGAAGGACGATCTCGCGTTTGCGGTAGCCGCTGGCAAGGAGCGTGCCGATGACGGCGCTCTCCTCTTCGATGGTGGCGTTGGTGAGCACCACGAAGACGAAGGCCATGATCACGATGATGATGTCGAGCAGCGTCGTCCACATGGCGGAGTCGCCGTCCACGTCATCGCGAGCGTAGCCGATGCCCTGGTTTGAGTCCGCGTCGATAAGGTCGTCCACGCGCGCGTCGGCGTCCGCGAGGGCCTTGGCCATGTCCTTCTCAGCATCGGTGCGCTCGGCGGCGGAGAGATTGCGGTTGTTAAAGGTGAACGAGTATAGGTAAGTGGGTGCGCCGCCGGCATTTTCAAGTGCGGCAAAGCCCTCGTCGGTGACTTCCGCTACACCATAGGTGATGGTGTTTACCGTGAAATCCGAATTATCGAGGAAGAGCGCTTGGCTGTCGGGCTGGGTCATGATACCGCAGATGGTATAGGCGCGCCCGTTGAGCTCGACCTTGTCGCCCACGGCGAGGTCGTTGTTCGCGGCGAAGACGCGGTCGACGGCCACCTTGTCATCTGCTTGGGGCCTTGCGCCCTCGCAATAGGACGCGAGATCGACTTCGGTGCGCTGCGCGTAAGTGCGCAGCGTGCGCTTGGTGCCATCGTCTCCCGCAGATTTCTTGATGGCGGCATCGATGGAGAAGTTCTTATAGAACGTAACGCCGCCGACGCTTTCGGCCGCGTCTTCTGCCGCTTCGAGTTGGGCGTCGGTCGCCTCGAACGCTGTCACCACGCGGCCGTCCTCGATCGTGTACTCGTCGCGCATACCGTCGATGAGGCTGCCAATGGAGTGAGCGGCGAGCAAGAAACCCGACGTGAGGGCGATTGCGCCGCACATGAGCAGGAAGATGCCCAAGTATTTGCCGATGTTGTTGCGCAGCTCGCGGGGGAGCCGCCTGACGAGGGGGGTCATTGCGCGCCTACCAATCAAGTTTTGAAGCGGATACGGTCGACGCATTTACCTCGTCTTCGACCAGGCGCCCGTCGCGCAGGCGCAGCACGCGGTCGGCCATGCGGGCGATGGCGGCGTTGTGCGTCACGATCACGAGGGTGCAACCGTACGCCTGGTTCACTCGCTCCATAAGCTCGAGCACTTCTTTCGAGGTCTTGTAGTCGAGGGCGCCTGTTGGCTCATCGCAGAGGATAAGGCCGGGGTTTTTCACAAGCGCGCGTCCGATGGCGCAGCGTTGTTGCTGGCCGCCCGAAACTTGGCGCGGGAACTTGTTGCGGTGCTCCCAAAGGCCAAGCGAGCGCAAGAGATCCTCCATGGGAAGAGGGGTGCTCGAAAGGTGTGCTGTGACTTCGATGTTCTCCTTGATGGTGAGATCGGGCACAAGGTTGTAGAACTGGAATACGAAGCCGAGCTCGCGTCGGCGGTACTCGCTGAGGTTTTTCGACGACAGGGATGTGAGCTCGCAATCTCCGATTGAGATAGTGCCTCCGTCGGCGCTCTCAAGACCGCCGATGAGGTTCAGGAAGGTGGATTTTCCCGAGCCCGAAGGCCCGAGAATGACGCAGATCTCGCCGCGGTTGATTGTCGTGGTGATGTTGTCGAGCACCTGCACGCGGGCTTCTCCGTCGCCGTAGTGCTTGGCGAGGCCCCTGACAACGAGATAGGGGATATTTGATTTGGCCATAGTCGTTCTTTCTCGAAAAAGACACGGTTGTCCCTTTGGTTATATATGACTAACTTATAACGTAAAAGTTAGCCATATGCAACGACTTGACCTTGCTTCCGCCCATTTAATATGAGCAGGACGTTGTCAATAGGTAAAATCGGGCCTGGCCTCGATTCCTTCGAACCAAGGCCAGGCTCTTTCTTTATCTCGGTCATTCTGGGGCGACTTTGGCGATGCTTTTTTCGACGCTTGTCTTTGCAGCTTGGCATTTGCCCGTGACGATCCTTCGCCGGTGCATCTCGTTGCTGCGGCTGGGGCCGCCCGTCGTTCTGGCAGCCTTGCGTCGCAGTTGGCATTTGGTGCCGGGCTGTTGCCTAGTCGCAGGGCAGGGTGACTACGAAGGTGGACCCCTTGCCCGGCGCGCTGATCACGCGGATGGTACCGCCGTGCAGGTCAACGATCCTTTTGCAAAGCGCAAGTCCAAGTCCGTTTCCCTCCTGCGCGTGTGAGGTATCGCCCTGATAGAAGCGCTCGAACAGATGTGTGCGCGTTGATTCATCCATGCCGCAGCCGTCGTCGGATATCGCGCAGGTCACGGACTTGGTCTTCTGCACTTGGGAATTCTTAAGCGAAATTTTGATGCTGCCGCCTTTGGGCGTGAATTTGACAGCGTTTTGCAGGATGTTGGTCCAAAGCTGACTGAGATAGTCGGCGTTTCCGATGACCTGAGTCTCGTCGATGTCGACAGTGACCGCGATGTCCTTTTCGTTCGCGTTCGGCTCGACGATGGCGATGCTGCGGCGAAGGCCTTCTGCGACGTCAATCGTGCCGACGTTCGTCAGGATGTTAGACGACTCCATGCGCGACAGATTCAGGATGTCCTCGGACAGGTTCGACAGGCGCCTGGACTCGTCGATAATGATGTCCAGGTACTCGTCGCGTTCTTCAGGCGACAGGTTCTGATCGCGGAGCAATTGCGCAAAACCGCTGATCGAAGCGATAGGCGTGCGAAACTCGTGTGAGAAGTCGCTGATGAAGTTGGCGCGCATGATCTCGATACCCGACAGCTCTTCGGCGGCCTTGTTGAACGACTTGGTGAACTGCTTCGCTTCGTTGATCTCGATCCGATCGTTCGGGGGCATGCGGATAGAGAAGTCGCCTTTCGCCAGCTCTCCCATGTGCCAGGTCATGCTACGCATCGGCTTCACGATGGTGCGCTCGATGGCGACGGAGATCATGATGGCAAGTAGAAGCGACAGCAGGGCGATCATACTCATGCTTGAGCGGGGGAGCACAAGGAACGTCTCGCCGCCTACGGCACTTAGCTCGAAGGGCTCGCCGCCAAGGAACGACGCGGCGGTTAGCACGATCATGATGAACGCTTCAAGGATGAGCGTGAAGACGCCGACCGCGGCGATGCCGCGGATGCGCTTGGGATGAGGGCTTCGCAATTGGGAGTGTCGCAGAGGGGGCTCTGTAGCGTCGGGCAGGTCATTCTCAGCTGCTTTTAGAGCGTCGATGGCGGCTTCGAGTGCATCGATTGTTGCTTGGGTGTCGGGCTTGGCTCCCATGTCACTCGCTTTCGTTGACAACGGCGCGGTATCCAAGGCCGCGTACGGTTTGAATTTCGAAGTCGCTCCAATCGGCGAAACGGGTACGCAGGCGGTTGATATGCACGTTCACCGTGCTTTCTGCACTGTCGGTATCCCAGCCCCACACGTCGTCCAGCAGCTGGGCGCGCGTGAAGGTGCGTCCCGGGTTGGCCAGCAGTTTGAACAGCAGTTGGAATTCTTTAGGCGGAAGCTCTTCGCGAACGCGTCCGCGCGTCACCGAGTAATCGGTTTCATCAAGGACGGTTGCGCCGATGGTGATGCGCTTTTCATCGAAGATGTTCGCGCGGCGCAGCAGGGCTTTCACGCGAAGAACCAGCTCTTGCATGTCTGCGGGCTTGGTGAGGTAATCGTCGGCCCCAGCGATGAAACCAGCGCGTTTATCCTGCTGTTCAAGACGTGCTGTCAGCATGAGGATGGGCTGGTCGTATCCGTTGGCGCGCATGGTGCGAACGAGCTCGAAACCATCGACGTTCGGCATCATGACGTCGCTGATGACCAGGTCGATGTGCGTTTTCTCAAGTGCTTCAAGCGCTGCGGCGCCGTCGGCAACCGAGACCGGTTCGTATCCGGCGTGGCGCAGTACGGCACAGATAAGCTTGTTCGCGTTCTTATCGTCTTCGGCAATCAGAATGGTGACCATGTGGGTTTCCTTCGATAGGTCGATTGTTGGCGTTTGACTGGCGTTCTGTCAGAGAAGGCGCTCCCGCAGGCCGTCAAACGCATTGCGTCCAGTATACCGTCGAAGATAAACACAAGATAAACTCGCAGGTAGAAAGCTTGTTTCTGATGGTTGGGCGCTGGTTTGGCCGCTGCATGACGGCGTTGGTTTTTGGTGGTCGCCGAGCTTTTCTCGGGGCGTATTTTCGTTTTGCGCGCCTGGAAAACGACGAACCCCGACGAGTGTTCGTCGGGGTTCGAGTAGAGCCGTCCGCTAAAGGGGAAGGGGCGCGAACGGTTGTTGCGGCGGTGGGAGGTGCCGCGAGCGGCTTGCTAAGCCGAATGGGTTAGTGCATTGCGGCAAGAACGCGGCGAGCTGCGGTTGCAGCAACGGAGAAGGCGTCGCGGTTGTGCTGCTTCATGTTGATGACGCGACCGCGATTCTCCTGCTTCTGCTCGCGACGGAAGTTCAGCGTAACGGTGGTGCTGCCAGTTTCGTTAGCATCGACGGGCTCCCAGCCCATCAGCTCGAAGGCGTCTTTTGTGGTGGATGCGTCGCTGCGGGAGACAGTGATGGTCTTGTATTTGTAGCTGGTTTCGTTCGACATGATGCGTCCTTTCGTCATCTTGCTCGGATTCCCGTGCAAGTCCTTTAAAAACTGTTTCGGTTTCATCTTGCCGTTGACGTTATCTTCGCTGTGGAAGGTGAACTGCTCGTCAACGTTAGATGAACGGGTTAGTTTATGTTTCGGCAGGGGTTTACAGGGTGTTTTTCGCAGAGCAACTTCGGCGTCTCCTTCTTGCCTCGACCGCCCAGGTACCCGCGATTCCCGCATTCATTTCCTTACTACAGTAATATAATTGTATTAGGAGAGGAACCAATCAATAGGCAATTTACTTCCAATAGTAAGATAACTAACTATTGGATAATAAAAAGTGAGGATACCCCTATGGATATGCGCGTGGTGAAAACCCGTCGAGCCATTAGGAATGCCCTAATCGAGTTGGCAGAGGAAAAAGACGTTGAAAAGATCACGGTGAAGGAGCTGTGCGAGCGCGCCGAGATTAGCAAGCCGGCGTTCTACTCGCATTACGGCAATATCTATGACGTGGTCGATGAGATCGAGAATGAGGTTGTGCAAAAGGTTTGCGACCAGATGGCGCATCGAAGCATCGATGACATCGCGCTTCCCGCCATGTTGCGCGAACTGGGTGAGCAGGTGTATCAAAATCCGCTCCGCAACGTGGTTCGCCACGATGCAGAAAGCGGGGTGCTGGGGCGCAAGTTCATCACGAATTTCATTGAGCGACGTCAGATAACCATGCACGAAATAGGAAAGCGAAGGGATTTCTTGGCCGTCGCCTTCGCGTTCGACGGCCTTATGTCGATAATGCAGCGAATGAGCCAAGAACAGTTCGAAAGGTCGGTTGATGACCTGTCCGTGGTTATGCGCGCGGCCATCACGGCATTCGAGGATTAGCCGCCCGTCCTGCCGGCGTTTCGTGCTCGTGTTGGCTGGCGCAATGCGTTGCGGCGCGTTTCGCGCATCGCCCGTCCTGTATTGGGCATGAAAATGCCCCGGCTCTGGGAGAAAGTGAGAGTCGGGGCGGGTAGGAAAAGGTTTGCGTCGTAGCTGACGCGAAAGGCTGCTAGCCGATGATCTCTTCGATCTTCTCTTCGTACTCCTCGATGGGATGATCGCCAGCGAGCTTGCCAAGGAACTCGCCATCGTTGAAGAATAGGACCTGCGGAACGCCCTTCAGGGAGAAGCGGGAGATCATGCCGGGCTCTTCCTCGACGTCGACCTCGTAGAAGTTGAACTTGCCTTCGTACTGAGAGTCCTCGGAAAGCTCCTCGATCTTGGGGTGAACCTGCTGGCACACGTGGCAGGATTGACGGCTGAAGATAACCAGACAGGGCTCGCCGTCGTCGTAGATGATTTCTTCAAAGCTTGGTCCATCAAGTTTCTTCATGATACTGACCTCTCCTCGAAATGGGTAAAACTCAACGTGACCAAAGAATATCAACCCCAAACTGATGTGTCCATCAAATTTAAGTTGATATGCAGCTGTCAACGTCAAGTTCGGATTGATGCACGGGCAGGTGAGAGCGCGAAACGGGCCCTTGGCCTAGCGAAGCGCTCGATCGAGCGGCGAGACACGGACCGTGGCGCATTGCATGGTGAAACCCCGCCGAAACATCGCTGAAACAGCGCTGCTCGAAACGCCCTGCAAAGCGGCCGTTTATGCGCCATATCCGTGTAGTTGAGGTTTGACGATGCCGCCTTTGGGCTTATCTTCTATAATTCAAATCTCATTTGAAAACTTCTGCATTGAGGAGGTGCGTGCATGTCGGGTCTTCAGCTGATGGACACCACCATCCGCGACGGCCAGCAAAGTCTGTGGGCCACGCGTATGCAAATCGGCGACATGCTTCCCATCCTGCCGAAAATGGATCAGGTGGGTTATTGGGCAATCGAAGCCTGGGGCGGCGCCACGTTCGACACGTGCCTGCGCTTCCTGGACGAGAACCCCTGGGAACGCTTGCGCTCCATTAAGGCAAACGCTCCTAATACGCCTCTCTCCATGCTCACGCGCGGTCAGAATCTTATTGGCTATAAGCATTACTCGCGCGACATCGTCAATCATTTCATTAAGGCTTCCGCGCGCAACGGTATTCATGTGTTCCGCGTGTTCGACGCTTTGAACGACATCCGCAACGTGGTTGACACGGCAGAGGCCGTCAAGGAATGCGGCGCTCACTTCGAGCCCGCCATCTCTTACACGGTTTCGCCCGTCCACACGCTTGACAGCTATCTGGAATACGGCCAGAAGCTGAAGGATCTGGGCGCCGACACCATCGCCATCAAGGACATGGCCGGTCTGCTTACCCCGTATCGCGCCGAGCGTATCGTCAAGGCGTTCAATGCCGAGATCGGCCTGCCCCTGCATGTCCACTGCCATTACGTTGGCGGCATGGCGCCGGCCAACATTATTAAAGCGGCTGAGGCAGGCGCGGCAATCGCCGACACGGCTCATGCCCCGCTCGCATTCGGCAACTCGCTTCCCGCTGTCGAGATGATCGCTTCCGCACTGCGCGAAAGCCGCTATGACACCGGCATCGACGTCGACCTGCTGTTCGAGATCTCCGAGTACTGGGAAGAGGTCCGCAAGCGCGGCCACTACAAGCGCGGCGTTTCGTCGCTCACTCATATGAAGGTCTACTCGCATCAGGTTCCCGGCGGCATGATGTCCAACTTGGTTTCCCAGCTGGCCGTTCAGAACGCCGAGGATCGTCTGGCCGAGGTCATGGAGGAAATCCCCAAGGTTCGCGCCGAGGTCGGTTATCCGCCGCTGGTCACCCCGCTGTCCCAGATCGTCGGCACGCAGGCTGTGTTCAACGTTCTGACCGGTCGTCGTTGGGGCGTCGTCTCGCGCGAGATGAAAGATTATCTGTGCGGCTACTACGGTAAGGCTCCTGGACGCATCGATCCCGACATCCTCAAGAAGGTTGTCGGCGACAGCCAGGTTCTGCCTCCCGATGTTGCCCCCGGTTCTTTGGTCACCACCACGTACGACGAGGTGGCCGAGGAGATCGGCGATCTGGCGCAGAGCGAGGAAGACGTTCTTATGTACGCGCTGTTCCCGAACGAGGCGCGCACGTTCCTGAGCAAGCATCGCAATTCCGAGAAAGTCGACTTCCTCATGGCTGAGGAATCGAGTCTGACCAAGGAGGACGATTACGTGGATATCAATCAGATTCGCGAGCTGGTTCGCATCGCCGAGGAAAGCGGCGTAGGCGAGATCACCGTCGAGGAAGAAGGCGCACGCGTTTCCGTGCGTATGCCGTCTGCCGTTGCCGCAGCAGCCCCGGTTGCTGTTCCTGTTGCTGCTGCTCCTGTTGCAGCCGCCGCTCCTGCACCTGCAGCCGCCGCTCCTGCACCTGCGGCTGCCGAGTCCGCACGCCCCGCATCCTGGAAGCCCGTCACCGCCCCCATGGTCGGCACGTTCTATGCCGCACCAGCTCCCGGTGAGGCTGCATTCGTTCAGGTTGGCGACGAGGTTGCCGCTGGCCAGACCCTTTGCATTGTCGAGGCCATGAAGCTCATGAACGAGATCGAGGCCGAAGAGATGGGCACCGTCCGCGAGATCTGCGTCAAAGACGGCGAACCGGTCGAGTTCGGCACCGTTTTGTTCTACGTTGAGCCGCTTGGCACGCCCGCTCCTGCTCCGGAGACTGCATAATGTTCAAGAAAATCCTTATCGCAAACCGTGGCGAGGTGGCGCTGCGCGTCATGCGCGCCGCTCGCGAGCTGGGTGTGAAAACGGTCGCCGTTTATTCGACCGAGGATAAAGACACCTATCCCGTTAGCTACGCGGACGAGGCTGTGTGCATCGGCCCTGCTCCTGCTAACAAGAGCTACCTGGTCATGGCCAACATCATCGCCGCTGCGAAGAACACCGGCGCCGAGGCCATCCACCCCGGTTACGGCTTCTTGGCGGAAAACGCCGAGTTCGCCCGCGCCTGCGCGGACAACGACCTGGTCTTCATTGGCCCTTCGGCTGAGTGCATCGAGCGCATGGGCGACAAAAGCACTGCGCGCGAAACCATGAAGGCCTGCGGCGTTCCCACTGTCCCGGGTTCTGACGGCTGCATCGACACCGCTGTCGAGGCGAAGGAGTTCGCCGACCGCGTCGGTTACCCCGTGCTTATCAAGGCCACCGCTGGCGGCGGCGGCAAAGGCATGCGCGAGGTTCATAATCCCGAGGATCTTGAGTCTCAGTACATGGCCGCTCGCGCCGAGGCCGGCGCAGCATTCGGTAATGACGGCGTCTACCTCGAGAAGCTGGTTCTGCGTCCTCGTCACGTCGAGATCCAGGTTCTTGCCGACGATTTCGGCAACAACGTGGCCCTGTGCGAGCGCGACTGCTCGGTTCAGCGTCGTCACCAGAAGCTCATCGAGGAGGCTCCTTCGCCGGTTCTTTCCGACGAGCTGCGTCGTTCCATGAGCGTTGCTGCGGCAAAGGCCGTCCGCGCGGTCGATTATCGCAACGCCGGCACGGTCGAGTTCCTTCTGGACGAGTCCGGCAAGTTCTACTTCATGGAAATGAACACCCGCGTGCAGGTCGAGCATCCCGTTTCCGAGGAAATCACCGGCACCGACATCATCAAAGAACAGCTTCGCATTGCTTCGGGCGAGCCCATGAGCTGCGCTGAGCGCGCTCCGTTCACGCCGTTCGGCCATGCAATGGAGTTCCGCATCAACGCCGAGGATCCTGAGCACGGCTTCCGTCCGTGCCCGGGCACCATCACCAAGTTCGTGCCTCCTTCGGGCCCTGGCGTGCGCGTGGAATGCTACGTGCAGTCGGGCACCAAGATCTCGCCGTACTACGACTCGCTGGTTGCCAAGCTCATCGTGCATGGCGCCAACCGCGAGGAGGCGCTTGCGCGTGGCCGTCGCGCCCTTGACGAGTTCGTCATCGAGGGCATTCAGACAACCATCCCGTTCCACAAGCGCGTCTTGGACAACGAGGTCTTCTGCGCTGGCGAAGCCACGACTGATTTCATTGAAACCCAGATGGGGGATCTGCTATGAGTGAATTGAACATCGATGGAATGACCCTTGCACCGGGCGTTGTCGAGACCATCGTCAACCTTGCCGTTTCCGATGTCGAAGGCGTTGCAGGCGTTGGCGTTCTGAACGCCGCAGGCCGTGGCATCCGCAACGTTCTTGGCGGCAAGCCGGCATTCCCGGGCATCGAGGTTTTCGTTGACGACGACGGCAAGCTTTGCGTTGGCATTCATATTGACGTCAAGTACGGCTCTGTCTTGCCCGATGTGGCCGAGAAGGTCCGTCAGGCTATTGCCGACGCCGTTGCCGTTCAGGTTGGCGTCACGGTTGGCGTTGTCGATGTCTACATCGACGGCGTTCAGTTTGAGAATTAAATCTAAGCAAGTAAGAAGAGTGGGGGATTAGGGCGCCTTATGGCAGCACGAGCTAAACGACACGAACGCACGGTTGCGCGCGAAAGCGCGTTGGCACTTCTGTATTCAAGCGACATCACTGACGAATCGGTGGCGGATATCGTCGACGCTGGTCAGTACCCGGCCGACGACATCGAGTTCGCTCCGTACGCCGAGGCTCTTGTCCGTGGCGTGCAGGCTCATCGCGCAGAGATCGACGAGCGCCTCTCGTCTACTTCCGAGAATTGGACCCTCGACCGCATGCCGGTTGTCGATCGCGCTATCCTTCGTCTTGCCGTCTACGAGATGATCTACGTCGATGAGGTTCCCGTTTCCGTCACCATCAACGAGGCCGTTGAGCTTGCAAAGGCGTACGGCGGCGAGGATGACTCCTCTCGCTTCGTGAACGGCGTCCTTGGCCGCATTGCCGCAGGCATCGACGCCGAGGCTTCCTCTGAAGTCGTCGACAGCGTCCAAGGGCCTAATGCCGAAGGCACCGAGGTTTCCTCTGAAGTCGCCGGTGACGAAATCCTTGAGGGTTCCGAGCCCAAGGAAGACTAATCATGGCTTCCCATGACCTTGACACATTCGCCGGCGTGAAGACGCGTTTGAGCGAGATCGTCGATGAAGTGAGCAACGACGCTCTCTCGCTCGATGACGCCCTCGCCCTGTACGAAGAGGCGGTTACCCTCGGTCTTCGCGCCAGCGATCTTCTCGAGGCCGGCATCGACGCCGATGCAGACGCGGAAGACGAGGCTGCATCGGAAAATCCTGACGAAAGCGCTCATGCCGCAGGTGCTTTTGCCGAAGTGCCTGGTGATTCGTGTGTTCCGGCTTCGAATGAAGCCGCAGCCGTTGCCGGTCAGGGAATCGCTTAAGGAGTCGTTATGGCCAACCGAATCCTCGATTGCGTGTCGTCGCCTGAGGACTTGAAGGTCCTGAGCGATGACGAACTTCAAATCCTTGCGCTCGAAATCCGCGAGGAGATCATCAAGGTAACTTCCAAGACAGGCGGCCATGTCGCTTCGTCTCTGGGAGCCGTCGAGATCATTCTTGCCGTTCATTCGCTCATCAACAGCCCGCACGACAAGTTCATCTTCGACGTCGGGCATCAGGCGTATGCTCATAAGCTGGTCACGGGCCGTTTGGCCGAGTTCCCGACGCTTCGCCAGTTCGGAGGAATCTCCGGGTTCCCGCGCCCCAAGGAAAGCCCTCATGATGTTCATCCTTCGGGCCATGCTTCTGACTCTATCTCTATCGCGCTGGGTTTGGCTCAGGCGCGCAAGTTGCAGGGCGGCGACGAGAAGGTCGTTGCCCTTATCGGCGATGCTTCGCTTTCGGGTGGCATGGCGTTCGAAGCCCTGAACCTCATTGGCCAGCTTCAGTTGCCGCTGGTCATCATCCTGAACGACAACGAGATGTCCATCTCGAAGAACGTCGGCGGCTTGATGAAGCATCTTGGCGCCATCCGCACCACCACAAAGTACCGCCAGGCGCGCGACAACGCCCAGGCCCAGCTTGAGAACGCGGGCGCGTTGGCTAACGCCATGGTCTCGTTCGGGCGCAACGTGAAGGAATCGATGAAGCAGTTTGTGCTGCCTCAGTCGTCCATGATGTTCGAGCAGCTGGGCATTCTGTGCACGCCGCCTGTAGACGGCCACGATATCGGTGCTCTTAAGGAGCTTCTTGCAACGGCGCTTGCCGCAGACGGCCCCGTGCTTATCCACGCCGTCACGAAGAAAGGTGCTGGCTATAAGCCTGCCGAAGACGACCCCGAGCGCTTCCATGGTATCGGCCCGTTCGACATCGCCACGGGTGAAAGCATCAAGAAGCCCGCAGCTGCGCCTACCTACACGAGTGTGTTCGGAAAGGCCTTGGTTGCCGAGGGCAAGGCGGACGAGCGCGTTGTGGCTATCACGGCTGCCATGCGCGGCGGTACCGGCCTTGACGCATTCGCAGAAGCCATCCCCGGTCGCTTCATCGATGTGGGAATCGCCGAAGAGAACGCCGTGGCAATGGCAGCAGGCCTTGCGATTGGCGGGAGCAAGCCGGTCGTTGCCGTTTACTCGACGTTTTTGCAGCGTGCGTTTGACCAGATCTTGATCAACGTCGCCCTGCCCGAGCTCGATGTTGTGTTCGCCATCGACAGGGCAGGCGTCGTCGGCGCCGACGGCTCTACCCATAACGGCATGTTCGACATTGCCTACATGCGCATGGTTCCGCATATGCGCGTTATTGCTCCTTCCAACGAGGCCGAGCTGGTGAACGCGCTTCACACCGCGCTTTTGCTTGAAGGCCCTGTTGCAGTTCGTTATCCGCGCGGTCAAGCAGAGGGCGTTCGGGTTCCCGAAACGCCTTGCGAGCTTCCGTATGGCAAGGGTGACATTCGCCGCGAGGGCGAGGATGTATGCATTCTTGCTTGGGGCGACATGGTGCGTGAGTCGCTGGGCGCGGCCGAACTGCTTGAAGAGCAGGGCATTGGCGCGCGTGTTGTCGACATGCGCTGGGTGAAACCCCTCGATCACGACGCCATCAAGCATGCGGCGGCAACCAAGCTTGTCGTTACCGTTGAAGACGGTGTTATCGCCGGCGGCGCGGGCGAGGGCGTCATGGAGGTCATGCGCGGGATGGGCAGCCTTACCCCAGCCTTGGTGCTTGGCGTGGGTGACCAATTCGTTACGCACGGCACTCAGGCTCAGCTTCTTCATTCGCTTGGCCTTGATGCCGAGGGGATCGCTGACAGTGTTTTGAAGCGCTTGGCTCAAGATTCTCTTTCCAAGTAGCCTTTTTCGGGAAACCGTCATTTTAATGCGCCCTTCGGGGCGCATTTCTGTTTACGCGTTGGCCGCTCGCATGAGGCGCGCGTGAACTTTGCGATGGACTCGCTTCGGCTCGTGCGAAACATTCCCGTAACCGTGAAACAGTTTTCGAAACGAATCGAAACAAGCGCGTAATCTCTGAATAATTTCCAAAATCGGCATCTGATCAGGTGATATGTCAAGCATTAAAGGAACGTTAATCGTGAAGTAACGACGTTGTAACACGCCCTCCCGAGAATCCAAATCGTAGCAAGGGACACCGAAGACGGATGGATCGAAGCGATCGAGAGAGAATCGCACCGATCCCACCGCCTTCCCGATTGGAAGAAAGAAGGAAAGGGCATGTACGACACTGGTTCAACAGCATTCATGATCGTTTGCGCGATGCTTGTTTTGCTTATGACGCCTGGCTTGGCATTTTTCTACGGAGGCCTTTCACGGCGTAAGAACGTGGTCAACACGATGATCATGTCGTTCGCGGTTATCGGCATTGTTGCCATTACTTGGACGGTTTGCGGATGGTCGTTCGCATACGGCGGGGATGGCTCCATCCCGTTCTTCGGCGGTTTTGACCAGCTTGGTTTCTTGGGTGGGACAAGCGATATGATCGCCGCTGCGACCGACGTTCCCGAGGATGCGGTTTACCCCGACATCATCAACTTCGTGTTCCAGATGGCGTTCTGCATGATCACCACCGCCATCATTACCGGCTCACTTGCCGGCCGTATGAAGTTCGGTGCGGTGTGTGCGTTTGCGGCTGCTTGGACTATTTTGGTTTACCCGCCGCTTGCCCATATGGTTTGGGGCGGCGACGGCAGCCTGATCGGCGACACCATTGGCGCGCTTGACTTCGCTGGTGGCGACGTTGTCCACATCAGCTCGGGCCTTACCGGCTTGGTGCTTTGCTTGATGCTTGGCAAGCGCAAGGGTTTCGGCATGATGAGCTACCGTCCGCACAACGTCCCGTTCGTTGCTTTGGGCGCAACCCTTCTGTGGTTCGGTTGGTTCGGCTTTAACGGCGGTTCTCAGTTCGCTGCCGATGGCGTTGCGGGCTTGGCCGTCATCAACACTGTCGTCGCATCGGGCGCCGCGTTGGTTTCCTGGATGATCGTCGAACGCGTGAAGGTTGGCAAGCCCACGCTGGTTGGCGCAGTCACTGGTCTTGTTGCCGGCCTGGTTGTCATCACCCCTGCAGCTGGCTTCGTCGAGCCTTGGGCGGCAATCGTCATGGGCCTGTGCGTGTCCCCGATCTGCTACTTCGCCATTTCGGTTTGCAAGGCCAAATTCGGCTACGACGATGCGCTTGATGCATTCGGTTGCCACTGCGTTGGCGGTATCGTAGGCGGCATCTTCACGGGTCTGTTCTGCGTGCCCGAGCTGTCCTGGACTGACTTCGGCGGCTTGTTCTACACTGGCGATTTCTCGCTGCTGGGCAGCCAGATCGCGGGCATCCTGATCACCGTCGCCTTCGTGGCAGTGTGCGACGTTGTTCTCGGCCTTATCATCAAGGCGTGCTTCAAGGGCGACTTGCGAGTGAGCGAGGAAGAAGAGGCTCAGGGCCTGGATGTTGCGGCACACGGTGAGTCTGCTTACCCGGCATACATTGGCCTGGACTAAGCGATTGCGGAAAGGACACGTATCATGAAGAAAATCACGGCAATCGTTCGCCCCGAGAAGCTTGAGGCGGTGAAGGAGGCCCTGTTCGCGGCGAAGGTCAACGGCATGACAATCTCCCAGGTTCAGGGTTGCGGCAGCCAGCATGGTTGGAAGGAGTACTACCGCGGCACCGAGGTTCTGCTGAACATGGTTCCGAAGGTGAAGTTCGAGATCGTCGTTACGGACGAAGAGGTCGATCCTATCGTGGATGTGATCACGTCGGTTGCTCGCACGGGCGAGGTCGGAGACGGAAAGATCTTCGTGTTTCCCGTGGATGAGGTCGTTCGTGTGCGAACCGGCGAGCGCGGCGGCGACGCGGTTTAGCTTTGCAGCGCTAGGGAGCTGGCGCGAAGCGACCTTCAGGTTTTGGATAGTCAAAAATCGTCCGAAAGGTACCAATCATCAAGCACGGCAGTCAAACGGCTGCTGTGCTTTTTCTTGTTGTGATCGACCGTTTGCCGGACGAGTTTCACACGAGTATTGCAAAACGTGTGAAATTAGTGTTACAAAGCAAGAAATCGTAATACCGAAACGAAAAAGCATTGAAGTGCCCTCGGGCGTCAAAGCCCAATCGAACTTCATCCCTCCCTGCAAATACTGAGGATTCAGTGTCAAGTTGGCACCTCAATGTGATTATCAAACGACGAAAGGACGATCGCAATGACCGAACAGACCAACCTCACTCGCCGTACGTTCGCGAAAGCGCTTGGCGCGGGTGCGATGATGCTGCCGTTCGCCGGGGCTTTGGCAGGTTGCCAGGCAAAGGACAAGGGCGCGGCTTCTTCGGCCGCCGGCACCTCTTCCAAGGGCGATGCGAAGTCTCAGGTCATTGTGACCATGCCTGCCTCTTCTGAGCCCTCAGCCGGCTTCAACCCATTTGTTTCTTGGGGTTGCGGCGAGCACGTGCACGAACCCCTTATCCAGTCCACTCTTCTGACCACGACGGTCGACATGGGCTTCAAGAACGACCTTGCCACCGACTACAAGTGCTCCGAGGACGGCTTGGTCTGGACCTTCGCTATTCGCGACGACGCCAAGTTCACCGACGGCGAGGCTCTTACCGCCAAAGACGTCGTCTTCACTCTTAACGGCATTTTGAACTCTGAGACCTCGGAGTGCGATCTCTCTATGGTCAAAGAGGCTCGCGCAACCGATGACTTCACGGTTGAGGTCGAACTGAACAAGCCGTTTAACGCATTCCTTTATACCCTGGCCGTCATCGGCATCGTGCCCGAGCATGCATACAGCGACTCCTATGGCGAAAAGCCCATCGGCAGCGGCCGTTACATGCTTGAGCGCTGGGACAAAGGTCAGCAGGTCATCCTTGCGGCAAACCCCGACTACTACGGCGAGGCTCCCAAGATGCAGCGCGTAGTCGTGGTCTTCAAGGATGAAGATGCCTCCCTTGCTTCGGCTAAGGCTTCGGAAGCGGACGTTGCATACACCTCCGCCACGTTCGCGGCCAACCAGCCGAAGGGCTACGACCTGCTGAACTGCGCATCGGTCGATTCGCGTGGCATCGCGCTCCCCACGGTGCCCGCGAATTCGCCGAAGACCCGTTCCAACGGCGCCGATTACGAAACGGGCAACAACGTCACTTCCGATATCGCTGTCCGTCGGGCCATCAACTATGCAATCGATCGCCAGCTGATGATCGATCATGTCCTTTCCGGTTACGGCGAACCTGCTTACAACGTGTGCGACGGCATGCCTTGGGCAAGCGATGCCATGCACATCGCAACCGACGTCGACAAGGCAAAGAGCATCTTGGACGAGGCCGGTTGGGCCGTCGCTTCCGACGGCATCCGCGTTAAGGACGGCGTGCGTGCAAGCGTCGAGCTGTACTATCCAGCAAGCGACACTGTTCGCCAGGCCATCGCCAACGAGTTCGCCGATCAGATGAAGGGCATCGGCCTCGAGGTCAACCTGAACGGCGCGGGTTGGGACGAGATCTATCAGCACGGCTTCAACGATCTGGTTACCTGGGGCTGGGGAAGCAACTCGCCCATCGAGATGTACAACCTGTACTACTCCAAGGGCACGGGCAACTTCGCTTCGTACAAGAACGAAACCGTCGACAAGCACATCGACGCTGCTTTGTCCTATGCCAACGTCGAGGACTCTTATGAAGAGTGGAAGCTGGCTCAGTGGGACGGCAGCGAAGGTGTTGGCCCGCAGGGCGGTGCGACTTGGGTTTGGTTCGCGAATGTCGACCACCTGTACTTCACCAAGCAGAACTTGGTCATTGCCGAGCAGAAGATGCATCCACATGGTCATGGTTGGAGCTTGGTCAACAACGTCGATCAGTGGGAATGGGCGTAGGGAACGCCGCCGCGTGAAGAGCATGAAGGGCGCTGCGTCATGTTCGTTTGATTGGATAGAGGCCCCGTTCGCCGGTTTCATGGAGGCGGGCGGGGCTTTAAGGATATCTTTTGCCAATGGTTGATTTCATTTTCAAAAACATACTGCGCTTCGTGCTGCTGATGTTCGCGGTCAGCTTCGTGGTGTTCGCGCTGGTCAGTTTGTCGCCCATCGATCCTATCCAGGCGAATTTGGGTCAGGCCGCCTATGTGAACATGAGCGAGGCGAAGCGCGCCGCATTCGCCGAGCATTGGGGTGCAGGCACGCCAATGCTCGAGCGCTACGCAAGCTGGATGGCCGGTCTGCTTCACGGCGACATGGGCACCTCACTCAGGTTCAACGCGTCGGTGTCGCAGGTTATTGCGTACCGTGCCGGTAATTCGCTCATGCTGATGACGGTTGCCTGGGTGGTCAGCGGCGTTCTTGGTTTCGTGCTGGGAATTGCCGCCGGCGTGTTCCGCGGCAGCTTCATCGACAAGTTCGTTCGCGTCTACTGCTATGTTCTGGCTGCAACGCCGTCGTTCTGGATCGGCCTTATCTTGCTAACCGCTTTCGCGGTGCAACTTGGTTGGTTTCCGTTGGGCCTGTCGGTTCCCGTGGGCGTCTCGGGTGAGGTTTCCTTCGCCGACACGTTGTCGCACATGGCGCTTCCTGCCATCACGCTTTCGCTGGTGGGCGTTGCGAACATTGCGCTTCATACGCGCGAGAAGGTGGTCGATGTCATGGAAAGCGAGTACGTGCGTTTCGCTCGCGTCAGGGGCGAGAGCACGGGCTCCATCATGAAGCACCATGTTCTGAGGAACGTCGCGCTGCCCGCGCTTACGTTGCAGTTCGCTTCGATATCCGAGATTTTCGGTGGTTCGGTGTTGGTCGAGCAGGTTTTCTCGTATCCAGGCTTGGGTCAGGCCGCCGTTACCGCGGGCGTCGGCAGCGATGTCGCGCTTCTTGCGGGCATAGCACTGGTTTCGGCGCTGCTCGTTTTCGGCGGCAACACCATCGCTAACGTGCTTTACGGCGTGATCGATCCGCGCATGAAGACTGAAACCGTGCAGGGGAAGGCGGTTGTCTCATGACGAATCTGGAACCTTGCACGATCGGTGCTTCGAACGAGCCCGCCGCGCAGGCTGCGGCATCCGTATCGGCGATGGCCGCCTCGTCTCATAAAGACTTGGAACCCGTGCTTTTGCATGAGCCGTTGTCGCGCGCTTCCAACCGAAAGGTCACCCTTGCGG
>CAKTWD010000015.1 GCA_934630485.1 uncultured Eggerthellaceae bacterium | reverse complement strand
CCTCCATCTCATCGATGTTGCGCCCCGAAAGCTGACCGTACTGGTCGAACGAGCGGACGCTGAAGTACACATCGCCGTCAGCCTCGTAGGCATGGCCGCGCTCAATAAGCTGGGAAACAAGCTCGATCATCGTATCGATTTCCTCGGTTGCCTTCGGGCGAACCGTAGGGTCTTTGACATTGACGGAATGCATGTCCTCGATGAACGCCTTGGTGTACTGCTCGGCAACCTCTGCCGCGGTACGGCCTTCCTCGTTTGCCTTCTTGATGATCTTGTCGTCGACGTCGGTGACATTCGAGACGTACACGACCTCGAAGCCGCGCCACTCAAGATAGCGCCTGATCACGTCAAACGAAATGAAGGTGCGCGCGTTGCCGATGTGAATGTAGTTGTAAACGGTAGGACCGCAAACATACATACGGATTTTGCCCAGCTTCAAGGACTCGAGCTTAACCTTCGCGTGCAGCGCGGTATCGTAAATAGAAATCATATTGTCTCCCTGTTCAGGACCTATGCCTGATCTTTGTACAGCAAGCAGACGGCCGTGGCCGAAATGCCCTCTTCGCGGCCTTCGAAACCCAAATGCTCAGTGGTGGTTGCCTTCACGCCGACGTTTTCGATGGAAATGCCCATTGCCTTGGCTAGATTGGCGCGCATCCCCTCGCGATGAGGGCTGAGCTTGGGCGCCTGAGCGGCAACGACCGTGTCGACGTCGATGATGCGATAGCCCGCGTCGCGAACGACCTGTGCCACATGCGAAAGCAGGACCATGGAGTCGGCTCCCGCGTATGCCGGGTCGGTGTCGGGGAACAACTTCCCGATGTCGCCGCCACGAATGGCGCCAAGCAAAGCATCGGAAACGGCATGCGCAAGCACGTCAGCATCGGAATGACCCAAAAGCCCCAGCGTGTGAGGGATCTCAACCCCACCAAGAATAAGCTTGCGACCTTCTACCAAAGCGTGAACATCCATGCCTTGTCCCACGCGCAATCGTGTGGGGTCAAACGGCTCGGAAGCGATCGGCTTGGGTGCGACCATGGATTCGCCAGCCATTACTTGCATTCCTTTTGATACAAACGGATGACCGCGGCCTCAAGAAGATCGTAATCTTCAGGATACGTAAGTTTCAGGTTGTCGCGCTTGCCCTCGACCACCAGCACACGTCCGCCCAAACGCTCGATAAGCGCGGAGTCGTCGGTGCCGACGAAGCCGTCCGACAACGCCGAGGCATGGGCGCGGCGATAGATGCCCGAGCGGAAGATCTGGGGCGTCTGGGCGTTCCAGAAAACGCTGCGGTCGGGGGTGCCCACAATGATGCCGTTCTCGACAACCTTGAGCGTGTCAACCGCAGGACAAGCAACCACGGCGCCGTCGCAGTCGCTGTTGCCCTTGAGCATGGCAATTGTGTGCGAGATAAGCTCGGGGGTAACCAACGGACGCGCGCCGTCGTGAAGGATGACGCACTCGAATTCCTCGGGGACGAACTCAAGACCCGAGAACGCCGACTCTTGACGCGAGGGGCCCGAAGGGGCAACGACAACCGGGGTGACGAACGGGAACGGATCGATGGCACGCTTCAGATACTCGTCAGCGCGTTCCTCGGGGCATACGACGACGATGAGGCCAACGTCGCCAACAGCATCGAATGCCTCGGCAGACCACGTGAGAACCGGCTTGCCGGCGATCTCGACCAGCTGCTTGCCGCCTTCTTTGCCGAAGCGCTCACCCGAGCCGCCAGCCAAAATGATGGCGGCGGTTTTAGGATGCTTGTCCACCTTGCCCGTAATGCAACGAAGAGAAGATCGAAGCGTTTCGAGATCGATATCAGAATCGCGCTTGGTGCGAACAGCATCGGGGATGTCAAGCACATCGACGCTGTCCACCGCGTCCATACGCGATGCAGGATCAGTGATTTGAGACATGGCGTTCCTTTTCTGCCGTCTTTTTCGATGGAACCATACTACCGCGAGCGCGCCGAAGCGCGCACGCGATTATCGAAAAGAAGGTTAGTCGGCAGCGCCGCCAGCCGCAGGAAGACCGCCTGCGGGAGCACCTGCATGACCCAGGTTGTAGTCGCGAAGCAAGAGGTCGGTTTCGCGAGCGATGCTGTCGCGCTTGCGCGGAGCAGGGATTTCGCCCTGGCCAGCCGCGAACACCAACTTCTCGCCGGAATCGTCGACATCGACGTCAACGATGGAGCCGGCGCTCCACTTGCCCTCGAGGATCTGCTCGGACAGCGGGTCTTCCAGCTTGCTTTGGATCTCGCGGCGCAGCGGACGAGCGCCGAACACGCGGTCGGTGCCGTTCTTGGCGATAAGGGCGCAAGCTGCGTCGGTCAGGTTAATGGACATGCCCATGGCGATCATGCGCTCACGCAGGTCGGCCACCATTAGACGGACGATCTGGATCAGCTCGTCGTCAGAAAGGCTCTTGAAGACGATGATTTCGTCGACGCGGTTCAGGAACTCGGGGCGGAACAGCTTCTTCAGCTCGCCCATAACGCGACCACGGATCTCCTTGTCGGAAAGGCCAGCGGAAGGATCGGTCGAGAAACCGAGCGTCTGCGTCTCAGAAATGTCGCGGGCGCCGACGTTGCTGGTCATGATGATGACGGTGTTGCGGAAGTCGACAGTGCGGCCCTGGCCATCGGTCAAACGGCCCTCTTCAAGGATCTGAAGCAGGATGTTGAAGACGTCGGGATGAGCCTTCTCGATCTCGTCGAACAGCACCACCGAGTACGGACGCTGGCGAACGGCCTTGGTAAGCTCGCCGCCCTCGTCGTAGCCAACGTATCCCGGAGGGGCGCCAACCAGACGCGAAACCGTGTGCTTCTCCATGTACTCGGACATATCGAACGAGATCAGCGCCTCTTCGCTGTTGAACAGAAACTCGGCCAACGCCTTCGCGAGCTCAGTCTTGCCGACGCCCGAAGGACCCGAGAAGATGAACGAACCGGCAGGACGCTTGGGGTCTTTCAAGCCCGCGCGCGAACGACGGATAGCCTTGGAAAGAGCCGTGACCGCCTCGTCCTGGCCGATGACGCGCTCATGAAGAACGCCTTCCATGCGCAGGAGCTTGTCAGTTTCAGCCTCGGTGAGATTGGAAACGGGAACACCAGTGGTCATTGAGACAACGTCGGCGATGTCTTGAACGGAAACTTTCTGAACTTGCTTGGAGGAATTCTCTTCCCAGTCTTTCTGGGCGGCGTCGCGCTCGGCCTTGAGCTTGGTTTCCTCGTCGCGCAGCTCGGCAGCGCGCTCGAAATCTTGATCAGCGATAGCGGTTTCCTTCTCGCCCTTCACGTGGCGCAGCCTGTCATCCAGATCACGCAGCTCGGGCGGAAGCGTCATGTTGCGGATGCGCATACGCGCGCCGGCCTCGTCGATAACATCGACGGCCTTGTCGGGAAGGAAGCGATCCTGGATGTAGCGGTCGGAAAGCTGCACAGCGGCTTGAAGCGCCTCGTCGGTGAAACGAACATGATGGTGCTCTTCGTAGCGGTCGCGCAGGCCTTCGAGGATGCGCGTGGCCTGCTCTTCGTTGGGCTCGCCAACGGTGATGGGCTGGAAGCGGCGCTCGAGCGCGGAGTCCTTCTCGAGGTGCTTGCGATATTCATCAATGGTAGTGGCGCCGATGACCTGGATCTCGCCACGGGACAGCGGCGGCTTGAGGATGGCTGCGGCATCGATGGAGCCTTCGGCGGAACCTGCACCGATCAGGGTGTGGATCTCGTCGATGAACAGGATGACGTCGCCCGCCTCCTGAACCTCCTTGATGCATTTCTTCAGACGGTCCTCGAACTCGCCACGGTACTTGGAGCCGGCAACCAACGCAGAGATGTCAAGCGTGATCAGGCGCTTGTCGCGCAGAATATCGGGAACCTGATTGGAAACGATGAGCTGAGCCAAGCCCTCGACGACGGCGGTTTTGCCAACACCCGGCTCGCCGATGAGCAGCGGGTTGTTCTTCTGGCGGCGCGAAAGGATCTGCATGATGCGCTCGATCTCGCCGGCGCGGCCGATAACGGGGTCAAGAGTGCCCTCGCGTGCCTTCTTGGTAAGGTCGGTGCCGAATTCCTTCAGCATATCGCTGGAGGAAGAGGTTGATGCGAAGGGGCTGCGGCCGGCGTACACCGGGCTTTGACCGACCAAGTCGTTCAGGGCGCCGCGCACATCATCGCCGGAAACGCCCATACGCCCCAGCACGTCAAGCGCCGTGCCTTCACCCTCGCGGACGATGCCCAGCAGCAAGTGCTCGGTGGAGATGTAGCTTTGTCCCATCTGCATGGCCTCGCGCATAGCGTTCTCAAGAACGCGCTTCACGCGCGGCGTGAACGACAAATGGCCCGAAACGTCGGCGTCAGCGTCGATGACGACAGCTTGACGGATTGCCTGCACGGTATCGTCATACTTAACGTTCAGACGCTCGAGCGCCTGCGCGGCAAGGCCGTCCTTTTCCTGGATAAGGCCGAGCAGGATATGCTCGGTTCCGACATACGGCTGGTTGAGCTTGCGGGCCTCTTCCTGAGCAAGGACCAGAACCTTGCGAGCCTTGTCGGTGAATTTCTCGAAAGACATGGATGATCCTAACTCGAGACGTTACGAACACGCTTGATGGCAAGGCGGCGGGGTCGATTCGCCCCGCCGCCGAGTATTCCGATTCTGATACTAGCACTCGATTACCACGAGTGCCAAAGCCACACGGATAGCCAATGGTTTTGAAACCGTTCCGTAAAAAGAAGGAGCTACAGGCGACTAAGCCTGGAAGGAGTCCTTGTCGGGATCGGTTTCCTTCATGGCCTCGATAACGCTGGCGAACAGGTCGTCGAGTTCCATATCGTTGACGGCTGCGCCGCGCATGATGTTGTCGCGGTTGCAACCAGCGGCGAACTTCTTGTCCTTGAACTTCTTCTTAAGGCTCTTAACGCTGAAGTCCTGAACCGACTTGCTGGGACGCATCAAAACGCACGCCTGGATAAGGCCTGAAAGCTCGTCGCAAGCGAACAGGACCTTCTCCATCTTGCATTCCGGAACGGGGAGGTTCTTGTTCAGATCGGAGTTGTGCGTCTGAATGCAACGCGTAAGAACAGGGTTGGCGCCTGCCTGCTCGAGCATCTCAGCAGCCTTGAGCGTATGATCGGCAACAGTCGGGAACTCTTCCCAGTCAACGTCATGCAGAAGGCCGACGATGCCCCAGAAGTCGATGTTCTCGGGGTCGTGCTTCTGCGCGTAGTAGCGCATGAGCGCCTCGAGCGTGAGACCGTGATGGATGTGGAACTCGTCGGAGTTGTGAGCCTTCAGCAGCTCGAAGGCCTGATCGCGCGTGATGCCGGCGTCAACCTTCTGACCGGCGGCGGGCGCTGCGACGGTTGCTGCGCGAGGATCGCACTCGTCAGCGGCATCGACGGCCGCCTCAACCTCATCCGCCTCGCAGGCCTCGGCCTGAACCGGTGCGTCAGCTTCGACAGTTGCCTGGGCAGCAGCGGCTGCAGCGGCCTTGTTCGGGTTGTTGGTGTTGCGCTCGGGGCGCATATGCGGGAACAAAAGCACGTCACGGATGGCGGGCTGGTCGGTGAGAAGCATGATCATGCGATCGATGCCGATGCCGATGCCACCAGCAGGCGGCATGCCGTACTCGAGCGCGCGGACGTAATCGTAGTCGTATTCCATGGCCTCGTCGTCGCCGGCAGCCTTGGCGGCAACCTGATCGGCGAAGCGAGACTCCTGATCGACGGGGTCGTTCAGCTCGGTGAAGGCGTTGGCGTACTCGTGGCCGGCGATGACCAGCTCGAAGCGGTCGGTCAGGCGCGGGTCGGAGGGCTTGCGCTTAGCAAGCGGCGACACCTCGACCGGGTAGTCGCAAACGAACGTGGGGTTGACGATCTGGGACTCGCACAGTTCATCGTACAAGGTGAACAGCATCTTGCCAGCGCCCCACTCCTCGTTCCACTCGAGGTGCTTGGCGTCAAGGATCTCGCGGTAGCGCTCGACGGGCGTGTCGATGTCAACCTGCTCGCCAATGACCTCGCTGACCAGATCGGCCATGGAGATAGAGCGCCACACGCCGGACAAGTCGATAGTGTTGCCCTGATACTGGATGACCTCGGTGTCGGACACGACATGCAAGCCGGCCTTGATGAAGCCCATGGCCAGTTCTTTCATGCCCTCGACATCGGAGAAGGCACAGTATGCCTCGACCGAGGTGAACTCGGGGTTGTGCGTGGCATCCATGCCCTCGTTGCGGAACTGACGGCCGATTTCGTATACGCGATCAAGACCGCCAACCAGCAGGCGCTTCAGGTGAAGCTCAGTGGCGATGCGCAGGTAACACTCCTGATTGAGTGCGTTGAAGTGCGTGATGAACGGCTTGGCGTTCGCACCGCCAAGCGTTTCTTGAAGAATAGGGGTTTCGACCTCGAGATAACCCTGAGCGTTCATATACGAACGGCAAGCAGAGATGATCTTCGAGCGCTTGATGAACACGTCTTTGACATCGAGGTTCATGACCATGTCGACGTAACGCTGACGATAGCGCATCTCTTTGTCGGTGATGCCATGGAACTTCTCGGGCAGAGGGCGAAGCGACTTCGAAAGAAGCACGAACGAATCGACAGCAATGGAGAGCTCGCCGCGCTTGGAGCGCATGATGTTGCCTTCAACGCCGATCCAGTCGCCCATGTCGAGGTCTTTCATTTCCCCGAAAGCCTCTTCACCAAGGAAGTTGACGCGGCAGAACAGCTGGATATCGCCCTCGCGCTCGCGCAGGACCATGAACATGATCTTGCCCTGCTTGCGGATGGCCATAATACGACCGGCAACCTTGACGCGGTCGTCAAGCGTGACGCCGTCTTCAAGCGTTGCGTACTTCTCCTTGATCTGATCGACGTGCATGTCGTAATCGAAACGCATGCCGTACGGCTGTTTGCCCGCAGCGTACAGCGCCTCGCGCTTGGCCTTGCGCACCTCGATGGGGTCGTCCTCGATAAGGGCTTCTGCCTGTACCTGGTTGTTGTCCTGCGTCATGTTCTTCCTTACCTATTAATGAAAAAGGCCCAGCTAAGCCGGGCCTTCGCATGGCGTTCGAAAAGAAGGCCGTGTGGGACTAGTGCTCGATCTTGATGATCTTCATCTCGATCTTACGGCCGGTAGGACCGGTGGTCTCGACTTCGTCGCCCTTCTTGTGGCCGATGAGCGCAGCGCCAACCGGAGACTCGTTGGAGATGCGGCCGGAAGCCACGTCTGCCTCGGCGCCACCCACGATGGTGAAGACGCGCTCGCGGCCGCCCATTTCGATGGTGACGGTGGAACCGATGTTCACCTTCGAAGAACGCTTGGGGGCTGCAACGACGGTAGCCTCGGAAAGGATGTGGTTGATCTCGGCGATGCGAGCCTCGACCATGCCCTGCTCGTTCTTGGCGTCGTCGTACTCGGAGTTCTCGGAGATGTCGCCGAACTCGCGAGCGACCTTGATGCGGTCGCCGATCTCAGCGCGCTTCTCGGTTTCGAGGTAGTTCAGCTCTTCCTCGAGCTTCTGGCGCCCTTCCGGCGTCAGGATAACGTTTTCGCTAGCCATGTTTCCTCTTCTGCTAAACGGAAGCGACCTATTCGGCCTTCTTCTTCACGACTTTCTTAACCTTCTTGGGAGCCTCGTCTTCGGCGGATTCCTCCACCTCGTCCTCGTCAGCTTCCTCTTCGTCAGCTTCCTCGGCGACTTCCTCGCTCTTCATGCCCTCTTTGACTTCCTGAGCACCCTCGCGCAGGCCCTTGACGGTCTTGCCGAACGCCTTACCCAACTTGGGAAGCTGTTTCGGCCCGAAGATAAGCAGGACAACAAGCAGGATGATGACCAGTTCCGGCATGCCAAGACCGAAGATCTTCATTGCAAACCCTCCGAATCGTTTGGTTAAGCCAGCTTACCAATGGGCGCGCCGGCGAACTCACGCTGCAATAGTCAGCGTCCGATAAAATACCATTTCTGGCTGGCAAATGGGCGCATCCTATAAAAGAAACACGGTGGCGCAAGAAGACGTCGGCCGATGACCCTAACAGGTAGGGTGCTGGAAATAGAAAAGCCGACGCGAACGCCGGCTTCGAATCCGATGGTCGGGTTGACTGGATTTGAACCAGCGACCTCTGCGTCCCGAACGCAGCGCTCTACCAAGCTGAGCCACAACCCGATGCTGCTCTCACAGCGGGAAATATACTAACACAGATTCGGTCGAGCGCAAGCATCTATTTTAAGTTGAAGACTTCTATTTCCATCACTTCGCGACGAATCGCCATAAGATCGCATTCGAAACGGCTTCAAAGCAACGTTTTGGCAACTCAGATGGTGAGGTTGTGATCGGCACAGCGACTTCACAACCGTCAGTCATACTGCAGGGCATGTTGAAATCAATTGCAAAAACCATCACAGGCGCCATCGTCGCCCTCGTCATCATCGGGTCCATCTGCTTCTTCACCGGAACCCTCAGCTCAACCGGCAAGATCGAAAACCCCTTCGATGCAGCGAAAACCACTGCGCTCAATGCGGCAATCGACGCCAGCGGCGTGAAGTCGAAGGTCAACAACACGCTTCAGAACAACGTAAGCAAGATCTCGCAGGCAACCGGCATTCCCGCCGATCAAGTACAAGCCGGGATCTCGAACCTTGACGTGAACAACTGGACGGCGGTTTCTTCCCCGCAAGGCGCCACCGCAACCGGTTCGTACGACGTGAACGCCAACGGCACAAACGCCACCATCACCACGTACAGCGACCCCAGCTACATCGGCGTGAACGCCTACGGGCAAGACGTCACCTTCAAGGTTCCCGCCAGCGCCCAAGCATACGAGAACTACCTGGGTTATCTCGCGTACTTGTAAAACCCACACCCAAACAGATCTCTACCCCATAGACGCAAAAGTGCCTTTGCCAAACTGGCGAAGGCACTTTCTTTTACTTGATTTTAAGGGCCATGCTAAGCGCTTGTCCATGCACTTGGACTAATGCTGCGACTCAATGCCAAGCTTGGCGCCAAGCCATTCGGCGATATCGTAATCGTAGTCGCTGGACATTTGAAACGCGTCATGCGCATTGCGAATACGTGTCTCATACAACGTGGCGCCCTTGTTGTCGGCGAGCTCCTGCAAGATGTCGTCGCAGTCGTCCAAATCACACACGACGGCGATCTCATCGAAGCGCTTCGCCGCCGCGCGAAGAAGCGCCATGCGACGCAGCTCGATGCTCTTTATGCAAGCAGGGAAGTTCGCCCCCGAAAGAACGACCTCGTCGAAATCGGGAACGTCTGCAACCAGCATATCGAACCCATCGACGATGCCCTCGGCACCAAGAGATAGGTCCACTGCCGCCGCTTTCACACCCGCCTGTGCAAACGCATCGACAAGCAGCGAATCGCACGACACGGCAACGCCCCAGCGCCTCTGCAGCTGTTCGGCGAAACGCGCGGATTCTTGAACGTCGGACACCGCGAACAGAGCCCGCTCCACCTTGGGATTATGCATGATGCTTCCCTACTACCCCAAAGCGATATGGATATGCCTGTCGGCATCAAGGCTCATGCGGCCCTCGGCGATCCAGCCAAGAACACGCGGATACAGCTCGTGTTCAACCTGATGGATACGTGCCTCAAGGGAATCCAGATCGTCATCCTCAAGCACAGCGACGGGTTCTTGAGCAACGATCGGGCCCTTATCGTAGTCCTCGTTTGCCAAGTGAACGGTGACGCCCGTCACTTTCACGCCCGCATTCCAAGCATCGTCGATGGCATGAGCTCCCTTGAACGAAGGAAGCAAAGCCGGATGCAGGTTCAGCACGCGGTCGGGAAACGCGTTAAGCAGCACCGGGGTGACCTTGCGCATGTAACCGGCCATAACCACGTATTGGGCGCCTGCTTCGACAAGGGCGTCGGCAATGCGCTTGTCGGCGGCCTTCGGATCGGCGTAAACATCGCGGTTCAAAACCAGCGTGGGAATGCCTGCAGCCTTCGCGCGCTCGATGCCGTACGCATCGGGACGCGACGAAACAACCAGTACGACCTCAACAGGAAGACCTTCGTTTGCCGCATCGATGATGGCCTGAAGATTGGTCCCGCTTCCTGAAACCAAAACGCCGACTTTGAGTTTGCCGTCTTTCACCTTACCGCCTGCCTTCCCTTGGGAATTTGCACTGGAAACAAGAAAAGGCCCACCGCGATTCGGCAGCGGGCCTGCAAAGAAACATGCCTACGCGAACAGGGCGTCCTCGTTCTGGTAACGGACGATGCCGGTGCCGGGAACGATCTTGCCCACAACCATGGGCGTCTCGCCTGCTTCAGCAATAGCGGCCATGACGTCGTCAACCTGCGCGGGGTCGACGATGAGAACCAGGCCCAAACCCATATTGAACGTCTTCAGGGCCTCTTCGACGGACAAGCTTGCCTTATCGCATGCGTAGCGAACGATGGGCGGAAGCTTCCAGGTGCCCACCTCAACCAGCGCGTCAACCTTGTCGTTAAGGGCGCGGTTCAGGTTCTCGGTGATGCCGCCGCCGGTAATGTGAGCAAGCGCATGAACGGCGTCGGGAAGCTGATTGATGACGGCACGAACCGGCTTGACGTACATGCGCGTGGGGGTAAGCAGCGCATCGATGACGCTTTGACCTTCGAGCTGGTCAAGCGGAGCGGAAAGCTCGTCGAGGCCCTTGTCGCCCATGCAAACCTTGCGGGCAAGGGAGTAACCGTTGGAGTGAAGTCCGCTGGAAGCAAGACCGATAAGCACGTCACCCTCGACAACGTTTGCGGGATCGAGCATCTTGACCTTGTCAACGATGCCCACGCAGAAGCCGGAAAGATCATAATCGTCAGGATCCATAACGCCCGGATGTTCGGCCATCTCGCCGCCGATAAGGGCGCAACCAGCCTGACGGCAACCCTCGCCGATGCCGCCGACGATCTCGGCCATGGAAGTGGAGTCGATCTTGCCCGTGGCCACATAGTCCAAGAAGAACAGCGGCTCGGCACCGGTGGCAAGGATGTCGTTGGCACACATGGCAACCAGGTCGATGCCCACGGTGGAGTTCTTACCGGAAAGCTGGGCAACCTTCAGCTTGGTGCCAACGCCATCGGTTCCAGAAACCAAAACCGGCTCTTCCATATCCTTAGCAGCAGCGATGCTGAACAGGCCGCCGAAACCGCCGATGTCACCGATGACCTCGGGACGATAGGTGGAGTGAACCGTCTTCTTGATTGCGTCGACGGCGCGAGCACCCTCTTCGATGTCGACGCCTGCGCTTGCGTAGGTGATCTGGCCTTCAGGTTGATCTGCCATGATGTCTCCTTGGAATGTCAGCTTGGGCTTATGCCCGTCTGGGTTATCGGAATTGTATCACGCTGGAAAGGCGCGCTGCCTACGGCATGATGGGGTCGCCCTGCTCGCCCTTCGAATACGACTCCTCGAACAGCTCGCGCTTGGTGAGGAACGACTTCTTCGACATGGCCGCAGGGATGGGAACCGCGTAGTCGCCTGTGAAGCAGGCGTCGCAGAAGCCGTCGTGGCGGCAGTCGGGGACAGCCGCATGAAGACCCTCTACCGAGATGAACGCCAGCGAATCGGCACCCATCCACTCGCACATCTCGGGCACGGTCATGTTGGCCGCGATAAGCTGCTCGCGTGAATCGGTATCGATGCCGTAGAAGCAGGGCCACGTGACCTCAGGCGAAACGATGCGCAAGTGAACTTCGGCAGCGCCGGCGTCGCGAAGCATCTGAACGAGTTGGCGCGAGGTGTTACCACGAACGACCGAGTCGTCGATGACGATCAAGCGCTTGCCGGAAAGCACCGAGGACAAGGGGTTGAGCTTCAAACGAACGCCCAGTTGACGCATGGCCTGCGTGGGCTGGATGAACGTACGTCCGACGTAACGGTTCTTCATGATGCCGTCGGAATACGGGATGCCGCTTTCTTCGGCATAGCCAAGTGCGGCGGGCAGACCCGAATCGGGAACACCCAAAACCAAATCTGCGTCGGCCGGAGCCTCGCGCGCGATGATGCGGCCGAGGTTACGGCGAGCCTGGTAAACGCTCTGACCGTCGATGTTGCTGTCAGGGCGTGCGAAGTAAACGTACTCGAAGATGCAGGAAGCGCGACGACGCGGCTCGATTGCCTGTTCGCTTTCCATGCCCGAGAAGCTGAACTTGATGACCTCGCCCGGCTCGACATCGCGCAGGTACGTGGCGCCGACGATGTCCAAACCGCACGTCTCGCTGGAAACAACCCAGCCACGGTTATTAGGAAGCGTGCCGATGCACAACGGACGGATGCCGTTGGGGTCGCGGAACGCGTACAAGGCGGTCGGCGAAGCGAGAACCATGGCGTAAGCTCCCTCGATGATCTCCATCGCGCGCTTGATGCCCGAACGGATGTGGCTGGTCTGCTGAGTGTACAGGCCGATGAGCTTCGCGGCGATCTCGCTGTCGGTGCCAGCGCGCAGCTGGATACCCTCTTCGACCGTCTTGACGCGCAGGTCGTTGGTGTTCACCAACGTGCCGTTGTGAGCCAGGGCGATGAGCATGTCATCGATGGCGGAAATATGAGGCTGGGCAGCTTCCCAGGTGTCGCCCGAGCAGCTGCTGGTGGAATAGCGCACGTGACCGATGGAAACGTATCCGGTGAGCGCCGCCAAGCTGGACTCGTTGAATGCCTGAGTGACCAGGCCAAGGTCCTTCGAGACGATCATGGACTCGCCATCGCCGACGGCGATGCCGGCGCTTTCCTGACCACGATGTTGCAAGGCCTGAAGGCCGAAGCAGGTCATGCGCGCAACATCCTCGCCCGGAGCGAAGATGCCGAAAACGCCGCACTCCTCTTCGAGATGATCGGGCAGCTCGCCCGGCACGATCGCGTCACTCATTCGATTGATCCCCCTAATAGTTACGGTTTATGCGGCACTGCCGACTTTCTCGACGGCGCAGAACATCACATAGCGGCCGTTAGATATCTGATTATCGCACGTGGAGAATGCGAAGAACTGATCGATCTTCGAAACATCGGGCACATCGTTCATTTGAACGGTGGACCTGTCGATGATGTCCATAAGGTACGTGCGCTTTGCGGCGACGCTTGAAAACTCGGTCTGCAAAAGCGGGTCGTTTGCTCCGCAATGAACAAGCGAGAACGAACGCAGCTTCATGTTCACCGTAGGCGTGAACAGGTACACCGTGCGATGATCGGCAACCGACTTCTCGTCGGAAATTGCCGAGAACATGGTGCCGTCATTCAGGTGGTGCCCGAAAATGAAGTTGCCCGTGTCGGAGAAATCGCTGGCGTTATCGTAGTGCAGGAAGATGCAACCGTTGTTGGTGATTCCGCCCGCAGAACCCTCGAAGTCGTGCGTGAGATAATAACTGTCGTCGTTGCCCTTGACCACAGGGTAGTTGATGTTGGTGCCCGGAACGTAAACCCACGCGACGATGTCGGGGTTGATTGCCGAAAGGGCGTTCCAATCGACCATGGACGAATCAAGGTCGAAAGAGTTGCTCGAAGTGACGTCGAGATCGGCGGCTTGGGAAACGCGGTCGTAGGCTTTCTGACCTTGCCAGTAGCTGAAACCGATTGCGCCAAGCGACGCAAGCGAGACGACCAGAACCACAAGCGAGACGATCAGCACGACCGTCCACGCGCGACCTTTGCGACGGCGCTGTGCCTTCTGCGCGTAACCCTCTCGAGCGTAATCCGAGCTCATGGCACGCGGCTGCCCATAGTAAGCGCGCATGTCGAAGTCGTTGCGCCCACGACCATGCTTTCCAGCCATGCCCCGTCCTTTCACATTCGTCGATGTCGCCGACCGCACCTACGCTTGACAGGTGCGTCAACGAGAAGCGGGGCATGCTCGGAAGAACCGCGCCCGCGAACAAACACAAGCGCCTCCCGAAAAGGAGGCGCCTATCAGAATACCTGTTCGATCAGGTCATTTTCGCTTCATCTCGTCGATGAAGCCTTTTGCCACAAAAAACACGATTACGCACACCATGATGGCGGGAACGATCCAGAACATGTCCATGGGGATGACCCCGAACACCATATTCTCCATCGCCTTCCTCCTTCATAGAACATCGCCGACACGTGCGAACGCGGTCGCGAAGCGTGGGGCTTACTTGTCGCGCAGCCTTGCCTCAAGAGCATCGTTGACCGTTTGCAGAACCTTGACGCGCGCATAGAGCTTGTCGTTGCTGTCAAGCAACACCCACGGCGCATACGTAGTCGACGTCAAGCGGAACATGTCGTTGACGGCAGCCTTGTACTGAGGGTACTTGTCGCGGTTGCGCCAATCCTCATCGGTGATCTTCCACTGGCGTGCGGGGTCTGCCTCGCGCGACTTGAAACGGGCAAGTTGCTCATCGGGCGTGACGTCCACCCAGAACTTCAGCAGAAGGGCGCCCCACTGCACAAGCTCGTACTCGAACTCGTTGATCTCGTCGTACGCGCGCGCCCATTCGTCGGTAGAGGCAAAGCCCTCGATGCGCTCGACCAGCACGCGGCCGTACCAGCTGCGATCGTAGATGCCGACATGGCCGGCTTTCGGCAGACGCGTCCAGTAACGCCACAAGTGCGGATGCGCAAGCTCGGGCTTGGTGGGTGCCGGGCTTGGGAAGATCGTGTAAGCGCGGGCGTCGAGCGCTTGGGCCACGCGCTTGATGGCGCCGCCCTTGCCCGCTGCATCCCATCCCTCGAACATCAGGATAAGGGGCACGCGCTTCTGATACATCTCGTTTTCAAGCTGAGCCAGGCGCTTCTGCTCGCGCTTCAGGGCGACGCGGTACTCCCCCTCGTCAAGCGACGGCTTCGGGGAGTCGTGGTCGATCTGCGGGTAGCCCGCCATGATGATGAACTTGGACGACTTGGGAGCAAGGCTTTGCTGCTCCTTCGCCATGGCCTCGGCTTGGGCGCTCACGGCCTCGGCATTGGGCTGCTGCTCTTCGGCAGCTAGCCCTTCGCCTTCGGGCATCATCTGGCTTGCCGAATTCTTCAGCGCCGCCTTCGCGGCGGCTTCTGCTGCAGCGTCGGGAGCCTGATCGAGCGCGCGCTCAATGGCGTCGACCAGCGTTTTGGCAATAAGGAGGTTCGCGCGACGCTTGTCTTCGCCGTTAACCAGCGTCCAAGGCGCGAAATCGAAGTTCGAGCCCTCAAGAAGACGATCGTAGACCACGTACTCGCGCTTGTAGTCTTTAGCGTGGCGGTACTTGAAATCGCTGACACGCCAACGGGTTGAAGGATCGTCGTAAAGCTTTTTGATGCGCTTCTCGCGCATCTCCTCGGTGACATGGACGAAGAATTTCACCACGACGTAGCCGTCGGCCACGAGCATGCGCTCGAAGTTGTACGCGTATTGACGGTAGTTTCCCAACACGTCGTTCCGAAGGTCGCCGCGCGCGTTGGCAGCGGAGTCGCTGCTTTTCACCAGAGCAGCCTCGAGCTCTTTGGCCTCGGACTCGCTGATCTTACTGCCGTAGGTATCGAACAAGTCACGCTCGACAGCCGTGGTGTACCAGCCGCGATCGAAAATAGTGGTGGAACCGCGCTCGCCAAGCGCCTCCCAAAACTCGCTCATATCGGGGTAGAAACCGGTGACGCCGTGCTTGCGGCCCGCGAACTTCTTCAGGCCCTCTTCATCGATGTCTTTGGTGACATGAACGGTTGTGGCGCGCGCATCGAGGTTGTACATAAGGTCGGAAATGCGGCTGCCCTTACCGGCACCGCCCCAGCCTTCGAACAAGACGACAACACCGGGTTTACCTTCCTGGCGCACCCGCTGTTGCAAAAGGATGAGCTTCTGCATAAGCTCATCGTAGGCCGGCTTGTAATCCTCTTTCGAAAGCGGTTCGACGTTGAAGTCGACGGTCTCAAGCATACGCGCCCCTTTCCATCAGCATTTCCCCGATCATACCACCGCCCATGCGGATTAACGCAGCATCGTTTCGTTTGTAAGGCGCCCGTAAACGCCGTCGGCGATGCAACGAAATCCCGCCAAACGCGGAAACCCATCGCCTCAACACCAACGCGCGACGGCGCTTGCCTACAATGAAAACGAATTGTCAAAGCAACGCATCCGAAGGATTCTCATGGCCAATTACGCTGTCATCGACGTCGGCTCGAACTCGATCCGCTTAGTCGTTTATTCCGTCCCGAACGACAATCAAAAGGCATATCGACGCAGTGATTTCTCGAGCCTTGCCAACGACAAGGTGATGGCTGGACTTGCCGCCTACGTTTCGGAGGGCGTCTTCACCCCTGCCGGTATCAAGAAGGCCACCTCCACCATCAAGTCTCATTTGAAGCATGCCTCGTATTTCAAATGCAAGCGCATCGACGTGTTCGCGACGGCTGTTCTGAGGAACGCCCAAAACAGCGCCGAGGCCATCGAAGCGATCGAAAAAGGCGCCGGCTGCAAGATCAACCTGATCTCAGGCGAGGACGAGGCACTTCTGGGCTTTGCCGGTGCCAGCAGCGAAACGCTCATCAAAAACGGGGTAACCGTCGACATCGGCGGCGGCTCGACCGAGCTCACCCTGATCAACGACGGCAAGCCGCAAATCTTTCGAAGCGTTCCCCAAGGTTCGCTGTGCTCCTACACCGGCTACGTCAAGAACATCCTGCCCACCGAAGAAGAGATGTTGACGATCCGCGAGGCGTTCGAGGACAGGATGCGCACCGTGCTGAACCCTAACGACTACCAGGCGCAAACGCTGTACGGCATCGGCGGCAGCGTGCGCGCGGCAGCGAAGATGATGGCCGTCGAAAGCGAGGACCGCGTTCGCCCCAAAATCATCCTGCCAACCGACGTTGACGCTCTTCTGAAGAAATGCGTCGAGGACCCCAGTGTTTATGCGAGACAGGCCATCGCAGCAGCCCCCGAGCGAATTCACACGCTTACGCCCGGATGCACCATCCTGTCGGAGGTCATGCACCGTTTGGGCGCATCGTCGCTTCGCGTGTGCAAATGCGGCATCCGCGAGGGATACCTGATCACATGCATGCTTGAAGCCGAAGTGGCCGATCCTGAGGCTTAATGCGCACTGTCGGGTAAACGTCCCGTAAAAAGAATCCCAACACAGCTTGAAGCGCTTCGAAGGTGCCTGTGAAAGCACGTTATTGCGTTAAAATAAAAGTGTGGCGATCGCCATTTTCGGTCGCCGAAATCATCGAACGAAGGAGACCGCCATGGATGATGCAACCACCGACAAAACCGGATTGGGCCTCCTCGATGCGCAGGAAAACGAATTCAGCGAGGATCTTGCCAAAAGCAACGCCCAGGGCGATACCAATTTCATGCAGAATCGCGAGCTTTCGTGGCTCACGTTCAACCAACGCGTTCTTGACCAAGGTGCCGACCCATCGGTTCCCCTTCTGGCGCGCTTGAACTTCATCTCCATCTTCTGGAGCAACCTGCAGGAGTTCTTCATGGTTCGCGTCGGCAGCCTTACCGACCTGTCCTACATCGAGCCGCCGGTTCGCGATTCGAAAACCAACATGACGCCCGAAGAGCAGCTGCTTGCCATTTACCGCCGCTGCCACGAGCTGTACCCCCTGTATGAAAGCAATTACGAGGAGCTTCGCCTGAAGCTTGTCGCCGAAGGCGTCAGCCACCTGCGCCCAGCCGACCTAACGGACGAGCAGCGCGATTTCCTTGCCGACTACATGCGCGACAACATCGAGCCCTTCCTGTCGCCGCAGATCATCAACGCACGCCACCCCTTCCCACACCTTGAGAACGGGAAGATTTACATCCTTGTACGCCTTGACGAAGACCTTACCGTCGAAAACAACGATGCCAAGGAAGCCGACGTCAAGAAAAAGAAGAAAAAGAAAAAGGAAAAGGGCGCCGACGGTGTGGTTTTGGGCCTCATCCCCCTGCCCCACCAATGCAAGCGCGTCATCCAGGTACCCGGAAAGGGCTTCGAGTTCGTCCTACTCGAACACGTCATCGAGATGTTCGCCCAGGACGTCTTCTCGATGTACAACATCAAGCACGTGAACGTCATCTGCGTCACGCGCAACGCCGACCTTGACACCACACGCATGGAAGACGGCGCCGACGAGGACTACCGCGAGAGCATGAAGCACCTGCTGCGCCAGCGCACGCGCCTGGCCCCCGTGCGCCTGGAATGCGAGTCGCCCCTGTCGCCCGTCATGGAAAAGCTGCTGCTCAAGCGCCTGAACCTTCAACGCTATCAGGTGTTCGAAACCACCGTGCCGCTTGACCTTGGGTACACCTGGGGCTTAGGCGACAACGTCCCCGAGAAGAAGCGCCTGAAGCTGGCCGACCCTGCGTTCACGCCGCAGTGGCCGTCGTGCCTCGACCGCAACAGGCCCATCATCGACCAGGTCGCCGAGCACGAAACCCTGCTGATGTACCCCTACGAGAGCATGGACCCGTTCGTTCAGCTTCTTAAAGAGGCATCAACCGACCCGTCGGTCATCTCCATCAAGATCACCCTGTACCGCTTGGCCCGCCAGTCGCATCTTGCCGAAGCGCTTATCGCCGCCGCCGAGAACGGCAAGGAAGTCACGGCCCTATTCGAGCTGCGCGCACGCTTCGACGAGGCGAACAACATCGAGTGGTCGCAGCGATTCGAGGAAGCAGGCTGCAACGTCATCTACGGCTTCGAATACTACAAGGTCCATTCCAAGATCTGCTGCATCACGCGCCAGACCGCCGATGGCGTCCAGTACATCACGCAGCTTGGCACAGGCAACTACAACGAGAAAACCGCCAAGCTCTACACCGATCTGTCCTTCATCACCACCGACAAGGGCTTCGGTCGCGATGCTGTTGAGTTCTTCCGCAACATGGCACTCGAGAACATCTCGGACAACTACGAGTACCTGCAGGTTGCCCCGCTGCAGATCGAGTCAAGGATCATCGAGCTGCTTGACCAGGAAATGGCGAAGGCGCGCGAGGGCAAGCCGTGCGGTGTCTTCCTGAAAACCAACTCGGTCACCGACACCAAGATCATCCGCAAGATCGCCGAGGCGTCGCAAGCGGGCGTTCCCGTCACCATGCTGGTTCGCGGCATCTGCTGCCTGATCCCGCAGGTGAAGGGATACACCGAGAACGTTCACGTGTACTCGATCGTTGGCAAGCTGCTTGAGCACAGCCGCATCTACTGCTTCGGCGCCGACGACGATGTCAAGATGTACCTGTCCAGCGCCGACCTCATGACGCGCAACATGAGCAAACGCGTGGAAATCGCCTGGCCGATTTTCAACAACGACATCCGCACGCGCATCATGGACTATATCCATACGTCCCTGAAGGACACGGCCAAGCTGCGCGAGCTGCTCCCCGACGGCACGTACACGCCGCTTGGAACGTGCGTGGGCGTTTGCAGCGAAAACGGCGACGAATACTTCGACTCGCAGGTCTTCGAGATCCAGGAAGCTGCGCGACGTCAGAAAGACGCAGCCATCGACGCTGCGATACGCATGGCGAACAAGGCCAAGCAGCACGAGCATGTCGCTCAAAAAACCGCAGAGCCTGGTCCTGAATTCAGCTCGGAGCCCGCAGCGGAATCTGTCGCCGCAGCCACTCAGTCGACGACGCCTACACCTGAACCCGTCGCCGTCAAGGCAACGCCGATCGAGCCCGAGCCCACCCCGGCTCCCGCTCCTGCCGCCGCCGCTCAGACCCCCAAGGCGCAACCCGTCGACACCGAAGACGGTCCCACGATCTTCGCACCCGCGTCCTCGGTTCCCCCGAAGACGCCCAGCTTCATTGACCAGAAGCCGCAGATCGTGCCCATTCCCAAAAAGAAGCACTTCGGCTTCCTCTCGCGCCTCTTCGGCCGCAAATAGCCCGGCAACTGCCGAACGGTTACCGCACGCCTCGTTTCCCGTATCCGGGAGGCGAGGCGTTTTATTTTGCGAAACCTATCCGTTTCGATCGTTCCCGCAAAAACAGGACGCGCGGTGCCAATCGCGCCACTGCTCTGAGCCACGTGGCTGTTCCTCCTCTCCCTTGTTTTCGGCATCATTGGGTTAGCAAATAGCTCAACGATAAAGAGCGATATGGACTACGGGGAAAGGAAGTGCACTATGAAATCAAAGTTGAAGATATTCGCCGCCATAGCATGCGTGGCAACTCTTTGCTTGGCTCTGGTCGGCTGCGGCGGCGATAAGAGCGCCGAGTGGAAGAAGGCCGTCATCGGCACCTGGGAAGTCACCGAGATCACCGGCACCAGCCAGGATGACATCGATATGATGAAGGCATTCGGTCTGAACGTCGAACTGGTATTCCAGGACGACGATTCCTTCAAGCTTGGCATGTTCGGCGAGACCATTGACGGCACCTGGAAAGCAACCTCCGCCGACAAGGTAGTCCTGAAAGCCGAAGGCGACGAGATCACCTGCACCCTGAAGGACGGTGAACTTTCCATCGACGTTGAGGGCGACGTCATGAAATTCAAGAAGGTTTCTGACGAGCCCAAGGAAATCAAGGCTGTTGATTTCGGTAGCGCCAGCGGCGATTCCGGCACCAGCGCCACCGCCGACCAAGAAGTGATCTCCATCGACAAGGTTGTCCTGGACAACGAGATCGCCAAGGTCACCGTTATCGACAAGAAGAAGGACTGGATCGACAGCTGCGGTTACACCATCAAGGTTGAGAACAAGAGCGACGCCGCGTTCGATATCACCACCGTTTACGGCACGTGGGTTGTCGACGGCAAGATGTGCGAACCCTTCTACTACGAGACGGTTCAGCCTGGCGCCTACGCCGAGACTTTCGTCAGCTTCTCGACTGACAAGGTCAAGGATCTCAGCGAACTGGTAAACGTCAAGGGCGAACTGGAGATCTGCGACAGCGACACCCTGGACACGATCCTCACCTTCCCCCTGACGCTGGAGTAACGCAAGCTGAAGCAAGCACGGAGCTTAACTGAAACAGCCGACCGGCACAACAACGACGCCCTGGAGAAATCCGGGGCGTCGTTTGGTTTCGGCGGCATTCATCCTCACCCCAAAATGCCTAGCAAAAAAGAAACGAGCCAGCGCCTGAAAGCACTGGCTCGAACTTGTCGAGAATGCAACGACGTGTTGTTACAAAACCCGCTCGACAACCTCGGCAATTGCCTTGGCGGCGTTTTCGGCTGCCACAGCGTCGGAAGCCTCGACCATCACGCGAACGACAGGCTCGGTGCCGGAAGGGCGGATAAGGACACGACCATTGCCGGCGAGATCTGCCTCAGCAGCTACGACAGCAGCGGCGATCTCAGCGTTGCCCTCAAGGGCATGCTTGTCCCTTACGTGAACATTGATAAGCGTCTGAGGATAATGGGTCATCACCCGTGCAGCCTGATCGACGGTCTTGCCCGAACGAACGACAGCGGCAAGGAACTGACAAGCGGTCATCAAGCCGTCGCCCGTGGAGTTATGCTCGAGCAGGATCATGTGGCCCGACTGCTCGCCGCCGATGCTGTACCCATTGGCGCGCATCTCCTCGAGCACATAACGGTCGCCGACCTTGGTCTGGATAACCTTGATGCCGTGAGCCTCCATGGCCTTCACGAAGCCGAGGTTGCACATAACCGTGGAAACAACAGTGTCGTTGGAAAGAATGCCGCGATCGCGCATATCAAGTGCGCATACGGCCTCGATGATGTCGCCGTCGATTTCGGTGCCGTCCTTGGCGATAAGCATGACGCGATCTGCGTCGCCGTCGTGAGCCACGCCGACATCGGCGCCAGACTCCTCCATGAGCCTATGAAGAGGCTCGAGGTTGGTAGAGCCGCACTTGACGTTGATGTCGACGCCATTGAAATCGTCGTTGATGACGATAACCTTCGCGCCAAGTTCCTCAAAAGCGCGAGCACTGGTAAGCGAGGAGGCGCCATGACCGGCGTCAAGCGCGATATGCAGCCCCTTGAAGTCGATTCCCTGGGCGCGCACGCTGGACACCGCGTGGTCGACATAGATGTCGACAGCCTCGTCGACGGGAATGGCAACGCCAACCTGATCGCCGGGAAGCATGGCGTTCGCTTCTTCGCCCTGCGCGGCAAGACCCTCCAAACCGCCCTGGCGAACGAACGCCTCGATCTCATCCTCAACCGCATCGGGAAGCTTGAATCCCTCGGAATCGAAAAGTTTGATGCCGTTGTACTCGGGCGGGTTGTGAGATGCAGAGATGACGATGCCGCCAGCGGCGTGAAGATGGCGAACCAGCAGGGCCACGCCAGGAGTGGGGATGATGCCTGCCAGCAGCGCCGTGCCGCCTGCGCTCATGATGCCCGCGGCAGCCGCGCTCTCGAGCATGTCGCCCGAAAGACGCGTGTCCTTGCCGATGATGATGTTCTTACCCATGAATTTAACGGCCGCCTGGCCAAGACGATATGCGATTTCGCAGGTGAGCTCGGTGTTCGCGACACCGCGCACGCCATCGGTTCCGAAAAGCCTTGCCATATCCGTCACCCTTCCTTGCGGTTGCATGCAAAAGAACGCCGAAACAGGCGCCCTTGAATCGGAATCATAACCCTTTAATTTTACTACCATCAGGGTCTTGCTCCGACATAAAAGAAAGCTGCCGACCAGTTTCCACTAATCGGCAGCCTTTCAATCGCATAGATGAATCTATGCCTGAGCGTTACTCCTCGTCAGAAGACATCTCGTCGTTGGAACGCTCCTCGTCTTCCTTCGACGTGACGCCGAAGCCGAACGAATCGAGCGAGCCAAGCAGAGCGTCAAGCTCTTCGAGGTTGCGCTGGTAAGAGCGCGGAGGCAGAGCCTCGCCCAGCATGTCCTCACCCTCGGTGTTGAACGTCGGGGGCTCGTCGCCGCCGATGAGGATGTTGTCATCAGGCGAGAACACCATGTCGAGCAGCTGGCTCATGTCGTCGCTCGTGGCGTTCAGGTCGTCTTCGATGACCTCAGACAGGTTGTGCTCAGCCAAGCCGGCCTTAAGCTCTTCGATAGCCTTGGCGCCAATGCCCTCAATGCGGAGCAGGTCGTCCTCGGTGCGGCCAACCAGGTCGGCAACGGTCTCGATGCCAGCCTCGGAGAACTTGTTAGCCCAACGCTGCGACACGCCCAGATCATCGTAGATGTACAGGCGTGCGTCCTCGTCGGACAGCTGCGGGCCGCGATGGCCAAGTGACATGCCGTTGTAGTAGTTGCCGTACGAGGAACCCATGTTCAGATAACCATCGCCATCCAGCGACCAATCCTGCGGCTGCGGGAGAAGCTCCTCGATGTCGCGAAGATCATCAGGGGCGTAGTCGGGCAGAGACTCGATCTCTTCGGGCTCGACGG
>CAKTWD010000014.1 GCA_934630485.1 uncultured Eggerthellaceae bacterium | reverse complement strand
ACCTGGTTGTACACATAGTTGACCACGAACAGATCAACCAGCGAATCGGCCGCATCAAGCTCTGCCAGCTTCGCAAGGACCTCTTTCAGAACCGCCGGATCAAGCCAGTCGTCAGAGTCGACAACATAGAAATACTCGCCTTTGGCAAGCTCCAAAGCATGGTTGATAACGCCGCCCCAGTTACGGTTTTGCTGATCAACGGCCACAATGACGTCAGGGTATTTCTGCTGATAAGCGCGAGCAACCTCAAGCGTGTTGTCTTTGGAGCCGTCGTTGACGACAAGAACTTCCAATGCGCTGCCCGCATCGACCAGGGTATCCAGGCACTGATGCAAGAACGAACCCGCATTGTAAGCAGGCACGGCAAGCGTGAGGAGTTTGCGATCGGGCATATCTCGTCGTTTCGGTCGGTGATAGGGCCGCCGAGCGCACAGCACGCACTCGGTCGTAGACATCCATATTAACGCAGTCACCAACCTAATTCCCACCGATCGCCCTACTGCGCATAATCTACGATCCCCAACGGCGTCCGTCGGAATCGCCGTCAGATCAGCCAGACAAGAACTTGCGGATGTCGACCCCCCCATGGAAGCGGAGACGCAGCCACACCAGCTTCCCCAGCAAACCGTTTTCGCAGGTAAAACCTTGCAAAAGCAAAACAGGCTGCCAGACGAACCCGCGCAAGATACGGTTCGTTTATGGAGTGAACCGCGATTCTCTAGAGAGATGGTTTCATTTGTGAAACCCTAAGCAGTGGAAACCCCACCAACTTGCTACCAAGCAATATGGGGCCGTTTCATCAGGAAGATCGACCAATGAAGGAAATCAAGAACGAGAACGTCGAAACCGTCGGCAATGCCGACACCGTAACCACCGAAAACAAGGGCCTGGGCGCCTGGCTTTCCTGCGATCAACCCCACCTTGGCGCAGTTGGAACCCTTGCGCTGCTGGTAATCGCATCGCTCCTTACGCCTTTGGCACTTGACATGTACACCCCGGCCATCCCGCACATGGTTCAGTACCTGAACACCGATGCGGCTGCCGTGAACCTTACTCTTGTGGGCTTCTTCGCCTTCAACGCCATCGGCCTGTTGCTTTTCGGCACGATGAGCGACAAATACGGACGCAAGCCCGTGCTTCTTGCCGGCGCCGGCGCCTACACCCTGGGCAGCGCGCTTTGCGCCATCGCCCCCACCATCGAATTCCTTATCGCCATGCGCGTTATCCAAGCGTTGGGAGCCGGCGCCGTGGGCGCAATCGGCACCGCCGTGGTCAAAGACGCATTCAAACCCGCTTATCGCGAGAAGGTCCTGTCCGTCGTGCAGGTCATGTTCGTCGTCGGTCCCGTGTTCGCCCCCGTTATCGGCTCGTTGCTGCTGCAAGTCCTTGACTGGCGCGGTATCTTCGTCACGCTGACCGTGATCGGTGTGCTTATTCTTGCCATGGGCCTGATGTTCTCGGAATCGCTGCCGAAGAACCAGCGCACGCGCGACAACATCCTGCCCACCATCGGCCACCTTACCTGGGTGCTGAAAAGCAAGCCGTTCGTGCTGTTCCTGCTGACCATGGCGATGTTCAACCTGCCGTTCATGGCCTACATCGCCGTCGGTTCGTACATTTACATCGATGCATTCGGCCTGTCCGAGCTGGGGTACAGCGCGTTTTTCGCCGTAGGCGCCGTGGCAGGCAGCGTCGGCCCGTTCATCTGGCTTTTCGTTCAGAAATTCATGAGCGCGAAGACGTTCACCACCGTGCTTTTGACCGTCAGCGTTGCTGCAGGTTTCGCCCTCATGGCATTCGGCGGCATTTCGGAGTACACGTTCTGCGGCTTGTTCTTGCTGTTCATTCTTGCAGAATCGTGCGCACGCCCGTACAGCACCAACATCCTGCTGAACCAACACGACGGCGAGACCGGCGCCGCAAGCTCGGTGATCAACTTCACGCACACGGTATTCGGCTGCTTCGGCATGCTGCTGGCTGTGCTTCCCTGGCCAAATTACATGTTCGGCGTGGGCGCGATCATCGTGATCTCCACCGCCATCGCGTTCGTGTTCTGGGCTTTCATCCTGAAAGGAACCGTTGTCGTACGAGGGCTCAACGACTAACGGCAAAGGCGCAGCGAAGCCACAACCGGCACCGTCACGCGGCACACGCGTTCGCAAACCAGCTCGTCGCGCAAGGCGGCACGTGCTATTGATGCTCGTGACGCTCGCTCAGAACCTTCATCCCCTCAACGTAAACGAAGTCGGTGATGCCACGTTTCGACGTGGCTCCCGTCTTCTCCAGAATATGCTTGATATGCGTGCGCACGGTGTTCTCGGAAATATAGAACTCGTTGGCGATGAACGACGCACTGCGCCCCAGCACCAAGTACGGCAACAGTTCGGCTTCGCGACGCGACAGGCCGAACTTCTCGCTGACGGCCTCAGAAGCGCGCCAAACGAACGTCGAGCTTAGCTGAACGCCACCGGGAGCTACGCCATCTTTCGCGCTACTGCCCACCTGCGGCGCAACTTGCAACTCGGGGCCCCTCATAGCTTGCGTTCCGCTTTCTGCCTGCCTTGCGTCGGCAGACGCCGCCAGCGCTTCCGCGTATTTCTCACGGGCAATAGCAGCCTTGCTATGGCGGTCTTTCGCTTCGCGAGCGCCCTTGTTGGACATAAGGCCCCACACGATGATGGCGCCCACGGCCATAGCAGAGAACATCGACGACGACAATCCGAAGCTGATGGAAAGCTCGTTAACGAAGTATGCGATAGTGACGCCAGCCAGCCTAAATAGAAGGAACACCGAGCGGGCAATGGCGCCGACGATGACGCCGCTTACGCGTTCGTCATACGAAACCGTTACCACCATGATCCAAACAAGGATCTCCAAAATGGTGAAACCGGAGTCCATGACGCTGCCAACGACCAGCGGGCCCTCAACGAAAAACAGTGGGAACAACGCGCACGACAAAACGATGACAGGGGCGGCCACCTTGTACACCAGGTCAACGTCCATCCGCTTGCGCGCCAAGATAGTGAACAGGAACAGCAGGAAACCCACCACAGCCGAGATGGCCAAGGGAATGCGATGCGTCTCCTCCACCGACGCCAAAGCAATCAGGGACGATTCCCAAAGATACCCGAACAAGAAGCTGAACAGCGCCGATGCAACCAAGATGTCAGCCATTTTATGGACCGCAACGGAAAGTCCCTCGCGGTGGTCCACCATTTCGCGGCACTCATCCTGACTTCGGCACCGAAGAAGCAAAACCCACGAAATCGCAGGCAAAAACGCCATGTAGGCGAAGTCGGGCAAGATGGTGATCTCGTCCAAAAGGCCCACGAAGAAGTAAAGCCCGACAGTCAGGACGAACGTCAACGGAAGCGCCACCGTAGTGACGTCGGGATGAAGGCGTCCATAAACGCGCGCCCAAGCAACCCAAAGATAGCCGTACGATATGCCCGTCATGAAGCACCCAATGAAGAACGCCGTCGGCTCGTCAACAATGCCGTATGCAGGCGACTTCATGGCCAAAATGCCAATGATGGCGCCCGAAACGAAAAGCCAGTCGGGCAACTCTGCGAACGAACCGGGCTTGCGATACTCGTTGATGGCAAGCAGCACCATGGTAAGGATGCTCACGCCAAACGAGAACACCAATAAAGCCGTGGACATGACCTGAGGATCGGAGCCTTCGGGCAACAAGGTTGAAGTGCGCATGGTGAGCATGGTGCAAGCCCACGAGAAGGCCATTCCAAGGTGACGCAGACGAAGCTGCGAGAGCAGATACACGGCCGGCGACACACGTTTGCTAGCCAGCTTCGAGCCCTTCACCTCATTCGAAGCAAGCAATTTCGTCGAATTGTTTCCCTTCGACGCGTCCACGTGCGATAGCACCTTTCTCGGGGGGATGTCCTTGACGTCCCGAACCTTAGGAATCACCAGGTTTCCCCTGTGCGATTCGGGAATCATCAGTCTATTCACCTGCGGTTTCGCATTCTATCACCAGTTTCTGGTGATTTGTTTGAAAGCCTGTTCAACGGCGCGAATCGCGAGAACCTGATGATTCGGCAGTGCCGAAAACACGCCAAAATCAAGCCATGCAAACGCAACCGCAACGAGGCAGCGAAAAGCCAAACCCCCTCGCAGCCTCTCTCACCGATGCGGGGCGAGCAAATTTCACAACGAGATGAAAGGGGACTAAACTCGAAGAATCGGCCAGAATCTCGCAACTGCATGCTCGCCGAAATGCGCTTCGATCGAATCGTTTAGCAAGAACAACCAGCACCTTCGGCGCATCCCGACGAGCAGCGAAGCACCACCGACATTAAACGTATTCGAATGAGAGAAAGGGGTACGATATGCCAGCGAATAACACCAAGACGAACGGCGTTGGCCTGAAAGCCCTTTATCTGAAGGAAGACTACTGGGCGGTATGGATTGGCTTGGCCACCATCGTCATCGGCCTGATCGTGTGGGCCGCAGGCGGCAATCTGAAATGGCTGTCCGTTTCCATCCCCTCGTACACCAACTTCGCGGACATGCCCGCACTGGTTGCCCCGGTCCTTCCCAAAGCCCTTGTTCTTTTCGTAGTGCTCGCAACCGTGTTCAGCTGCGCAATGAAGATCATGGGGCATCAGGTTTCGACCTTCCTTAAGGGCTTCACCCTGCTGTTCGTCATGGCAGTCATCGTGCAGATCCTTGGTTCTTGGAGCGTTGCAAAGACCCTGAATCTCGAAGCACCCGTTATGGCCCTTATCGTCGGCATGATCATCGGCAACTTCGTGAAGATCCCCGACTGGTTCGACGAGGCCATGCGCACTGAGTTCTACGTGAAGACCGGCATCGTTTTCATGGGCGCCACCCTTCCCTTCACGCTGATCCTTCAGTCCGGCCCGGTCGCTTTCGGCCAGGCAACCGTGATCGCCGTCTCCACCTTCCTGGTTATCTACTTCGTGGGCGCACACGTCTTCAAGCTTGAGAAGCCCTTCGCCGCTACGCTGGGCGCAGGCGGCTCCATCTGCGGCGTTTCCGCTTCGATCGCCATCGGCTCGTCCGTTAACGCCAAGAAGGACCACGTCTCCATGGCTATCTCGATGGTCGTTGTTTGGGCAACCATCATGGTCTTCCTGCTCCCCATTGTCTGCCGCGCTCTGGGCCTTTCCGACGGCGCTTCCGGCGCTTGGATCGGCACCTCCGAGTTCGCTGATGCCGCTGGCATCGCAGCCGCCGCTCAGTTCGGCGACGGCGCCCTGACTACCTTCACCCTTATGAAGGTCGTCGGCCGCGACATCTTCGTCGGCATCTGGGCCTTCATCTTGGCTATCATCTCCGTCACCCTTTGGGAAGCCAAGAAAGACGGCGGCGAGAAGCAGAAGCCGTCCGCAGGCGTTATCTGGGAGCGTTTCCCGAAGTTCGTCCTGGGCTTCTTCATCGCCTCGATCATCATCACCGTTGTCAACCTCAGCGTTTCCGCAGGCGACGCAAGCGCCATTAACTCGGCCGTCGTCTCGCCCATCAAGAACCTCCGCGGCTGGGCATTCGTCCTTTGCTTCCTGTGCATTGGCATGACCACCCGCTTCAAGGATCTTGCCGCTACCGGCTGGAAGCCCGTCGCCGCATTCACCGCTGGCGTTGTCGTGAACGTCGCACTCGGCTTCCTGTTCTCGACCGTCATCCTGAACGACTATTGGACGGCCGTCGGCATGTAAACAGCTTTGGTCGCTGAAACCGCCGAAAACGAAGCTTGATCCACAAGCGTTCGACTAGGCAATTGGGGCGCAGGCCCGCTCATAGAGCTTGCGCCCCGCTATTCAATCGCACGATTCAGTTGCAAGCGGGACACGATGGGCTTGGATAACGTCCGTCGATCCCGACCGGTTCCTTCCCCTGCACAACATCTCCCTCCCGAATAGGATCGACCCGAGAACGCGTTTCTCGCTTGCAACCGCAATCGAATCGAGGTTAGGAACGAACATGCTCGCAATCGGAAAGAACGTTAAAGAAACCTGCATCCAAGAAGCTTGCTTCTTCCTTCCGTTTTTCGAATCGGGCGAATGGCGCACTAAAAACAAGTCGCCCTGGCAAAAGTTCGTGAAGCAGGATGTTAATGCGCAAACCGTTCGCGACCTCGCCGAATACACGAACAACCGCATGACGCGCAGCGCCGCGATCATCGACTTCCTTACCGAGCTTCACGACGATTGGGAAATTTCGCCCCGCAAAGACGGCGTATTCTTGGAAACGGCCACGATGAGCGCCGAGGACATTCTCCCGAAACTTGAAACCGCTGGCTTCAACGGATCCGACTTCGTGCTGTACACCGAGTACACTCGGAAATGGGGAATGCTGTAAGTCCTGCACGGCTGCGGGAGAGTTGCCCCCCCCCAAATAGCTAGTAGCTCCGCAAAACGAGAAGCCCAGGCTGGCGTTCTCCCACTCCTGCACAGCCTGCGGATTCCTTCCTCATAGGGGCGCGACGTCAATCCCTTGTCGGGCGTCGCGCCCTCTTTATTTTGCCCCTTCTTCGTTGTTTGGAGCCGAAATAGGCTTATAGCGTAAAATGCGCATTTTGCCCAGGGGCATCGGCTCAGGTCAATGCCCCTTTCCCGTTCATTTGAATTCGTGCGGTTTTCTGTGCGATTATCTGGGCGTTCTCTAATAGTTGCTTGACTAAGACGGTTCACGAGTTAGCATAGGCTAATAAGAAACGAGAGCGTATTAGGAGCAACCATGCCGTACATCGCAGGAATGAGCCTGGGTAGCTGGATTCTTATCATAGCCATTGCGATCTGGGCCTTCATTGCCATCAAATGCTATTTCTTCGGCGGATTCAAAAAGCACGGTGAGGGCAGCAGGCCACACGTCGGTTCGTGCTGCGGCGGAGGCGACCAAGCCTACGTCCAAAGCCCCTGCGCCGGCTGTGCCAAGCGTAACGGATGCCATTCCGCAGCCACCGATAAAAACGCCGTCGCGCCCATCATCAAGGAAGCTAAATAGCGCGAAAGAAGCGACCCGAATAATCGGGTCGCTTTTCTGTTGACGAAGGGCAAGAGGCTCCCATTGACTTCGTACGTCTGTTCGCATAGTATAAACGAACAGACGTACGAAGTTTGGAAGCTCTCATGGATTTGGTTGAAAAGCTCGACATACTCGCCGACGCGGCGAAATACGACGTGGCATGCACCTCGTCCGGTTTGTCGCGCAGCTCGAAGAAAGGTCAGCTGGGCAACTCCATGGGCGCGGGTTGCTGCCATAGTTTCACGCCAGATGGCCGTTGCATCACGCTTCTGAAAGTGCTCCAAAGCAACGTCTGCATTCACGATTGCGCCTACTGCGTCAGCCGTGCAAGCAACGACGTCCGTCGCGCCACGTTCACCCCTGAAGAACTTGCCGACCTTACCATCGGGTTCTATCGCCGTAACTATATTGAAGGGCTGTTCTTAAGCTCGGGGGTCATTCGCAACCCCGACTACACCACCGAGCTCATGATCAGAACGCTCAAGCTTCTGCGCGAACAGCACGGCTTCCGTGGCTACATCCATGCCAAAACCGTCCCCGGCACGTCGCCCGAACTTGTCGATCAGCTTGGGCATTTGGCCGATAGGCTTAGCGTGAACCTCGAGCTCCCCAGTCAAAAAAGCCTTGCGCTGCTCTGCCCCCAAAAGAACAAGCAGCAACTTATACAGCCTATGCGCCAGATCCGTGACAACATCGCGCAAGACACCGAATCACGCGGACTCGCCCGAAGGAAAAACACCTACGTTCCCTCGCAGCGTCCCAAAACGCGCTCGAGGGCTTTTGCGCCAGCCGGTCAATCAACCCAGATGATCATCGGCGCAACGCCCGAATCCGACTTCCAGATACTCAACCTATCGCAGGCCTTATACAAATCGCTCGCACTTAAGCGCGTGTTCTTCAGCGCCTACTTGCCCGTCAGCGGCGATGCGCGCCTGCCGCAAAACCATGCAGTTCAGCTCAACCGCGAACATCGACTGTACCAAGCCGATTGGCTATTGCGTTTCTATCAGTTCGACGTATCGGAGATCATCAGTCAAGATGCGCCCAACCTCGAGCTTGACCTCGACCCCAAAGCAGGGTGGGCTATTAACCACTTGGACGTCTTCCCCGTCGAAGTGAACACCGCCCCGCTCGAGCTGCTCTTGCGTGTGCCCGGCATTGGCCCGCGAGGGGCGCGCCTTATCATTCGCGCGCGCCGAACCAACAGCCTGCGCGAAGATGAGCTGCGCAAACTTGGCATCGCTTATAAACGAGCGCGCTATTTCATAACATGCAACGGCAAGTACATGGGCGCTGGCGTGCAATTCGACCCCGCCACCATACGCGCGCAAATCGCGGAACCCATAGACGGCGGAAAACACGGCGCTCGCGCCGCGAAAACGCTTCCCGGGCAAATGAGCCTATTTGGAGATGAGGTCGGTCGCGCAAGCATCGGGGTCGGCGACAAACGCAGCGGGCGGCAAACGGCTTTGCCCAACCAGCAAAGCGCTTCGCAAGCGCAGCCCGAACTTCCCCAAGCAACGTCCATCGACGGGCTATTCGGTTGGCAAAACGCCCTCCAAGGGCCGAACCGCGAGAAGATGCCTGCATGAGCAAGGGAAATGGAGCGCCGAACAGTCTTCCCATCAGCAACATCGCCTATGTCTACGACGGGTCGACCGAAGGATTGCTGTCAGCCGTGTTCCTTGCGTACGCAAATCACGAAAACCCGCAAGACATCATTCGCGAGGGGGCTTTTCAGCTACGCCTTGACCAAAGCGCGGTTTACATCGAAACAAACGCACAGCATGCCGAGCGTGTTCGCAAAGGAGTCATTCACAAATCGAACCAAAAAGCGTGGGAGATAATCCTTGATGCGTCGCTTTCCGACGAGCCCCAGGCAGGAACAGCTATCTATCGGCTTATTCGCCTTATCATGAGCCGCCCTGCCAAGCAAAACGCATACATTCGAAACGAGCTGACGGACCCCATTGTCGGCCCCGTTCTGAAACTGCACCACGCAGTGTGCAATGAACGTCATTTCATGCAAGAGCTCCTGCGGTTCGAGCACTTCGATAATGACCTTTGGTTCGCCAAATGCAATCCCAACGCCAACGTGGTACCGCTCCTGATGGACTGGTTCTCGGCCCGATTCAATACCCAACAGTTCGTCATCTACGACGAGGTTCACAACCTCGCGGGCATCTACGATGGCGAAAGCTGGGTTCTGGCCGAAACAAGCGAGCTCGATCTTCCCGCGCACTCCAACGACGAGGCTGTTATGCAAAGCGCTTGGAAACGCTTCTATGACGCTGTCACCATTCCTGCACGTTATCACCCCGAGCTCCGTCGACAGCATATGCCCAAGCGTTTCTGGAAGAACATCCTTGAAGTGCGCGACGAAGCGCCCCTGGCGGGCACGGGCCGCAGCCTTCCGCAGCCAACGCGCCGGGTTTCGGCGAAAGCGGGCACGGGCCGCAGCCTTCCGCAGCCAAAGCCGCGGGTTTTAGAGGCTGCAGTCCCAAAAAAAGCCGTGGCCGCACCCAAAGGGGCACGGCCACGAACAAACTGAACTGCTTAGCCTAAGCTCGGTTGTTACTTAACCTCAAGCTTGCCTTTCTCCTTGGGAGCCGGGCGGAACAGCATATACAGGATGCCGATCGCGCAAGCAATTGCCAAGACGAAGCAAGCATCGAAGCTACCGCCAGCGGCGACACGGCCAAAGTTGTAGAACATCAGCGCCACAACGTAGGCCCACAGCATCTCGTAGCCGATAGCCGCCCAGAACCACTTGCCGAAACCGCCCATCTCGCGCTTGATGGCGCCCATTGCGGCGAAGCACGGTGCGCACAGCAGGTTGAACACCAGGAAGGAAAGGGCTGCCGCTGCGCCGAAGCCACCGGAGACTTCCTCCATGCTGGCAATAAGAGCCGTGGTCCAAGCGATGGTCGGATCGCCGCCGAACAGAACAGCCATGGTGCCAACCAGGTTCTCCTTGGCCATGAAGCCCGTGACGGTTGCCGCAGCAGATTCCCAGTTGCCCCAACCAAGCGGAGCGAAGATCCAGCAGAAGGCATTGCCGAACGCCGCCAACAGCGAGTTGTCCATCTCGGAAACCGCGCCGAATACGCCGTCCTCGAAACCGTAGCCAGACAGGAACCACACGATGATGGTTGCCAGAAGGATGATCGTGCCGGCCTTCTTGATGAACGCCCACGCACGCTCCCACATGCTGCGCAGCAAGTCAACGAAGCGCGGCATACGGTACTCGGGAAGCTCCATGATGTACGGAGTGGTCTCGCCCAAGAACGGCTTGGTCTTCTTCAGCATGATGCCCGAAACGATGATCGAACCGATGCCCAGGAAGTACGCCATCGGGGCAACCCACCAAACGCCGCCGAAGAACGCGGTGGAGATAAGAGCAATCGGGGGAAGCTTGGCCGAGCACGGCATGAACGTCGTGGTCATGATGGTCAGCTTACGCGAAGACTCCGACTCAATGGTACGGGAAGCCATGATGCCGGGAACGCCGCAACCAGTGCCGATGATCATCGGGATGAAGGTCTTACCGGACAGGCCGAAGCGACGGAAGATGCGGTCAAGGATGAAGGTGACACGAGCCATGTAGCCGCAGCCTTCAAGAATGGCCAGCAAGAAGAACAGCACCATGATCTGGGGCACGAAGCCAAGAACCGCGCCAACGCCGGCGATGATGCCGTTGATGACCAGGTCGCTCAGCCAATCAGGCGCGTCGATGGCCGTAAGGCCGTCCTCAACCACAACAGGAATGCCGGGAACCCAGGGGCCGTACTCGCTCGGATCGGCCTCGGGAACCTCAAGGGCAGCCTGGAAGTCTTCCAGGGTCACCTCATGCTCATCAACTTCGCCGGTCTCCTCGTCAACGATATGGGTCTCGGCTACAAGATCGGCCGCATCCTCTTCGAACGCAGCGAGAGCAGCCTGGCCCTCGTCAGAGTCAAGGTCGCCTTCGGCGTCCTCGCCCAGGTACTCGGAAATAGCATCAACATCGATGCCAGCCTCTTCAGCATCAGTCAAGAACGCGCTGATGTCGTTCTGAGCGTCGTCGAAAGCGCCCGAGTCCTCGTCGAAGGCCTCGCGACCCTGAGAGGCAACGAACCAGCCGTCGCCGAACACGCCATCGTTCATCCAGTCGGTGAAATAACCGCCGACGGTGGAGATGGCGACATAGTAAACAAGGGTGATGATCACGGCGAAGATCGGCAATGCCAGAATACGGTTCGTGAGAATGCGATCGATCTTCTCGGAGGTGGTAAGACCCTTGATAGAGCGCTTCTGAACGCTGGGGATGAAGTTCACGATGAACTTATAGCGCTCATTGGTGATGATCGCGTCGGAACGATCGTCGAACTCCGATTCGGCAGCGATGATGGTGTCGCTGCAGTTCACCTGACCGCCGATTTTCTGCTCGGCAAGCTCATCGCGCTCGAACAGCTTAATAGCGTCATAGCGCTTCATTTTCTCGGGGACGGAAGCGGGGAGCTTCTCCTCGATCTGCTTCAGGTAAACCTCGACTTCCTGACTGAAATGCGGCGGAATCGGCGCTTTGCCGCTGCGAGCCTCTTTGACCACTGCGGCGGTAACATCTTCGAGGCCATCGCCGTGAAGGGCCGAGATCTCGACAACCGGGACGTTCAGCCTGCGGCTGAGCTCCTCGGATTTGATGGTATAGCCGCGCTTCTTAACGATGTCCATCTGATTGAGGGCAACGACCATGGGAAGGCCGAACTCCATCAGCTGGGTGGTGAGGTACAGGTTGCGTTCGAGATTCGATGCGTCCACGATATTCAAGATCGCATCTGCGTCGCCGCTTGCGAGGTAATCGCGTGCGATGACTTCTTCATTCGTGTAAGGCGAAAGCGAATAGATACCGGGAAGGTCGACGAATTCGATCTCCTTGTCGCCTTTGAGGGTACCCGTCTTGCGCTCGACCGTTACGCCCGGCCAGTTGCCGACATACTGATGGTTGCCGGTGAGCTGGTTGAACAACGTCGTCTTGCCCGAGTTAGGATTACCCACCAAAGCAATTTTCACTGACATATGCTTTGTGCTCCACTCTGCGCGAAATCGCGCCCAAATCTAATGATTTTGCTTGACGTTCAATGCTTGATTTCCGCGTACGCGCCGTTCACGCGCCGCAGGTTTGCGCGCCCGCTCGCTTGCGCTGGGGACTTGCGGGCATTCCCGCAGCCCACAGGCACGCCGGACTTACCGCTAGATCTTCTCGACCTCGATGCCGCTCAGGTCGGACCTGCGCAGCGACAAATGATAGCCGCGAACCGTCATGTCCACGGGGTCGTCAAGCGGCGCCACGTTCGTGATGGTGATCTCGGCGCCACGGGTGATGCCCATGTCCATGATGCGACGACGCGTCTCACCCGTGTCGTTCAGGCGAATGACGCGACCGGTCTCGCCTGGCTTCAAATCGTTCAGAGTCATTTCGTTCCCTCCTCCCCTGCTCTTCAGGGTCTCGAACTTGCGCTCAAGCCTCCTTCGAAATCCATCTGCTTCGAGGGGAGCTTGAGGTAACACAAAGCTAACTTTGTGTTATTAACTGAGGATAACTTATCTCATCAGTAAGATAAATAGTGACGTTTGATTAACAGTTATCGACACATTTCTTATATATTCCCAGTTGACTGAATTCTTTCGCTCTCACTAACTTCTTTTCCTTATGCTAATTTGTTTAGATTGTTCGAACTTTTCGATGCATCAGCATCATCGATTCGCAAACCTGAAACGCAAGCCCCTCTTCCCTCATTTGAAAAAGCCCTGGTTCACGCTGGAAGCCCCGCTCTTCCCCACTCAAAATCGATTCGAGTAAAAAATCGTGCCTTCGACCTGCCAAGACGCGCAATCAACAAGCAGTGCGCTAGAATGAACGGGTTTGACACCCACCTAGGGTCGGCAAGCCGCCGAATCCCTCGAGCAATATTGAAAGGTTCCACGTCGTGGCAGATCAGAACAATCAAGTAGCTACTACCGACGCGGCGGGCGCTCCTCGCGAGCACTTCGCCTCCCGCATCGGTTTCCTCCTTATCAGCGCGGGTTGCGCAATCGGACTGGGCAACGTCTGGCGCTTTCCCTACATCACCGGCCAATACGGCGGTGCCGCATTCGTCCTGATCTACCTGATCTTCCTGGTTATCCTGGGCCTGCCCGTCATGGTGATGGAGTTCGCCGTCGGCCGCGCAAGCCAAAAGTCCTCCGCAAAGGCGTTCGACATCCTGCAGCCCTCGCGTAAGTGGCACTGGTTCTCCTGGTGGGGATACATCGGTTGCATGATTTTGATGATGTTCTACACCACCGTCTGCGGCTGGATGCTTGCCTACATCCCCAAGATGGCATCAGGCGAATTCGACGGCGCACAGGCCGAATTGGCCGGCACCGCATTCGGCAGCATGCTGGCCGACCCCACCATGCTCATCGGCTGGATGCTGGCCGCCGTCGCCATCGGCTTCCTGATTTGCAGCCTCGGCCTGCAAAAAGGCGTCGAGCGCATCACCAAATGGATGATGGCCACTCTGTTCGTGGTCATGCTGATCCTGATGATCCGCGCGGTCACGCTTCCGGGTGCGAGCGAAGGCATCGCGTTCTACCTGGTCCCCGACTTCAGCAAGCTGTTCACTAATGGCTGGTCCACCTTCGGCGAAGCGGTCTACGCCGCCATGGGCCAGGCGTTCTTCAGCCTGTCGCTGGGCATTGCCGCCATGGAGATCTTCGGCAGCTACATTGGCAAAGAGCGCAGCCTGACCGGCGAGGCCGTTTCGGTCACCATCCTGAACACCGTCGTCGCCATCCTGGCCGGCCTGATCATCTTCCCCGCCTGCTTCGCCTACGGCGTCAACCCCGACTCGGGCCCGTCGCTGGTGTTCGTCACCCTGCCCGTCGTTTTCGGCCAAATGCCCCTGGGCAACGTGTGGGGCGCGCTGTTCTTCGTGTTCATGAGCTTCGCGTCGCTGTCCACCGTCATCGCCGTGTTCGAGAACCTTATCAGCTGGACCATGGACAAGTGGGGCATGCTCCGCAGCCGCGCCGTGGTCGTCAACGGCATTCTGGTTGTCGTCCTCAGCCTGCCGTGCGCACTGGGCTTCAACGTGCTTTCCGGCGTTACCCTGCCAGCCATCGGCGACATCCAGTCCATCGAGGACTTCATCGTTTCCAACAACATGCTTCCGCTGGGCAGCCTTGTCTTCCTGCTGTTCTGCGTTACCAAGCGCGGTTGGGGTTGGGAGAACTTCCTGGCCGGAGCCGACGCCGGCGAGGGCATCAAATTCCCGCGTTGGTCGCTTCCGTGGCTCAAATACGGCATTCCCACGCTGATCATCGTGATTTTCATCATGGGTTATGCACCTAAACTCGCCGTCTGGTTTGGGATGGCGTAAAATCAATCCACTGTTTTCACGTCGGCGGGCGCGCTTCTTGAAAGCACGTCCGCCGCACTAGTTTATGGGGAGCAACATGAAACTACTCGAGGAGCGCATTCAAGCGGACGGCGTGGTTAAAGAAGGAAACGTCCTGAAGGTCGACAACTTCCTGAACCACCAGATGGACGCAAAACTGTTCAAGGAAATGGCCGAGCAATGGAAGGCCGATTTCACCGGCGCTCCCATCAACAAGATCCTGACCATCGAGGCAAGCGGCATCGGCATCGCCGCCGTTGCGGCAAGCGTTTTCGAGGTGCCCGCCGTCTTCGCCAAGAAGGCCAAGAGCATCAACATCGACGGCTCGGTGTACTGCGTCGACGTGGAATCCTTCACGCACAAGAACATCTCGCAGGTCATCGTGTCCAAGAAGTACCTGGGTCCCGACGACCACGTCTTCATCATCGACGACTTCATGGCAAACGGCTGCGCCATGGGCGGCCTGATCGAGATCTGCAACATGGCAGGCGCCACCGTCGAGGGAATCGGCATCGCCATTGAGAAGGGCTTCCAGGGCGGCGGCGACAATCTGCGCCAGCGCGGCTACAAGGTTGACTCGCTGGCTATCGTCGAGTCCATGGACCCCTCCACGGGCAGGATCGAGTTCCGCGCATGAGCAACAAAACCAATCTAAGGAAGCAGCTGGGCGACTATTACGGAAACGTCTCTATCGCACAGGCGCTTCCCTACGGCATCCAGCACGTTCTGGCCATGTTCGTTTCGAACCTGGCCCCCATCGTCATCATCTGCGGAGCAGCCGGCCTTGGCGCTGAGGACTCCGCGATGCTTATTCAGAACGCCATGATCGCCGCCGGCATCGGCACGCTCATCCAGCTATTCAGCGTTTGGCGCATCGGCGCCAAACTACCCATTGTCATGGGCCTGAGCTTCACGTTCGTCACCGTGCTGTGCGGCGTTGCCGCCACCTACGGCATGGGCGCAGTTGTCGGCGCCGTCATCGTCGGCGGGTGCATCGAGGGCGTGCTGGGCTTGTTCGCCAAGTACTGGTACCGCTACATCGGCAGCATCGTGTCGGCCGTCGTGGTTGTCTCCATTGGCTTCTCGCTGCTGTCCACCGGCGCCGAGACGTTCGCCGGCGGCTCCAGCGCAGCCGACTTCGGTTCCTGGCAGAACCTGTTTCTGGGCACCGTTTCTCTTCTTGCGTGCCTTCTGTTCCAGCGCTTCGCCAAGGGCAGTTTGAAGCAGCTCTCCATTCTGTTCGGCCTGGTGTTCGGCTATATCGTGGCGCTGTTCATGGGCCGTGTTGACTTCAGCAGCTTCCAGAATCTGCAGGTTATGTCGCTTCCGCACCTCATGCCCTTCATGCCCGAATTCCATGCGGGCGCCATCATCAGCATGACGCTGCTGTTCCTGGTTAGCGCCGCCGAGACCATCGGCGACACCGGCGCCATCGCGCGCATCGGCTTCGAGCGCAACCCGTCCGAGCGCGAGATTTCGGGCGCCGTTGCAGCCGACGGCTTCACCAGCGCGCTTGCGGGCGTCTTCGGCTGCTCGCCGCTTACCTCGTTCGCGCAGAACATCGGCCTTATCGGCATGACGGGCGTCGTCAACCGCCGCGCCATCGCTTGCGGCGCAGCTGTGCTGATCGCAGCCGGCTTCATCCCTGCCATCAGCGCCGTGTTCAGCTCGGTGCCCAGCGCCGTTCTTGGTGGCTGCACCATCATGATGTTCGGCACCATCGTCACCAGCGGTTTCCAAATGGTTGCCGCCGCCGGCTTCTCACAGCGCAACATCACCATCGCAGCCACGTCGCTGGCTATCGGCATTGGCTTCTCGCAAATCAGCGTGATCTTCTCGGCCTTCCCCGAAATCGTGCAGAACATCTTCGTGGGGAACAGCATCGCCCTTACGTTCTTGGTCGCCCTGGTCATGAACCTGCTTATGCCAAAGGAAGCCACGCCTTCCGTAGTGGCTGACGGCACGCCCGAAGAGGAAGCCGAGCAGCAGTAAACAGCAAGTCTTTCTGCAAGACTGCACCCCATGCAAACGAAACGGGATGAGCAAGCGCTCATCCCGTTTTTTCATACCTACGACCTGCGCGGCAGATCGATCGGCTGCGCTTCAAGTGCTGCACCTGATCGGCGCGCAACCCAGCCGCAAGCCAATTCTTAAGCGTCGGCCCAAACAGACTCGGCAACCTCACGCACCAACCTCAGCTTCTTCCACTGATCCTCCTCGGAAAGGACGTTGCCTTCCTCGGTGGACGAGAAGCCGCACTGAGGCGACAAACACAGACGATCAAGGTCGACCACCTTCGCGGCCTCGTAAATGCGGTCGCGAATAGGCGCCGCATCCTCAAGCTTCGGATCCTTGGTGGTGACCAAACCCAGAACCACGCGCTGATCAGTATCCTTGGGCAGGAAACGCAAGGGGCTGAAGTCGCCCGAACGCTCGTCGTCGTACTCCAAGAAGAAGCCGTCGATGCCGCGAATGCCCAGCAGACGGCGGGCAACCGTTTCGTACGTGCCCTCATAAAGCCAATGGCTCATGAAGTTGCCCTTGCACATATGCGTGGTAATGACCATGTCGGAAGGACGGCCCTCAAGCGCAGCCTCGGTGATGTCGCCGAACACGTCGATGAGCTTGTCGGGATCATAACCGCATGCGGTGATCCTGTCGCGGAAACGCTTCGAGAACAGGGCGCCCCAGCTGGTGTCGTCAAGCTGCAGATAGCGGCAACCAGCGTCGTAGAACGCCCTGATAGCATCCTGATAGACCTTGGCAAGCGCTTCGCGAAGCTCGTCCAAGTCGCGGTAAACAGGGTTCGCCGCATACTGAGCTGACAGAACGACGGAGTCAAGCGTGATCATGTTCGGACCGGCAATGGTCTGCTTCACCGGAACGTCGCCCGCGATTTCCTGCGTGCGCTTGAAGCCTTCAAGGAACGGATGCGCTGGATCGAACGAAAGCGGCTCGCTCACGTACGTGCTTTGCATCATCTTCTTGACGCCGAATCCGTCGGTCTCGAAGTCGTACACCTCGATGCCGTTGAAACCAGCCAGGAAGTCCAAGTGCCACCAACGGCGGCGGAACTCGCCATCGGTCACGGCATGCAGGCCCGCGGCCTTCTGTCTTTCGATGAGCTTCGCAACCTCAACGTCCTCGACGTCGCGCAGCCGGTCAAGGGTGATCTGACCCTGCGCATACTGCGCGCGAGCGGTTTTGATGGCTTCGGGGCGAAGGAAACTGCCCACAATGTCGTAACGGAACGGGGCATTCAGTTTGTCCATATCAGTCCTTTCGAACGTCGGCGACTACCGCTGTCGGCGGCTTTCCGCCGTGTTTTTCTCTGAAACCAGTATGAGGGCATCCCCTGTCGTTTCAAAATATCCAATTTCGCACGCCTGTCATAGCTTCGGTCTATTCCCGGGCGAACGCCCCACGCAAAGCGCGCGACACCCGTGCTACCCGCCGCTTACGGTCTTATCGTCGGCAAAACCCACGACCCGTAACAAACCTGCAACAATGCGTGTACCATAAGCACTGCAAAATTCAGGCAGCCGGATGCTTGCGCATCCGCATGCACAACGGTCATCAAGGAATCGAGACTATGTTCACTGCAGACGACCTGCTTACTCAGAACGCCGCGCGCGTTTACCGCAACCTTACCCCTTCCGAACTGGTTGAAAGCGCGCTTCAGCGCCAGGAAGGCATCCTCTCCGATCGCGGCGCCCTTGTCGTGAAAACAGGCAAGTACACGGGCCGCGCCGCCAACGACAAATTCATCGTGGACGTGCCCAGCATCCATTCCGACGTGAACTGGGGCAGCGTCAACAAGCCCATCTCGCAAGAGAAATTCAACGAGCTTTTCGAGCGCGCCCTTCACTACCTTGAAAACAAGGACGTCTTCGTCTTCGACGGTTTCGCCGGCGCCGACGCCGATTATGCCCGCGGTTTCCGCGTCATCAACGAGCTTGCCTCGCAGAACCTGTTCATTCACCAGCTGCTGCGCCGTCCCACGGACGACCAGCTCCAAGGCTTCACGCCCGACTACACCATCGTCGCCGTTCCGCACATGAAGGTGAACGGTGCCGCCGATGGCGTCAACAGCGAGGCTGCCATCCTTATCGATTTCGAACAGCACAAGGTGCTCATCGCCGGCAGCGGTTATTCCGGCGAGATCAAGAAGTCGGTATTCACCATCATGAACTTCGAGCTGCCAAAACAGGGCATCCTGCCCATGCACTGCAGCGCCAACGTTGGCGACAATGGCGACGCGGCCATCTTCTTCGGCCTGTCCGGCACCGGCAAGACCACTCTGTCCACCGACCCCAACCGCCAGCTTATCGGCGACGACGAGCACGGCTGGGCCGACGACGCTGTCTTCAACTTCGAGGGCGGCTGCTACGCCAAGTGCATCAACCTTTCTGCCGAAGGCGAGCCTGAAATCTACAACGCCATCAAGTTCGGCGCTATGGTCGAGAACGTGGTCATCGACCCCGAAACCCGCGAGCTCGACTTCGACGACGATACCCTTGCCGTGAACACGCGCGTGGGCTACCCCATCGACTACATTCCCAACGCACTGATCGAAGGCGTGGCACCCGTTCCCAAAACGGTCATCTTCCTGACCGCCGACGCATTCGGCGTTATCCCGCCTATCTCGAAGCTCAGCATGGATCAGGCCATGTACTACTTCATCTCGGGCTTCACCAGCAAGGTTGCAGGCACCGAGCTTGGCATCACCGAGCCCGTCCCCACGTTCAGCACCTGCTTCGGCGAGCCGTTCATGCCCATGGAGCCCAGCGTTTACGCCCACATGCTGAAGGAGAAGGCCCTTGCCGCCGGCGCCAACGTCTACCTGGTGAACACCGGCTGGAACGGCACGGGCGAGCGCACCAAGCTGAAGTACACCCGTGCAATGGTCACCGCCGCGCTTTCAGGTGAGCTTGAGAAGGCCGAATTCGCCACCGATCCACACTTCGGTGTTCAGGTTCCCACTTCCTGCCCCAACGTGCCCAGTGATATCCTTATCCCCGTGAACACGTGGGAAGACAAAGCCGCTTACGAAGAATCGGCGCGCAAGCTGGTCGAGATGTTCCAGCACAACTTCTCCGAGAAATACGCCCACATGCCCGAGGAAATCGTCGCTGCCGGGCCCACGGCGTAGAACCGCCACACGCGAAAGGAGCGCGAAATGCGAAAGGAACACCTTATGGATAGGTCCACCCGCACCATGCGCAGCACGGGAGCTTGGTCCATCACCTTGGGTATCATCACCACCACAGTGGGGTTGTCCGTTGGCATTGGCTGCTGCGTCATCGGCGGCAAGTTGCTGAAGCAAGCGAAGCGCAACCTGTACTAAGCGGATCGAAGCACGACGAAAGACCCGCGCCACCTGGTCTCATGCAACGCGAAAGGGTGTTCCCGGCAGATTGGGAACACCCTTTCTTCATGCAGCCATAAGCAAATCGTTCGCTCCGCCTACTCCGTCTCCGTTGCAGGAGCCGTCGGCACGCGGAAGCCAATCAGCCAGAACAAGAACACCGCAACGCACCCGAGGATCGCCCATACCAAAGGACGAGCCACCACAACGGCACTTACCGCCATCACTGCATAAGAAACACCCAAGATAGATGCTTTTTTACGCAGCGGAATCCCATCGCCGGCATTAATCGGCTCAACGTACGTCTTATAGACCTTTGTCTTAACCAGCCAGTCGTTTAAACGCTGCGAACTGCGCGAAAACAGGAACGCAGCGGCAAGCAACAACGGCGTTGTCGGCAAAACCGGCAAGAATGCACCGCAAATGCCCAGAACGACGCACAAGCAGCCTACAGAAACAAAGATCGCTTTCTTTAAGGGGTTCATGAACAACCCTTAGCCTTTCTTGCACGTTTTTTATCACGCAAGAGACGATAGCGAGCGACGCTGCGTCGTCGTCAACGAGAATCTACGCAGAAAAACGTCAAGGGTGAAACTATTTCCGAAGCCAAGAAACAAATAGCGACAAGCGGCCGCCCAGCACAACGAAAGGCCATATCCTCTAACGCGCAGAAGAAAAAGCTACTCGATCTCGAAATAATCCAAAGCATCTTGGAGAAAGCTCAGCGTACGTCGCTGAATGCCAGCATAAAAGTCGCGTCCATATTGCCTCGGGCCCGCTTTTCGCTGATTCGCCAATCGCTTCAATCCTGCCAGCGCGTAGGACATGCCGCCCAACTCAGAGAAACGAACCGCAAGCTCACGCGCTCGCTCGTCGGAGACCAGCACGCCATCATGCATTGCCTCGATTGCGTCACCCATCAGTCGATGCCAATTCGCGACGTCATCTTTGGAAAGCTCAGGCACAGCGATATTGCCGACAGATTCCCCAGCAATAGCGAACCAAAGGGTATTCTCGCGATCTTGGGCAGCGCCAACGGCATCCGCAATAGCGCCCCAATCAACACCTTCGTCGCTTTCGACCTGGGAGCACAACCCGCGAACCGCGTTCATGTCACGCAAGATCTCCGAGCTTTTGCGCTCGAGCTCTTCCTCGCGCTTGGCAAGCGCGGCGGTTAGCTCCGCCTTGGCGTCGCGACTCTCGCTTTCTTGAATCTCCGACAACGAAAGGCCCAGCTGTTTCAATGCCACGATGCGATACAGGCGCTCCTCATCAGCCGCCGAATACAAACGCAGGTTCTGCTCCCCCTTGCATGTGGGATGGAGCAAACCGCGCTGATCGTAATACTGAATAGTTCGAACCGTCACGCCAACACGCGCAGCCAGTTCGCCGACCGTCATTAAATCCCGACTTGATTCGTTGTTCGATTCCTTCACAAGCCCACTCGCATCATCCAACCAAAAGATCGGCAATCATTATCGCATGACGACGCTACGTCGTCGTCAATAACGGTTCGTAAAGAAAGGCGTGGCAACGTCGAATCAACAAAGGGCGGCTGCCAACACTAGTTCAACTTGAAGGTCATCAGCACCGGGTTGTGATCGCTGTAGGCGAAACCGCTGTCGACATTCTGCGCCGCGGCGACAACGTTATCGGAAACGATGAATCCATCGATGGTCGAGCAGAACGACACGCCCTTCTCGTACGGGATGTCAGCATCGCGACACGTCGGCACATCCCAGATGTTGTCCGCGCGGACGATCGAGAATCCTTCGGGCAGGTCATCTTGATCAAGGACGGCAAGCCAATCGGGCATCTTCTGATCGCTGGTGTACATGGTCTCGCTGCCCCAAAGCGCGTGGTTCCAATCGCCGCCGGCGATAACCCAGTTGCCCGCCTCAAACTCGCTCTTCATAAGGCTCGTGATCATCTCAAGCTGCTTGGCGCGCGAGACACCGCCCTTGTCATACGCCGACATATGGCTGTTGATCAGCACCAGCTGCTTGTCGGTTCCCCCTACAGGCAAGCGAAGCACCTGGAAGCAACGGTCAAGATCGAACAGCTTCTGGATGGGGTCCTCGCTGATGGGATAGCTGCGACGAACCGCGGAATCGATGGTCTGGGACGACAGCGTAAGAAGGCCGCTGTTCATGAACCCGATGGGATCGGTTGGCGGATACACGAGATACGACGAGTGCAAGTTCACGGCATACACGCTGTTCATCTGCGAAAACGCAGATGTGATGTCGGAAACCTGGTTCACGTGCCAACTTCGGTCGGAGTCGGTGTCCACCTCTTGCAGAAGCGCGAAGTCGGGGTTCAAACCCTGAACCAACGAGATCACGCCGTCAGTGGAAAAATGAACGGCGTCGGCACTCAGAGCGCGCGCATGATCGCCGACGGTTTCGATGCCGTCATTCATAACGCCCTCGTCCATGAAGAACGAGTATTCGGGCAGGTAGGCGCCGAACCCGATGTTGTACGTAAGCGCCGTATACGAGCGCCCCGTAACTAGCTCAGTATCCTGCTGGGCGCCGACGTTGTCGGACACCGGGGAAACGGTCAACTCTTGGTTGTCGGCGATACGGCTGTACGTCAACTCAAGGTAGACAACATAGCCGGCCAATACAACCAGAATCACCGCAACGACGATGGCGATGGCTTTCAGAACTTTTTTCAACAAATCGGGGCCTCCTGCAATGTGCTCAAGACGCAAGCACGCTCAAGACGTAAAATAGCGTCGAAATGGTCGATCCAGAATCGTACCAGACCTCGCGTCTCAATCATGAGAGGAGCCACCTATGAACATCAACGATTACCTGCAGCTGATGAGCGATCGCTATTCCGTCCGCAAATTCTCGGACGAACCCGTTGCCCAAGAGCAGATCGACGCCATCTTGAAAGCAGCGCAGCTTTCCCCCACTGCTTGCAACGCACAGTCATTCCGCCTGTGTGTGGTTCAAACTCCCGAAGGCCTTGAGAAAATCGACAAGGTCTCGAAGTGCCGCTACGGCGCACCCGTCGTGATCATCGCCGCCTTCGACACGAAGGTTTCCGCCAAGGGCTTGGGCTTCGAGTCCGGCGACTTCGGCAACGTTGATGCCACCATCGCGCTTACCAATATGGCGAACGCCGCAACCGCAGCCGGTCTTGGTAGCTGCTGGGTTGGCGCATACGATCCGAAGGAAGCACGCAAAGAGTTCAACGTCCCCGACGACTACATGCTGGTTGACATGCTGATGATGGGCCACCCCGCGGCCGACTGCGCGCCCGGTCCGCGTCATACCGCAACCGTCGACATGAGCACGTTGGTTGTGAACGAGTCCTTCTAAGCGCTTTTTCCTAGCGAACGTACAGGGCGGCTGCCACGCGGATCATCCGCAGGCAGCCGCCCCTTTCGTTTTCCTGTCTGACTATGCAAGCAGCTTCTTGCCTGCGCCGGAAACAACCGCCGATCGCGCAACCAGATAGGTAGACACCGTGTAGATCGCGTACACCGCAACCACTAGCGCGATGCCGATGGCAAGCATGCCGATAACAGCCGAAGCACCCCAAATCGACAGCAAGTTCTTGTACAGAATGCTGATCGCACATGCCGAATGGCACCCTGCAACCAGAAGCGGAGCCACGAAGTAGATGCCGATCTGCGTGCGCAGGCTTCGCAGCACCATGCTCCTGTCGCATCCCAGCTGAGCCAGCAGACGATAGCGAGGGATACCATCCGCTACCTCGGAAAGCTGCTGGACGGAAAGAACCGCCGCCGTGGTCATCAGGAAGACGAATCCGATGTAGAGCGCAAGGTAAACCAACAGAAGTTTAAGTCCCATGCTGTCGGCGATAATGCCCTCACTCGTGTCGTAGTAAGAAACCGGCCACGGTCGGGAATCGTATGTCCAGCCGGCCTCGAGAAGCTCCTCACGCGGGGGAACGGCCTTACCGTATTCAGCCATCAGGTCTTTCATGACCTGCTCTTTCGAGTCGCTGGCTAAGTTGACGTTCAATTCGCTTAGATACGGCAGATCGCCTGCAGCGAGCCTTTCCGCCGCCAGCTCGTCGGGAACAACC
>CAKTWD010000013.1 GCA_934630485.1 uncultured Eggerthellaceae bacterium | reverse complement strand
CACCGCATCGGTCAAACGCGGAAGGTCAACGTGGTGAAGGTCGTGGCCAAAGACACCATCGAAGAGCGCATCGTCGCGTTGCAGGAGTCGAAACGAGAACTTGCGTCATCGCTCATCGAAGGCAACAGCGGACAACTTGCATCGCTGACCGCCGATGAGCTCATCGATTTGTTCATGTAAAGGGAAACAGCCAGCTGATACGCTTGATCAGCCGCACACATACTAAGGAGAACCATGTACGGACTGGAATGCGAATACGCTTTCGACAGCGCCCACTTTCTTACCGATTATTACGGCAAATGCGAGAACCTTCACGGCCATAGATGGCGCGTTGTGGCGAAAATCGAACAACCCGAGCTTCAAACCGAAGGAACCATGAAGGATATGGTTCTTGATTTCGGCGTGTTCAAGAAAACCGTGAAGGAGATCTGCGATGGGCTTGATCACACCTTCCTTATTGAGGAAGGGTCGCTCAAACCGGATACCCTTGCCGCTTTGCAGAGCGAGGGTTTCAACCTAACCGTCCTTCCCTTCCGAACCACCGCCGAAAACCTTGCGAAATATATCTTCGGCGAATTGGAGGAACGAGGCCTTCCCGTCGCGGAAATCGAAGTTGACGAGACGCCCAACAACCGCGCTATTTATCGCAAGTAACGAAAAGGCTGCCCACCGGTTTGGTGAGGCAGCCTTTCTTCATTCACAACACGCGAGCATCAACCCGCAAACCCTTGTTCGTTAGTCGCGCTTCTTCTCGGGAACACGAACGTCGACGTTCTGGTTGCGCAGTGTGACGCGAGAGTTAGGCGGGATAGATTCGGTAACGAACGTGCTGCCCGCGATAACGGAACCTTCGCCAACCACCGTTTCGCCACCAAGAACACTGGCATTCGAGTAGATAGTGACGTTGTCCTCGACCGTTGGGTGACGTTTCTTTCCCTTGAGCTTCTGACCTGCACGAAGAGAAAGAGCGCCAAGAGTCACGCCCTGGTAGATCTTCACGTGATTGCCAATGACCGTGGTCTCGCCGATAACGACGCCCGTAGCATGATCGATGAAGAAATACTCGCCAACGGTGGCGCCTGCATGCATGTCCACACCCGTGCACGAATGTGCATACTCGGTCATGAAGCGCGGGATCAGCGGGACATCCAGCAAATACAGCTCATGGGCCAATCGAAAGATAAGGATGGCGTAAAAGCCCGGATACGAAAAAACGATTTCTTCCTTCGATTGCGCAGCAGGGTCGCCATCATAAGCAGCCTGAACATCCTTAAGAAGCAGCGCTTGCACCTTGGGAAGCTCGTTCAACCAAGCCATGGTAACGCGACGAGCCTTCGCATCGATCTCGGCTTCGTTCGTCCCGTTGCCATCACGGAACAGAAACGCTTCTTTCACCTGGGCATACAACATATCCGAGATCTGAAGGATCGTATTGCCGATAAAATACTTCGGCTCGGACGAAGCGATTGCCCCCTCCTCAAAGAAACGCGGGAACATGATGTTGCGCGTGTCTTTAATGATCCTCTTCACTTGCTCGCGGCTGGGGAAATGGCGTTTGTCATCACGGTACGAGATGATGGGATCGTCGTAGTTGCGCTCGATACCCTTGATAATGCCGTTAAGGCAATCTTCAAACATAACTTCCTGCTTGTCTCTCGATAAAACCTACCAGTTTTGTAGGTTATTATACCTATACCGCAAGACAACGCCAGACCCAATTGAGAAACGATTCTAGAAACGAGCGAATCGACTGTGCCTGTCGGCCACCAGTTCCTCGGCAGAGAGTTTTGACAAGCGAGCAAGCTGAATCGCGATGAAGCGCTTGACGTTTGCCGCGGCTTCATCCGGATTCTCGTGAGCAGGCTTTTCACCCTCGGAAATCACTTCGTCGACGATGCCCATCTGGCAAACTTGATCGGCACCCATCTTCATGACCGATGCAGCCTCTGCGGCACGTGAACGATCTTTCCAAAGAATGCTTGCGAAGCCTTCGGGTGAAAGCACCGAGTACACTGCATGCTCCTGCATGCCAACGACGTTCGACACCGCAAGCGCCAACGCGCCGCCCGAGCCGCCTTCACCAAGAAGAACGCTGATTACAGGCACTCTCAGCCCCGCCATCGCAATGAGATTGTCGGCAATGGCATTGCCCTGGCCGCGTTCCTCGGCGTCGGCACCACAGAAAGCACCCTGAGTGTCAACGAAGCAAACAATGGGGAGATCGAACTTCTCAGCCAGGCGCATCAACCTAAGGCTCTTGCGATAGCCCTCGGGCTGCGGGCAACCGAAGTTGCGTGCAACGCGATCCTTCAAATCAACGCCCTTTTCCTCGCCGATAACCATAACCGGCTGACCGCCGAACCAGGCAACGCCGCCAACGATAGCGCCGTCATCACCGAATGCGCGATCGCCATGAAGCTCGATGAAACCGTCGAATACCTGCTCGATGTAATGAACGGAGGTCGGACGATGGGTATTGCGAGCAAGCTGCACGCTGGCCCAAGCATCCCCTTCAGAGGCAGGACTCTCGCTTTCAGGCGAGTCGCCAAGGTGGTGATGAGCGGACGGCACGAAGCGCGCCGGCATGCCGTCTTCGCGTACGACGCCGAGAGCCTCCCTCAACCGTTCGGTTCGCGGAGCGATCGCCTCACCCACGTTGGCAATGCGATTACGAAGGGAATCGATGATGGTGCGTTCGGCGTGTTGAGCGCCTTCGGGCGCATCGATGATGGGCAAACGACCGTACGCAACATGATTGTAGGTGCTGCGACCGTTCTCAAGAACGCGCTCAACAGACGAGTAATCCATGAGGATGCACGATTCGCCTCCGTCCTCGCAAACCACACCCTCGAGAACGTCGCTGGTGAACACGGGCTTATGCATAGCAAGCAAATGTGCCAGAGTGCGACGAAGCTGATCACGCGAAACAACGGCGTCGATCAAGCCATGCCTCAGAGCAAATTCCGCAGTTTGGAAGCCCTTTGGCAACTCCTGACGAATGGTGTCTTGAATGACGCGCTTGCCGGCAAAGCCGATAAGCGCGTTCGGTTCGGCCAAGATGATGTCGCCTTGCATAGCGAAAGATGCCGTAACGCCGCCTGTAGTGGGATCGGTGATCACGCTGATGTACAAAAGACCCGCAGCCGAGTGACGCTCCAACGCGCAACTGACCTTGGCCATTTGCATCAAAGAGACAAGACCCTCCTGCATACGGGCACCGCCCGACGCAGTGAAGATGACAACGGGCAAGCCCTCTTCGGTCGCGCGATCGATCATACGGCTGAGTTTCTCGCCAACTGCGCCGCCCATGGATCCCATGAAGAACGTCGAGTCCATCACCGCGAATGCCGTGCGCATGCCCGCAATAGCGCCCTCGCCAGTGCGAACACCCTCGTCAAGGCCCGTCTTTTGACGTTGGTTGGCAATCTTGTCAAGATAACCGGGGAAGCTAAGCGGGTCGCTCTCTTCCATGTTTGCATCCCACTCGATGAAGCTGCCCATATCCAGCAGATCGCTGATTCGCTGCTCAGACGTTTCGCGGAAATACGAACCGCAATTCGGGCAGGTGTAATAGCTTTTAGCGACAACTTCGCTATTGAACGTCAGACCGCAATGCTTGCAGGTAAGCCACTCCTCGTCGGCAGAAGCGACGCGCTCGGTGGTGCAGGGAGTCCAACCAAGCGTAGGCGTGTCGGTGCTGACGGTCTTGAACACAGGAATTCCCGCAGCCTCGGCCTGCGCGATGAACGAATCAACCTCGGCCAACGCAACGGCCTCGTCAGCAAGAAGGATCACCGAAGCTCGGCATTCCTTTGCGGCCTCAAGGACAGTGTACGCATTGGAAAAAAGCGCATCGGAGTACTTATCGCCAAGGCACACCTTTCCAGCAGCGAAACGCAAATACGATGCCGCGGCATGATCGCGCGTGTACGGCGCAAAGGGACGCATTCCCGCCCTTTCAACGCTTTGCAGAACAGAACGCGCATCCTTGCCATGCACCATGACCAGGGCGTGCGTCTCGTCAAGGTGAAGATCCTCACCAAAAGGCGACGCGATTCCCCCACGGGCCCTGGGCGCGGGATCAGCGTCCTGGGCAACCTCTGTGTACTCGGCAAGATCGCTGGCAACTGCCGCATTGGGCGACTCAAGCGAGCCATCGACTTCGCAGGCAATGCGATCCATGCGATAAACCACGTCAGATTCAGGAAGGGTCTCCGGCTTAGGCGCATCTGCTGACGGGTCGTTGTCGTACACGAAATATCCGTCCTTGGTAACCATCGCCTTACTCCTCGTTGGAAAGAACGTACTTCTGCGTGGCACTTGCGCACAGAGCGCCATCGACCGACGCTTCAACTTCCGCAACGCACATGCGGGAAGAGGACTTCACGATGGTGGCCTTCAACGTGACCTTGTCGCCAGGCAAAACCTGACGGCGGAACTTCGCTTTATCGATCCCCGTAAGGAACCCGATAGTTCCGGCCTGGTCACGACCCATAAGAATGCAGATGCACGCAGCCTGAGCCAGCGCTTCCATAAGAATGACGCCCGGCAAAACGGGATGCGTAGGGAAATGCCCGCGGAACAGATCGAGTTCAGGGACAACGTCAAGCTCTGCGACGATAGTGGCGCCGGGCTCGCACGAAACGACGCGCGATACCCAGATGAACGGATCGCGATGCGGCAAGATGGATTCGACAACATCCCTTTCGAAGGGTGCAGTGATTTCAGGCATAATTACCTCCAAGAAGAACCGTTTGCAGTGAAGAACACCGCAAGCAGATACGAAACAACGGCTCGCAACCGACTATGCCATATAAGGCGAAAGCGCAAGACAGGCATTGTGCCCGCCGAAACCAAGCGAATTGGTCAGTGCGACCTTCTGCGGCACCTCGATCATCTGACCTGCGACAACATTGACGTTGCACTCAGGATCGGCCTCGGTGAAACCTGCAGTTGGCGTGACCACGCCGCGGGCAACAGAGAGCGCGCAGACAATTGCCTCGACCGCACCTGCGGCACCAAGCATATGACCCGTGCTTCCTTTGATGGACGTGACGGGAACCTTAGAGCCGATCTCATCGCCGCAAAGCAAATGAACGGCCTTCGATTCAGAAGAGTCGTTAGCGCTGGTACCGGTGCCATGCGCATTCAGATGCCCCAAGTCCTCAACGGTGTAACCGCTCTCGTCAAGCGCCTGCTTCATCGCACGGGCAACGCCATTGGCCTCGGGGTCGGGAGCGGTCATATGGTACGCATCGCCCGTAGAGCCGAAACCAACAACCTCGGCGATGATGTTCGCACCACGATCGAGCGCGTGCTCAAGAGACTCAAGCACAACCGCACCTGCGCCCTCGCCCGCAACGAAGCCATGGCGACGAGCATCGAACGGGAGCGATGCCTTAGTAGGATCCTCTTCCTTCGAGAGAGCGCCAAGATTGCTGAAGCCCGCAATGCAGATCTCACTGACAGCCTCTTCCGAGCCGCCCGCCAAAGCCACGTCGATGTAGCCGTGACGAATGTCGCGCAACGCCTGACCAATGCAGTGAGTGCCAGTAGCGCAAGCGGTGACGACGTTGATGCACTCGCCCTTCATGCCGTAGCGGATAGCAAGGCAACCCGACACGATGTTCGAGATCATCGTGGGGACGAACAGCGGGTTCACACGAGATGGACCCTTGTCATGAAGGGTGAAGAAACCCTTCTGCAACTCGTCGATGCCACCGATGCCGCTGCCGTAAACGACGCCAACGCGCGTGGGATCTTCGGATTCCATATCAAGGCCGGCTTCAGCCAACGCCTCATCCGATGCCGTGATGGCATACTGCACGAAGCGCTCGAAACGGCGCGCTTCTTTCTTGCTCAGGCCGTGCTCGGTGCCATCGTAGCCGCGAACCTCACCTGCGTTGTGAACCTCGAAAGCCGAAGTGTCGAAGCGCTCGATGGGACCGATGCAGCACTCACCCGTGCTCACCGCGTCCCACAGCGCCTGAACGCCAACGCCAGCCGGCGAAACAGCGCCCGTTCCCGTGATGACGACGCGACGCGAACCATCGGCGCGCAGCATCGGGTTCGTAGAGGAAACATTCAGAGAACCACTCATAGCGACAAACCTCCATCAACAGCGATCACCTGGCCGGTGACATAAGCCGCAGACTTGCTTGCAAGAAATCCGACAACATGGGCAATATCGGCCGGATCGCCGAATCGGCCCATACCGATACGAGAGAAAATAGCTTCACGCTGCTTATCCGTCAGAGCGTCGGTCATGCTGGTGGAAACGAAACCAGGGGCAACCGCGTTCACCGTGACATTGCGCGGAGCAAGTTCCTTCGCGAGCGACTTCGTGATACCGATGACGCCCGCCTTGGAGGCGGCGTAATTCACCTGACCCGCGTTTCCGTACATGCCGACAACGCTCGACATGTTAACAATGCGGCCGTAACGCTGCTTCATCATGAGTTTCGACACCGCGCGGCAGCAATAGAACGTGCCCTTCAGGTTGGTGTCGATAACCGCATCGAAATCTTCGTCCTTGATGCGCATGATCAGAGCATCGCGGGTGATTCCGGCGTTGTTGACCAGAACATCCACGCGACCGAACGCATCTTTTGCGGCTTCGATCAAAGCATTTGCACCTTCAGCCGTCGAGACGTCAGCAACGACAGCAATGGCCTTCACACCAAAGCGAGTCTCAACATCTGCGGCGAACGCCTCTGCTCGTTCGTGCCCATTCTCATTCGAGCAATTAATGCAGACGTTCATGCCGTCGCCCGCAAGCTCCTCGATGATGGCGGCGCCAATGCCGCGGCTCGAGCCGGTAACAACCGCACAAGAGACGGCAGCATCCGCCCCGTTCTGAACATTTGCCTCGAGGGTCTTCGTCTCGTCAGTCATCATGCCTCCTTCAATTAATTCGCGCACCCATGCGCTTCGAGAAATGCTTTCATGCTTGCCGCATCCTGCACGCATGCGCGCGGCAGCTCCTTGTCGATACGTTTGATAAGACCGAACAAAACCCCACCGAATCCCGTTTCAACGAACTCGGGAGTGACGCTGGATGAAGCAACAACGTTGCGCACGCTCTCTTCAAAGCGAACCGGGTGAGTAAGGTGCGCCACTAGCTGAACCGCCGCGTCCTTTGCTGCAAGCGGCTTGGCATCGACGTTGTTGATGAGGGGAATTGCAGGCTCGCTGAATGCGATGCCGGAAAGGAACTGCGCAAACGGTTCTGCGGCGCTTTGCATAAGCGGGGTGTGGAATGCACCGGCAGTTGCCAGCCTGGTCGCACGCTTGCCGGCCGCAGCCCAAGCGGCCTCGGCGCGCTCAACCGCCTCTACCTCGCCGGCAACAACGATCTGACCGGGGCAATTAAGGTTTGCGGGAAGAAGAACCTGACCCTGCGCGCACTCATCGCACACCGCCTGGACGGATTCCAAATCAGCCTTAAGGAAGGCGCTCATGCAGCCTGGATGCTCGTTTGCTGCCTGCGCCATCAGCTCGGAACGCTTCGCGATGATCTTAAATGCAATTTCATCTGAAACCATGCCAGAGAGCGCCAAAGCGCTGGTCTGCCCAAGAGAGAAACCCAAAACGGCACTGGGCATAACCCCGCGATACATAAGGGCACGGGCGATGCCGATGGACAAAGCGCTGATAGCGGCCTGAGCGTTGCGCGTGTCATTCAGCACCTCGGCAGGAGCGTTGCTGCAAAGAGCGGCAACATCCATACCGAACACATCGGAAGCGCATGTAAATACATCTTTGACCTGGGGGTTTTCCAATAAATCGGCGCCCATTCCAGGTTTTTGGGAACCCTGTCCCGAGCACATGAAGACCAGACCTTGGCCTGCAAGGTTACTTTCAGTCATGACAACCACCTAATATGTTGATGAGTTTTGTTCTAGATTTGGCGAGTTCGAGCTGCGTTCGCAGCAGTCATCGCGGTCAAATCCAAAGCGCCGAGGGCCTCGGCTTCGGAAATCATCTCGTCGATGACTTCACGTGCCGTTTTGCGCTCATGCACCACACCGGCGATCTGGCCGGACATCATGTCGCCGTCATCAACATCGCCCTCGACCGCTCGACGCAAGGCGCCCAAGAACATGCGCTCGATCTCTTCGCCGTTTTTCTCAAGATCGCGCTCAAGCTGTTTGGCGGTACGCGAGAACTTGTTCTTAAGCGAGCGAACCGGGTGACCCGAATCGCGACCGGTCACGATGGTGTCCGACACCTTCGCATCGAGAACGCGCTGTTTATAGGCATCGGCAATGCAGCATTCCTCAACCGTCAAGAAGCGCGTGCCGCACTGGACGCCTTCGGCGCCAAGCGCGAATGCAGCAACGATACCGCGGCCATCCGCGATGCCGCCAGCGGCGATGACGGGGATCGACACCGCCTCGCACGTTGCGGGAACAAGGGCCATGGTGGCCAGCTCACCGACATGGCCGCCCGATTCGGTGCCCTCGGCTACCACCGCATCGGCACCCGTACGCTCCATGCGCTTTGCCTGAGCAGGCGAAGCAACTACGGGGACGACCTTGATGCCCGCTTCCTTCCACATATCCATATATGCAGAAGGACTTCCTGCTCCGGTGGTGATAACGTCCACATGCAAGCGAGTAAGCAACTCGGCAATCTCGGGCGCTCGCTTGTCCATCAGCATGACGTTGGCACCGATAGGCTTGTCGGTGATGGCACGAGCCTTGGCAACCTGCTCCTCAACCCACTCGGGTCGCTGGCCGCCGCAAGCTATGATGCCCAATCCGCCTGCAGCCGAGACAGCACCGGCTAGACTTGCGTCTGCGATACGCGCCATAGCGCCTTGGATGATGGGTTTTTCGATTCCCAGGATTTCAGTGATACGCGTTTGCATGTCAGTTGTCTCCTCCTTGCGAAAATCAAAGGCACCGCGTGACCGCGGCGCCTTTGATGAGCGGCGACTTTACTTCAAGCCGTCGATGTACTCGACCATCTTGCCGATGGTGTCGATGCCTTCGGGCTCGCCGAACTCGATATCAAGCTTCTCTTCAATGTCGCAAACAAGCTCGACCATGTCGAGGGAGTCGATGCCCAGGGACTCAAGGGTGGCATCCTCGGTAACTTTGCTCTCGTCGATGTCCAAGTTGTCGTTCAGCGTCTCTTTGATGACGTCAATGGTTGCCATGTCGTTCCTTTCGGTTTGATTCCACCTAGTTTTCTATTAATAGTTTGATGGTCAAACTATTTACCATGATATTCAAGATCCCGTTTCGTCTCAAGAGCAACGAGCTTCCTCCACGATTTCTTTGCGAAGGCTTTAAACCCCAGCTCAAAAGCGATTAGCAACGATCTTTTCCCGTCGATGAGGCCAACGCCAACTCGTTCTGCTCATCGAAATATGCCTTGACGTGACTCAACGCACTTGCCAAAACGCGCTCTTCTTCCTTGCTCAATCCCTCAAGCGCCGCCGCGAGCATCTTTTCGTGAAACAAACGATGCGCACGATAAACCTTGCGACCATCGCTGGTAAGGGAAATAAGCACTTGGCGCTTGTCTTTCTCGGATTTCTGACGGGCAACCAGCCCCCTATCGGCAAGGCGCTTCACGGATGCGGTGAGCGTGGCAAGCGTGATACCCAGACGCGAGGCAATGACGTTCATGGGATTCACTTCGTACATGCCGATGGCGGCAATAGTATGGATCTCGCTGATGGTGAGCCCTTTTGTGATTCGGTTCGAAAGAGAGCGCTCCTCGATATCCATAACGGAATTGAACGTCCCCGAAAGAAGATCATCAAGCGCTAGATCCTTCTGTGCGAAAGCCGAATGAGTCGCATCAGCTTCCTTGTTCATTGATTCACCCTCCCTATTTGCCGGCTGCGGTTACTCCTCTGACGAAATCCGCGAATGTAAGAAACATGTAGCGGCTTGAAACGTCGTGTTGCATTTTCTAAATTATTAGATAGTCAAACTAATTTCAATGCATTCAACGATACAAACACGAACCGCAGGTCGCGGGCGTGCGTCAGGAGGAAGCATGGGTTGCACCGTTATCGGGTCCGGTAAAGCCATCCCGCGCAAGATCGTTTCTAATGACGACCTTGCCAAACTTGTTGACACATCGGACGAGTGGATCGTTCAACGAACGGGCATTCACAATAGGCGCATCGCGATCGAAGAATCCGCCACTGACCTTGCCAGTGCAGCATGCCTCGGCGCCATGGGAATCAGCGCCGACGAAAACAGTCCCGCCGCGCTGCCCGAAGTGCTCGGATGGAGCGGCCAGCAGGTCGACCCTGCGAGTATCGATCTGCTCATTTGCATGACCATCACGCCGGACACGACCATCCCCTCTCAGGCATCGCTGGTTAAGATGGCGCTTGGCTTGGACAACGCCATCGCATTCGATTTGAACGCCGCGTGCTCAGGCTGCGTCTACGGCATAAACGTGGCCGAGTCGATGATGGCTGCATCCCATATCGCAGGTGGTGCAATTGGCAACAAGGTCAATCGCGCACTGGTGGTTGGCGTCGAGCGACTGAGCCGCATCACCGATTGGACCGATCGTGCCACCTGCGTTTTGTTCGGCGACGGCGCTGGCGCCGTCCTGCTTGAATGGAATGAGAGTAAGAAGGGCATCCTCAGCACGTTCATGAAGAATACCGACGATGTCGATATGACTCTGAGGCGCACCAATCTCTTCAACAATGAAACGTTCCCTTTCGGCCCAGCCGACGCAGCCGCTATGCCTTACGAGAACACCGACTTCATCGGCATGAACGGTCAAGCTGTCTTTAAATTCGCGGGAAATGCCCTTGCGGAAGCAATCAACACCGTACTCGATCGTGCCCAATTCAACCTCGACGACGTTTCCTGCATCGTTCCGCATCAAGCGAACGAACGCATCATCAAGTATGCCGCCAAGAAAATCAAACGAGACGAATCGCTCTTCCAGATTTCCATCGGCGAATCCGCAAACACCTCTGCCGCCAGTGCGCTCATGGCCCTCTGTGACGCATATCGCGCCGATCGCATTAACGAGGGCGATGCCGTGATCATGTCCGGTTTCGGCGGCGGTCTTACCTCAGGCGCCGTGCTTTTCATCGCATAGTCCCTGACCACATCGCTAATCTTAGCTTATTCGGAGTACCCGAATATCTTATGTTGTTCAAGTGTTTCGAATATGTTTCTTAATCTCTCGTGAAATGTGAAGACTCTCTGATTCTTATATGATCACTTCGGTCACTTGCTGTGACTCTGTCGATCTAAAGGAAGGGAGAAATAGATGGCAGAAGCTAAAAAAAGAAAGACATGTACTACGTGCATGTCGCCATTGGCTTCGGCTTGATGGCACTCATGTGGGTGCTGCCGAACCCGGAACCGATCACCCCGTTGGGAATGAAGCTGCTTGGCGTGTTCCTGATGATGATCTACGCGTGGTCCACCATTGAAACGCTGTGGCCCTCGGTTGTCGGCTTGGTGCTTATGGGCGCTATCGGCCTGAGCGATGCCGGTTCCAATGACGTGTGGCTGCAGGCAGTTGGCAACAACACCGTTCTGGTCGTCCTGTTTGCCATGATCCTGTTCGGCGCAATCGATCAGGTCGGCGACACCAAGTACATCGCGAAATACATTTTGACCCGTAAAATTCTCAGGGGCCGTCCTTACGTGTACATCGCGCTGTTCTTCACCGCATGCGCGGTATTGTCCGGTTTCCTGAACGTGTTCATCGCCCTCATCCTGATGTGGCCGATCGCAACGCGCAACATGGAAATCATGGGCATTACCAAGGAAGACCGTGTTTGGAAGTTCTTCTTCGTGGGCATGTTCCTGGCTATCACGCTCTTCCAGCCGCTGCTGCCGTTCAAGGGCGCGCCGCTGATCCCGCTGAGCGCCTATGCCAAAACCGTTGGCACCGCGATCCCCTTCGTGCCCTACATCGTGGCCGATATCGTGATGTCCGCCTTCATTCTTGCCTGCTACCTGCTTATGATGAAGTTCATCCTTCGTATTGACGTCTCGAAGATGAAGTCCATCACCCCCGAGATGGTCGAAGAGCAGATGCCCCTGCCCAAGATGAACCTTGTTCAGAAGATCTATCTGTGGCTGATCCCCGCTTACCTGGTTTGCGTTCTTGTCCCGAGCTTCGTCAAAGGCAACCCGATCTGCGACGTTCTGAACTATGTTGGCATCCTTGGCGTGACTGCAGGTTTCGTCGGCGCCTGCCTGATCATCCGCATCGACGGCAAACCCATCATGAACTTCAAGGAAATCGCTTACAAGCATTTCAACTGGGGCATCTTCTTCATGATCGCCTCTGCAGTGTACGCTGCCGGCATGCTGTCCAAGCCCTCCATCGGCGTTTCCCAGTGGCTTGTCCAGGTGCTGAACCCGGTTCTGGGCGGTCAGCCCGAATGGGCGTTCGTCTGCATCATGCTACTTGTTTCGCTGATCATCACCAACTTTGCGAACAACGCCGCCATGGCAGTCGTCCTGCTCCCGATCGTCGTTGGCTTCAGCGAGCAGCTGGGCATCGACCCCGCTCCGGCATTCATGGGCGTCGTCCTGATGGTCTTCGTCGCCATGCTCACCCCGTCTGCTTCCCCGCATGCAGCCATGATGCACGGCAACACCGAGCTGTACACGCAGAAGGACATCCTGTCCATCGGCATCCCCGTCTGCCTGTTCACGTGGCTGTCATACAGCTTCATCGGCTACCCGCTGATCAAGGTTCTGCTGTCGGTTCTTGGCTAATCGACAATAAGCAAGATACGAACCAAAGGTTTCGAAACCGCGTCTCGAATTCGGGGCGCGGTTTTCTCTATGCGCCAAGCTGCAAGTAAAACTCGCAATCTCTTCGAGTTCGAAGTCAACACCGGCACGAAGACAATCGCGGCGCACGAAAATGGGCCAGGAACGATCACTCGCTCCTGGCCCGTTGGCGTTACGCAATGAAAAGCCGTTGCTAGTTCTTAGAACTTGCTCTGACCGCGCTTCTCCTGCTCGTCCTCGAGGATGACTGCGCCTGCGTTGTCGATAGCGGCGATGCCATTGAGAACGCGAGGATAGCCGATGTACGGGATCAGGTTGACCATGATGTCGTACAGAAGCTCCTTGCTGTTGCCAAGCTTCAGGTTGCCGATAGCGTAACTGATGGCCTGCGGATGGGCGCCGCCCTGAGCAACGATGAAGCAGAAAGCGACCATCTCGCGATCGGTAACGGTAAGACCGTTGCGCGTGTAGTAATCACCGAAGCAGTTCTCGGCAATAAGTTTGTTAAGGTAACGGCGATCCTGAGGCCCGATCATCCAGCTTTCACGGATGCCCTCACCGTAGATCTGAGCCTGAATGTTGTTACCAGCGGTCAGACGCTCGGCACCGGAAACGGTCTGCTGAGACTCAAGCGGCATCTCGATGCCCTTGGCATCGAACACCTCGTTAGCGGTCTTGATGAAGTGAATAGAACGACCAAGACCCAGATAAGGAACGCCCATGTAGATGACCTCCTTGATCTCGACGGGATCAACGCCGAAATTCAGCGCGCCCTCGACCATCAGCTGGAAGGTATCGCGTGCCTGGGTGCCCATAAGGCCAGCCAGAATGCACAGAAAGCGACGACGGTCGTCAAGGTCGCTGGCGTTGGGGATCTGATCGAACGCGAAGTTCTCGATGATCGCCGCGATCTCGGGATCGGTGCGCGAAAGGGAGCCGACGGTGTTCGGCTTGATCTGCTCGCGATAAGCACGTGCCGCATCAGTGATGTTGAACTGCTGCTCGGTCATATAACTGCCTCTCTCCTATATCGCCGGGTTTCAACCGGCAAGGTTTACCCGCCGAATCTTGCCACATATAAGCGTTTTTCGCAACGCAAGACCCGACAATTATCCTTCCATAGAGCGCAAACGCGCCGCCGCTTCCTCAAGACGAGCGCTCGCGGAACTCAACTCGGCGAAGTCGGCATCGCCAAGTTTCTCCATCTTCTTCCCCGCGATCTTAGTGACGATAGCCAAATCAGACTTGATCTGCTTCTTCTCATCTTTACCAAGCTGCTTTTGAACCTTTCCGTAAAGGGCGTTCACTTCGCCGGCGACCCTTTGCGCATTCGAAATGGCCTCCATCTTGTCGCGACGAGCTTGATCCTCACCGGCATACATCTCGGCATCGCGGATGGCCGCCTCGATCTCGGCATCGGACATACGACCATCGTCGGTGATGGTGATCGACTGTTCTTTGCCGGTATCTTGGTCACGCGCAGAGACGGTAAGGATGCCGTTCGCATCGATATCGAACGTGACCTCGATCTTCGGCACGCCGGCCATCGCACGCTTAATGCCCTTCAGACGGAACTTGCCAATAGTCTTGTTGTCCTTTGCTATGGGGCGCTCGCCCTGAAGAACATGGATCTCAACGCTGGACTGGAATGCCGCAGCCGTGGTGAACACCTGTGAATAATGAGCAGGAAGCGTCGTGTTGCGCTCGACGATGCGCGTGGCAACGCCGCCCAAGGTTTCAATCGAAAGAGACAGCGGCGTGACATCAAGAAGAAGGATCTCTTGGCCGCGCGTCGCAAGCGAGTTGCCCGCAGCTGCATTCGCCAGGGTGTCTCCCTGAATCGCAGCACCCTGTGCAACGCATTCGTCGGGATTGATAGAATTTGCGGGCTCAAGACGCGTCAGCTTGCGAACATGCTCTTGAACGGCGGGAATGCGCGTAGATCCGCCGACAAGGAGCACCTGGCCCAATTCGCTTGCAGCGATGCCCGCGTCGTTTAGCGCCTGCTGGACAGGTTCGGTGGTTTGCTCGACAAGATCAGCCGTCATACGATCGAACTCGGCGCGGGTGACCTCGCATTCGAAATGAAGCGGACCGTTTTGGTTCTGGGCCAAGAACGGCAAGCTAACATGCGTCGATGAAAGCGAGGACAGCTCCTCCTTCGCCGAGCGAGCAGCCTCTTTCAGGCGCTGATGAGCCATGGGGTCGCGCTCGGCATCGAAGCCACTGGTTCGTTTGAACTCGGCGATCAAGTGCTTGCACAGACGCTCGTCGAAATCATCGCCGCCCAAGTGATTGTTACCGGCAGTTGCCAGAACCTCGATAACGCCCTCGCCTATCTCGATGATGGAAACGTCGAACGTGCCGCCGCCTAAGTCGTACACCATGACTTTTTGAGGCGAACCGTGATCAAGCCCGTAAGCGAGCGCCGCAGAAGTCGGCTCGTTGATGATGCGCAGGACATTAAGGCCTGCAATGCGACCAGCATCTTTCGTGGCCTGACGCTGGGTGTCGTTGAAATATGCGGGAACGGTGATGACGGCATCGGTGACGTCCTTGCCAAGGAAACGCTCGGCATCGCCCTTTAGCTTGCGCAAAACCATTGCCGAGATCTCTTGAGGAGAATACGCCTTGCCGTCGATGTTCGCGCGCCAATCGGTACCCATGTGACGTTTAACGGACGAGATGGTTCTATCGGGGTTCACCGCCTGCTGACGAATCGCAACATTGCCAACCAGACGCTCGCCGTTTTTGGAGAACGCGACCACGCTTGGTGTTGTACGCTCGCCCTCCGCATTGACGATGACCTCGGGGCGTCCGCCCTCGACAATGGCCACGCAGCTGTTAGTCGTTCCTAAATCGATTCCGATCGTTGCACCCATAAAGCACTCCTTGATTCGAATCCAGCGGCAGTCGAGCGAATCAAGCGCGACCGCGGCTGCCGCACATCATCAACAGTAGATACCGGCTCCGTACACGTTGCCGCCGTACATCCCCATGCGAAGGCACGAGTTCATGCACATGTTCAGCACCATCAAACCGCAACAGCACTCAACGCACGAGGTTGTTCCCATAGAGAAGCCCCGTTGCTGCGATTCTTGCTGATAAGTTTGAGCCGGCTGCTGAAAACCCTGCATTGCCCGACGGTACTCGGCGTTGTTCGGGTCGATTTTGCAAGCGCGGCGGATCTGCTCGTAAGCAAGCGTCTCGTTTCCGGCGCCGTAGTTCGCAAGCGAAGACAGGTAATACCAGCGAGCATTACGACCTGTAGAGGGGATGTCGGCCAAAATGGCTGCAGCCTCCTTATGGCGGCCGGCGTTGATAAGGTCGATGGCCGCTTTCACCTCAGAGGAGTCGTACACGTTAGCCTCGGGGTGAATGTTGCGCGGGTTCGTGGCACCACCATAGAAGCCGAAACCGAAAATGTCCTCCCAGGTGTACGTCTCGGATGACCAGCCATAAGATCCGTCAGAGGAATGCTGGTAGCCGTCCTGCCCAGACGAGTTATGTCCGCCCGTGCCGGAGTAGCCGTTGCCGCCGAACGGATCGTATGCCGCGCCACCTGCACCTTGCTGAGATGCTGCACGTCTGCGATCTTCTGCTGCGTACTTCTCGGGGTTCATCAGACGATCGTACGCCTCGTTGACCTGATTCATTCGCTCAGCGGCCTGTGGGTCGTTGGGATTGAGATCGGGGTGGTTCTCGCGAGCTTTTTTGCGATACGCCTTCTTGATGTCGTCCTTGCTTGCATTGGGCGACACTCCAAGAATTTCGTAGGGGCTTTTATCCACTGAAGGTTCCTTTGTTCTTGCACGTAGGCTTGTCGTGAGAAGATCGCTTCTGCGAAGCTTCCTTATCATGTTGGTCGCGGGCGTTGAGTCGTCCCCAAACACCCGCATACAAAACGCTTCGCAGTATCTGCACGTCTTGAACAAGCGGAAGCCGCTCGAAAACATCAACCACCGCAGCCATTCGGTTCATCAAGAGCATACGCAGCTCATCGTTATCGAGGTCAGATTGCTTGAACGGATTGTACGACCCCGATTCCAAATCCTTCGGCAAATCGTACACCGCATCCATCTGATAGACGAAACGCCCTAGCTCGAATCCGATCGACCGAAGCTCGTCCGACCACTCGTCTTCCTTGAACACAAGCACTTCAGACATGATAGCTCCGAACTCGTTCGCGCACGCATCGGGGTCCAAGAGCGTTGACTCACTGTCATTCACATCGCGCAAAGCCTGCATCTGATCTCGCTCGATTCGTGAAATGTTGCCAAGACCCTGCTCGCATGCGCTGCATTGGCGAGGGTATCGCCCACAAACGCGCTCGTACCCGGCCTTCAACACCCTCGAAAACGCAAGGGACGGATACGAGCGATCGTCGTTCCAGTTGTCAAGCATGCTGTGGTATGCCATGACGATGGTCATGTCGGCAGCATAGTCGACAACCTCGCTTTCGATATAAGGTCGCGGCTTAACAGGATGAGCAGCACACCTTCCCAAGCCAGGCGTCTCTTCGGGTTCGTACAAAGACATAAGCAGAAGAGCCACGAAGGTGAGATCGTTGTTCAGAGCGAAGCGCGACAGCTGACCGAATCGCCGCTTAAGTGCGCGGCATACGCCGCAGTAAACCGAACGATAACGTTCGCGCTCGGAATCGGATAGGTCGTTGTCACTGATCGTGATGAACCCGAACATGCAGCCGTCAGCCTTTCCTACACTTTATGGACGGAGGCTTCGTGGCAATACGGACACGTGGCACGAATCTTGCCCTTGCCTTTGGGAAGCGTGAACGTCTTGCCACATGACGGGCACTTCACATAAGCGGTTGTTTTACGGTTGGCCCAACGGACGTTGACATTACGCCACCATTCGCGCGGCTTCTCACTCATGCTGAGATACTTCTCGTTCTCGGCCGCGCGGGCGGAATGATTCCGCGAGAACATGCGCACAACAGCTAGCATCAGAAACACGAAGCTCAGCGTGCTGAAGAAAGGAAAGCCGAACATCGACAGCACGATGAAGACGATAGAGACGCCAATAAGGAAGTAGTTGAACTGGTCAGCGCCGTAACGCCCCACCATCGAAGTAACGAGCCATGCTCGAAGCCTATCCATCATGTTGCCTACACCTTGCTTTCCTATACATAGCCGCAGCGCCTCGGATTGCGAAACGCCCAAATTGACTTGCTACCGATCGCGACGACCGCGCTGGCCGCCTTGGCGGGAGTGGCTTGCACTGCGCCTGCGCGCTTCGACCTGATCGCGGGTTTGATACTGCGCGCTCCCTTGATCGCGGTTGCGCACGTGCCTACCCGAACGATCGCGCGCCGAAGCACCGCGACGAACCTCTTCCGGCTCCATTCGGGGGCCGAAAGAGCGGTCGCCCACCGGAGCAAGCGCCTGCGTGACCTGGGCGGCACGGTCGTATACGCCATGGCGCGCATCCATGCCCGAAACAGGCTGCACGCCGCTGTTTTCAGCCGAAAGAGGCTCGAATGATGTGGTGTTGTCGGTTTCGGGGTGACGTTTGAAGCTGACGCGAGCGCTGATGTACTCACGAAGCAGCAAGATCGCCAAGATAGCCATGCTGACGGCATAACCGAGCACCGCGCCGTCAAGGCCGCTGATGTTCGTCATAACGACAAGCACAACCACCGAGAACACGAACGTGATCAGATACAGCTCGGTAACCACCTTCTGCCTGCGCAGAATAGTGATGACCTGGTAGAAGAATTCGATGACCGCGGTAAAGCCGCCGGCCACGATCATCACGTAGAAGATCGACCGATAATCGTCGAATTCCAAGCCGTATAGGAAGTTCATAAGGGGAATGCCGATCCAAGCCACGATCACGATGGTTCCCACCGTCATGGCGACGATAACCGCGCTCATCGCCATGATGAATAGGTCGAACTTCTTCCTTTTCGCCGGGTCGGCCCAGGTCTTCGCCATGCGAACGAGCAAAGGCTTGTACACGAAACCCGCCGCGAGAAGAACTGCCTGCGACGGAAAGTACATCGCGTTGAAATACAGCTGATTGTCGTAACTCAGCACGCCCTCCATCACGAACTTCGGCACGTTGTCCACCAAATTGAACATGAACAACGCAACGAACAACGGGAAGCACGACTTGAAAATGGAAGAGACGCTCTTAAGGGAAAACGGAGACGAAGGCGGCGTTTCAAGCAAAGCGAGCGGAAAGGTAACCAAAGCGAACGTGACAGCAGCGCCGATAGCCATCGCGATAGACGCAATGCCGACGTCGCGGATGATCAACAACGTCAAGGAAAAAGCGACAAGCGCGACCACCGACCTGATGGTCAACGAGATTCCTGCCAGGTACAACTTATCTACCTGCTGCAAGCGCCCTTCGTACACCTCGGCCATAGCATCGACGGCACGATAGAACGTGAGTCCCATGCACATCGTGAGCATGACGCCCGAATATCCGCGAAACTGACAGTACAAATGCCCGACTACAAGCATCAAGACAACAGAGGCGAAGCGCTGGACCTGATAATCGGCAAATGAATGTGTGCCGTTCAAGTCGCTGACTTGGTACGTTCGAACGCCGTAAATGCCCATGAAGTACAACAAGAACGCCATAACGAAGGCAAGCGAGAACATACCGGCCTGCTCGACGCCGGCAAGCTGAGTGACCACGATAGTGAGAATGGGGAAAATGGTTCCCCATGCCATGAATCCGATGGTGTTCCAAATGTAATCGCGCGAGGTGCGATGCGCCTCGAACTCGGCATCAGCTTGAGACAAGCCGCCATCTGCCACGGCACCGGTTAAGCGATCGAACCACGCGTAGATGAACTTGCGAACACGACCGGGCTCGCGACGCGCACGGGCCTGACGCTTGGCCTCGAACTGATCGGCTTTGCGAAGCAGCCCGCCAAAAGCGCCACGCGAATGTCCATCGGGCGTGATGGGCTGAGTGTCCCCCATAGGGCGCGCGCGGCCTGCCTCACCCTTCGCGGCGACACCCCTTCCCCGTTTGTGCGGGAAGCGCGGTTCGTTTTGGTTCTCGTCAGTCAAATCAATACCTCTATATATAAAGCGCCCATCGTTCCGTACGGCCAACCTAGCGTCAAAATCGTCGTTTTCACCAATGAAAGTATACGGGCGGTCAAGTTTAGCTTCGCGTTCGCCACCAAGCCGAGACCAAATCCACGCATAAACATAAAGAGGAACGCGGAATTGCGCTCTGAAAATGACCTGGATACGCTTCTGACAAGCCATTTCACGGATTATTACGACCCGTTAACAAAATGGAAATCAAGCACACGTAATGAGCGTGTAATACTTTTGGAGTTTGACTTTAGTAAACAAAAGGAGGTTTGCTGTGACCCAATCAGCAAAAGACTCTGCTGCCGGAAACGGTACAGAGAAAAAGAAGCTAGGACTCACTACGTGGATCCTGATCTCGCTCGCAGCCGGCATCGTCTGCGGCCTGATCTTGAACCAGGTCGTCCCCGATAAGTCCCCTGTTGACAACTTCCTCATCGAGGGCGTCTTCTATGTCTTCGGCCAGGGCTTCATCCGCTTGATGCAGATGCTCGTCGCACCGTTGGTTTTCTGCTCCATCGTCTGCGGCGCCGCATCCATGAGCGACCCGAAGATGCTCGGCAAGGTTGGCGGCGGTACCATCATCATGTACCTGCTCACCACCGCTTTGGCCATCGTCATCGCCCTGGTGCTTGCCAACATCACCAACCCCGGCGTTGGCCTGGACATGAACTCCATCACCCAGGTTCAGCCTAAGGCAGCCGAAAATCAGGACTTCAAGACCACGCTGCTGAACATCATCCCCACCAACATCTTCTCAGCACTGGCCAACGGCACCATGCTCCAAATCATCTTCTTTGCATTGATCCTGGGCTTCCTGCTGGGCACGCTGGGTCGCAAGGTTGCCACCGTCAACCGCTTCTTCACCCAGTTCAATGCCATCATGATGGCCATGATCTCCATGATCCTGAAGGTTGCCCCCATCGGCATCTTCTGCCTGATCTCGCGTACCTTCGCGAACCTGGGCATCAGCGGCATCCTCCCGATGATCAATTTCATCCTGACCACTTACCTTGGCCTGCTGATCATGCTGTTCGTGGTCTACACCCTTATCCTCTTCGCGTTCACGCGTCTGAACCCGATGCACTTCCTTAAGAAGTTCTGGCCGGTCATGGTCTTCGCCTTCTCCACCAGCTCTTCCAACGCCACCATCCCGCTGAACATGGAGACCCTGAACAAGCGCGTCGGCGTCGATCCCAAGATCTCCTCGTTCACCATTCCGCTGGGCGCAACCATCAACATGAACGGCACCGCTATCATGCAGGGCGTCGCCGTTGTCTTCGCCGCTCAGGCATTCGGCATCGACCTGAACGCTTCCCAGCTGGTCACCGTTGTCGTCACCGCCACCGTCGCCTCCATCGGCACTGCTGGCGTCCCAGGTGTTGGCACCATCATGCTCACCATGGTTTTCGCTTCTGTCGGCCTGCCTGTTGAGGGCGTTGCCATGATCATGGGCATCGACCGCATCCTCGACATGGGCCGTACCGCCATTAACATCACCGGAGACGCAGTTTGCACCACCGCTCTTGCAAACATGGTCGGCATGCTCAACCGCGACGTCTTCCGTGACGACACCATCAAGGAAGTCGACACCACCACCCTCGAGAACATGGCACCTGCCGACTACTCCGATTTCACCACCCCCGAAGAGGGCGACACTGAAATCGGCGAGGACGGCGATTTCGACATGTTCGACGACCTCGAGTATCCCGAAGCGCCCACTCGTAAATAAACATCGGTTTCCAACTGATAAGGATCGAAGATGACTGCAATCAAAATCGCCATCCTTGGCTACGGCAACCTTGGCCGCGGAATTGAAATGGCTGTTACGCAGAACGACGATATGGAACTGGTCGCGGTGTACACCCGCCGCGACCCATCTACGGTGAAGATCGCAAGCAACGCCGACGTCAGGTCTGCTTCGCAGCTCGAGGACGGAAACGCCAAGGGAGAGTTCGACGTCCTCATGATCTGCGGCGGCAGCGCAACCGACCTGCCTAAGCAGACCCCGCACTTCGCGCAATGGTACAACGTCGTCGACAGCTTCGACACACATCACAACATCCCCGAGCACTTCGCTGCGGTTGACGCCGCAGCGAAGCAGGGCGCTACGTGCGCTCTTATCTCGTGCGGATGGGATCCGGGCCTGTTCAGCTTGAACCGCCTGTACGGCAACACCTTCCTTCCCAATGGGAAGGACTACACGTTCTGGGGCCGCGGCGTAAGCCAGGGTCACTCCGACGCCATTCGTCGTATCGACGGTGTCGCTGACGCTCGCCAGTACACCAACCCCGTCCCCGCAGCCCTTGAAGGTGCTCGTTCGGGCGACAACCCCGAGTTCACCGCGCGCGAGATGCACACCCGCGAATGCTGGGTCGTGTTGGAAGACGGCGCCGACGCCGCTGCTGTCGAAGAGCAAATCAAGGCCATGCCCAACTACTTCGACGAGTACGACACCACGGTCAACTTCATCTCTCAGGAAGAGCTTGACCGCGATCACAAGGAGCTTCCCCACGGTGGATTCGTGCTCCGCTCCGGCGAAACCGCATCGGGTCGCAAGCACGTGATCGAGTACTCGCTGAAGCTTGGTTCGAATCCCGAATTCACCTCCAGCGTCCTCTTGTGCTTCGCTCGCGCCATCGCGCGTTTGGCCGCCGAGGGCAAAACAGGCTGCAACACGGTGTTCGACATCGCCCCTGCGTATCTTTCCGCACACGACGGCGATTACCTGCGCGCTCATATTCTTTAATACTCGCGCTGACTCGTCCAACCCGCAAAGCAAACAAGGCTGCGATCGTTTGATCGCAGCCTTGTTTTTCATTCCCGCTAAAACAACTAAGCAAGATTCTTTTTGAAAGAATCCGATTACTCGGCGCTTAGAAGGGTGATCTCGAAATTGAGAGCCTTGCCTGCCAGCTCGTGATTCATATCGAAGGTGATCTCGGTGTCGGTCTTGTCGACAACCAAAGCCTGGAACGGGAAGCCATTGGGACCTGCAAGCATGACCTTCTCGCCAACGGTAAGGTTCTCGGAACCGGGAAGAGACTCGATGCGAATGGTCTGGATGGCAGCAGGGTCGGACTCGCCGTAAGCCTGAGCAGGCTCAAGATGAACCGTAAGGGTCTGGCCGACCTCCATGTTCTTAACAGCCTCATCGAAGCCGGGGATCATCTGGCCAGCGCCGCACGTGAAGTCAAGCGGAGCGCCGTGGTCAAGAGACGAATCGAACTTGGTGCCGTCGTCAAGCGTGCCGGTGTAGTGGACAGAAACCTTCTTGCCGTCGTTGCTCATGAGTTTCCTTTCGTGATTGCGCGGTCACCTACTGCAGGTTGCCGCGCCTCATTCGATCAAACCTCTAAAGCATACCCGAAAGCAGCCGGCGATATCGTGACAAACGATAAACAATGCCCAAGCAAATACCCCTCATCCGTTCATGCCAAAAGACAATCTACCGGAACCTCGCTTCTTCGGTTCGCTTTTTCGCAGCTCAAAATCACTATTAATTAACCTGATATCGAAAACGAATCGTTTTGCTGTTCCCAAAACTAAAAGCCTTGATATCATTTGGAGCGATACATTGACTAAGCCGTGCTTGAAGCTGTAAGCGCAGCTTGATTTCAGAGAGGACGAGAATCATGAAACTCGCAATCCCCAGCGAAACCGACCAGATGCTCGAAAGCGTCCGCAGCGGTCACTTCGGCCACAGCCCGTACTTCACCATCGTCGAATTCGACGATGACATGAACATCGCCAACGTCGAGGCCGTCAAGAACGTCGACCATGACCAGTATGGCTGCGGCGGCGTCATCGATTACGCCATGACCCTTGGCATCGACGCCATCCTTGCCGTTGGCATGGGCACCCCTCCGCTGATGCGCTTCACCCAGGCTGGCATCAAGGTTTTCGCTGAAACCGAAACCCCTATCGTTGGCGATGTCGTCAAGAAGTTCATTGCTGGCGAAGTTTATCTGATGGATCCTTCCACCGCCTGCCAGCACTAATTCGTACCTGCACGCGATTTTCAGGAAGCACCTCCCTGTCAAATCGCAAACCGCTCCAATGCAAACGCCCGACACGCACTTGCTGCGAATCGGGCGTTTTCCGTACATATTGTGCGCAAAAGCGACACCATGTCTATGAAGTTGAACTTAGAGCTTCTCCGGCATCTTCGGCTTCTTTGCAGTAACGCATACATGACCGGATTTCACATCGTCGTAGATCTGGATCTTCTTGAAGCCGGCGTCGCGCAAAAGAGCGTCGAGCTCACGCGGGGTGTATATGGTCATACCCGGAGTGCGCATTGCCATGAAGTAATGATCCGAATCGGAGCCATCGGCCTCGTTGCAGATAAGCAACGTTCCACCAGGGAGCATGACCCTTTTGATTTCTTCAAGAGCTGCCGGGACATCTTTCCAGAAGTAGATGGTCTCAAAAGCGGTAACGACATCGAAAGCGCTGTTCGGAAGCGCAGACATATCGGCAGCCTCGGCCTGCTGGATGGTTGCGCGTCCGTCTTCAACTGCCTTAGCGTTATACTCGATGGACTTCTGAACCGAAAGAGGCGACGGGTCGATGCCGACGACCTCGCCGAAAGGAATGCGGTCAAGAAGGCGCGCGACGTTGGCGCCGCCGCCGCATCCAATATCAAGAGCATACTCCATG
>CAKTWD010000012.1 GCA_934630485.1 uncultured Eggerthellaceae bacterium | reverse complement strand
CTGAACGTCTTCTCGGCGCCGTCGCGGTTGACCTTCACGTCTACCGTGTCGTCGATGGAGCATTCGCGAACAGCAACCATCAAATCGCTGGCAGACGAGATCTTCTTGCCATTGAACGAAACGATGATGTCGCCAACTTCGATGCCGGCCTCGTCGGCGCCCGAGCCAGCGCTCACCGCCGAAACGTACGCGCCTTCGGAAACCGCCAAACCGTAGCGTTGGGCATTGGCGGAATTGACCGTGGACAGGCTTACGCCGAGCTGCGCGTGGCTGGGGGTCTCGCCGGCGATGATCTGCTGTGCAATGGCGATGGCGTAGTTGACCGGGATGGCGAATCCAACGCCCGAGTAATTGCCCGAATAGGAAGTAATCAGCGTGTTGACGCCGATAACCTTACCGTTCTTGTCAACAAGCGCACCGCCGGAGTTGCCGGGGTTGATGGCCGCATCGGTTTGGATCATGTTCGGATAAATGGTGATGGACGAGCTACCCTGCGAACTGCCGTTGGAATAACTGGAGTTGTCGATGATCTCGGAGCGGCTGGTTGCCGACACAACGCCCGTTGCCACGGACTGCTCAAGGCCGAAGGGGCTGCCAATGGTCATGACCCACTGACCCACGTTCAAATCGTCGGAATCGCCGATGTCGGCAGGGGTCAGGCCCGAAGCATCTTTCAACTTGATGACGGCAAGGTCGCTTGAAGCGTCGGTGCCCACGACCTCGGCGTCGTATTCCTGGCCGCCCGCGTTCACCTTAAGCGCTTCGCTACCCTCAACGACGTGATAATTGGTAAGCACGTAGCCGTCCTCGGTAAGGACGATGCCCGAGCCCAGCGATGATTGCGAAAGGCTGGCGTCATTCGACACGCCGAAGTAGCCATACGAGCTGGACTGGCTGGTGTACACATAAATGCACACAACCGAAGGGAGCGCCTTCGAGGCAACCGTCTCGGCCAGCGAGGAATCCTCGCCCGAAACGTTGATGGTCGAAGGCGCTTGGCTTCCCAGCGTGACGGAAGAACCCGACGTTCCAGACGTCTTCGAGCTGCTAAGCGCACCGAACGCCGTGAAGCCGGCGAATGCCAAGATGCACGCAAGCAAAGCACCCAGAAACGCCGTGAAGAAGGTTTTCACGGTACTGGCTCCCTTGGCACCGTGCGGAGAATGGGAAGAAGCGCTTCCCGAAGAGCTGCGCTGAGTATACGGCGTGGAAGAACCCCGGTATTCCTTCGGGGGCTCGGGTGCGCCGGGCTGCTGACCGCCGAAACCATCGACCATGAAAACCACTCCTTGATTGAAACGAGACGGATCAAACCAAGCCCCGCATTTGCTTCGGGTTCACTCGAAGCATCGCGTCGCACGCCGAGTTATGCGCTTGCGCGCGCATGCGACCGACGCTTCGAATAGTTTTGTCTGTCCGACTTCGCAAACATATCACCAGCATCTGAAATGTCGCTGAATCGAATCGAATCGTCATCTTCGCGTAACACTGGCGCATCGAATGCCCACAGGTTGCACAATGTATGATGGTATGGTGCTTCAGAACGAAAACCCACCAACCAAACAGGAGCAAGAACATGAAGATCGAAGGACTCATCGCGCCTGGCGCAGAAGACGTCCAGACAATCGAGAAACTTTCTTACATGATGGGCGAAAGCTTCATGGAGGAGAACTGGACGCGCGCCACCCTCGACGCTTTGGGCGAAAACGTCAGCGACGAGCGCAAGCTCGAGCTTTCGCGCGAGATCATGCGCTTGGAGTTCACGTACGGCACGCCCTACCCCGCCTGCTACGCCACGCCCGACCTTGCCGCCTGCACCGGCGCCTACCTGAAAAGCGACCTGAACGGCGTAAGTTGGTCTGCCGTCGAGGACGAGGCGCACGCCCAAATGGCACGCGACTTCATGACGCCCGAAGAAGCCTCTGCGTACTCCGAAGCCTTCAAACGCCTTGAGCCCGTCTCAGACTTCGACTGGGAAGCCGGCCGCGCAAAGGAAACCGGCTACGATGACTTCATCCACTTCTACGTGATCGGCGTCGACAAGAACGCACGCGGCACGGGTGCCTTCCGCCGCTTGATCGAGCCGTTCTTCGCATACGCGGACGAGCACAACGTCCCTTGTTATTTGGAGACCTACTCCGACAACCTGATCTCGCTGTACGAGCACGTTGGCTTCAAGCAGATCAAAACAATCGAAATGCCTGGCGAGGACCTGCGCGAAACCTTGATGGAGCGCCTGCCCAACCAGAGCTAGCGCGAAGCCGATTACTCGGCCTGCGAATCGCCCCTCAAGAAGGCCTTGGTGCGCTCGTGCTTGGGGTCACCGATTACCTCGGCAGCAGGACCCTGTTCGACGATGACACCGCCATCCATGAAAACAGCCGTGTCAGCAACGTCGCGGGCGAACGCCATCTCATGCGTGACGATGACCATGGTCATATGCTCGTCGGCAAGTTGGCGGATGACGCGCAGAACGCCTTTGGTAAGCTCGGGGTCAAGAGCGCTGGTGGGCTCGTCGAAGAACAGCACATCAGGGTTCAGCGCCAACGCACGGGCAATGGCCACGCGCTGCTGCTGACCACCGGAAAGCTCACAAGGAACCATGTTCTCCTTGCCGGACAGGCCCATCTTCTCAAGCAGCGCACGAGCGGTTTCGTACGCCTGCTCTTTAGGGACCTTTTGCACGTTGATGGGCGCATCGACGATGTTCTTCATCACCGTGTAGTGCGGGAACAAGTTGAAGTTCTGGAACACCAGACCGAACCTTTGGCGCGCCGCACGAAGCGTGTCCTTCGACGCGTAGACGGACTTGCCGTCCTTGTCCTGCGCAACCTGGATATCGCCGTACGACAGCGAGCCCGAATCGAGCGTTTCAAGCAACGTGCAACAACGCAGAAGCGTTGACTTGCCGCCGCCCGACGGGCCGATGATGGAAAGAACCTCGCCCTTGTTCACCGAAAGCGAGATGTCCTTCAAAACCTTCGTGTTACCGAAGCTTTTCTTCGCGTGCGACAGCTGGACAAGCGTCTGCACGGTTTCGTTTTGCGGGTTTTCCGACATGGGAATGCTCCTTGTGTCAAACAGCCAGTAGCGAGATTAGTCGTGGTAGTAATTCATGCGCTTCTCGACGCGACTCAGAATGAACTCGATCACGATGTTGATGATCCAGTAAATACCGGCGGCAATGACGTACGGAAGCATACTGACCTGCGAGGCAGCGATGGCCTTAGCCTGGGTGAACATCTCCATGATGCCAAGGACGAACGCAAGCGAGGTGTCCTTGACCAGCGTGATGATCTCGTTGCCCATTGCGGGAAGGATGCGCTTGGCAACCTGGGGCAGCACGATCTTGAAGAACGTTTGCGAACGCGTGTAGCCAAGAACCTCGGCAGCCTCGTACTGGCCGCGCGGAATGGACTGAATGCCGCTGCGATAGATCTCCGCGAAGTACGCAGCGTAGTTAAGGATGAAGCCTATGCCGCATGCCCAGAACTTCCAATCGGTGCCAAGCTGCATATGAAAGAGGTAGTACGGGCCGAACATAAGAGCCATCAGCTGAAGCATGAGCGGCGTGCCGCGCATGAACGAGATGTAGATGCTGGCAAGCCACGACAACGGCTTGAACTTGCTCATGCGGCAAAGCGCGATGACCACGCCCAAGGGCAGCGAGCCAACCAACGTGATCACGAAGATCTGCGCCGTCAGGATAAGGCCCTGGCCAAGCAGGCCGAACATAATCGATAAATCCACGTCGTTCCTTCCTTTTCGATGACGCTTTGGGAAACGAAGCCCGCACAGGAGACACATGCCGGGCTTGACGCTTTCCGAAATGCCTCGTTACTTCCCTTTCACGCGCAAGCACCTCCCACCTTGCGGCAGGAGGTGCGCGTGTCATTCCACGATGTTGGTCGATCAAACGACCAAGTGAGTGCTACTTCAAGATCCAGTTGTCGAAGGACAAGCCGTAGTCGGCGTACTTCTCGCAGAGCTTCTGGATGGTGCCGTCCTCGTACATTGCCTTCAGGGTCTCGGTGACGGTGTTGGCAAGCTCGGTGTCGCCCTTCTTGAAACCAACGGCGTAGTGCTCCTTGGAAAGGCTCTCGTCAAGCTGAACGTACTTGTCGCCGGTCTGAGCGATCTGGTACTGAGCGATGGACAGGTCGCATGCAACGGCGTCGACCATGCCGGAATCAAGCTGCATGAAAGCGTTGTTGTAGTCGCCGATGGTCTGGGCAGCGCCGCCGGCGAAGGTAGCTGCAAGCTCGGCCTTGCCCTCGGGATCCTCAAGAACGGAAAGAGCAGCGGAGTCGACCTGAGTCATGACGGTTTTGCCGGAAAGGTCGGCCAGCGAAGCGATGTTGCTGCCCTTCTTCACCACGACGACCTGCTCGTTGAGCATGTACGGCTCGGAGAAGGTGTAGTCGCCCTCGCGGCCTTCCATGGTGAAGCCGTTCCAAATGCAGTTGATGTTGCCGGCGTTGAGCAGGGCGTCCTTAGCGTCCCAGTCGATGGGGTCGGCCTTGAAGTCCCAACCGTTGCGGTCGGCGACTTCCTTGGCAAGGTCAAGATCGAAGCCGGTATAGTTGCCGTCGTCGCCGACGAAGCCGTACGGCGGGTAAGCGGAGTCGAAACCGACGATGAGGGTTTTGGTTGCAGACGAGCTGGCGGAAGAGCTTCCCTGAGCGCTAGCGGATGCGCCGGAGGAAGCCTGCGAGCCGCAGCCGGCAAGTGCAAACGCAGCCAAGGCCAGCGTGGTTGCGACAGCAGCCAAGAGCTTGAACTTCTTCATGTTGTCTCCTTCTTGCCGGGCAGCGCCTTGCTCGGCAGTCAACCCGTGCTCGAACTTCTATCGATTCACTAAATCACTTTAGAGTGCTAAAGCGATTGCGAGTATAACATACGGGCTCGCAAGCTCAAGCGAAGTTGCGAAAATGGAAACAATAGCCACCCAGAAGCCGTGAACGGCTAGCCGTTGCGCAAACACAGACGCGCGGTCGTTACCTCAAGCGGAAAATGTGGGGCTCGAACGAGAACAGCTCGTCGGCCGTGATGGGCGCGCGCAACGTGATGCTTTTCTTCCAGCAAACGTCTTGGCACAAGCCGCATTGCACGCAATCACTGGCGCTGAACTCCAGCACTTTCGACCGCGTCGAGAACTCGTCGCTTGAAGGCGGGCGCTTTATCGCCGAGGTCGGGCAGAACACGGCGCACATCCCGCATGCGTTGCACTTGTTGACGTCGATGTCGACGGCACCGAAGAATGGCAGATCAACTATCGCCGGACCACCCTCGCCCGCCGCGGACGCGTCGCCCTGGAAATCTGCCTCCCCCGCAATCGCGTACAAGGCGTTCAGCGCAGATTCGTGCCCCGGAACGGGAATGTTCGGCAGCGTGCCTTCGTCAGAAACATGCAAGCGGCGACCGATGGCATCGTTCTCGCCAAGGCCGAGCTCCTTCTTGATGGCCGTATCCGCCGCCGTGGCGGCGATATCGCGCGCCGAGCGCATCGTGTCGGCAAGAAAGCCTCGCCTGGTCGAACCGAACACGCCTTCGGTTTCGGAAACGAGCATCGTTTCGGGGAACTCGCTTACACGCTGAACGCGAGCACCAAGCCCGCCCGCAGCAAGCACCTGGTTGGCGGAGTCAACCGCAGCATCAACCGTCTCGCTCACGAAACCGTATTTGCACGACGAGCAACCGCCGTCAATCAGCAGCACCCCCGTGGCACCATCGGCGATCGGAGAAAACAGGTCAACCGCCGCCAAACGCCCGAAACAGGGAACCTCGGCGAACCTGCCGGGGTCGGCAACCTGACGCGCAGCCATACGCGCGCATGCCACCGCGGCAAGGCCATCGTTCGCTTCACGCGCTGCTGAAAGCTGCTGGGCAAGCTGCGAAGCCGTGGGCTCGATGGCGCGAATCGCCTCGGTCGGGCACGCCGTCACGCACAGTCCGCAATCGACGCAGCGGGTCGTGGCCAGCTTGATTTTGTTTCGATCGACCGATATCGCATCGTTTGGGCAAACTTCGACGCACGCCCTGCAATGGGCGTTCCTATTACGCACGGCCACGCAGCTGTCCTGCAGGACAATCACACGGCGCTTATCTAAAGATTCTGCAACATCGACCAAGTCGTTCACGCTGGGCATGGGCGCACCTCGCTTTCGAAACGGAAGTATACCAGCGTCAAACGATGGAATCGCAGCGATCGCCCCATTGCGCCGCATACGGCGCGGTAGAATTCACCCTTGCGCAAATCAAGCCCTGGCTCGCCTTCGGGCAGCGCCAGACCATGCGCAAGAGCCCAAACACGCAACCGGAGCAAGCCCATGCCTTTCGACCCCATGCAATGCCTGATCATCTTGCCGCTCGTCTTCATCGCGGGCTTTATCGACGCAATCGCGGGCGGTGGCGGCCTGATCTCACTGCCGGCCTACATGATCGCGGGCCTTCCGGCGCACACGGCCATCGCCACCAACAAGCTCAGCGCCTGCATGGGAACGGGCCTGACCACGTTCCGTTTCGCCAAAAACGGCTACGTCCCCTGGAAGATCGCCCTGCCCTGCATTCCCGCAGCCTTCATTGGAAGCACCGCCGGAGCACAGCTTACCCTTCTGATCAGCGACTTTTATTTGAAGGTTGCCATGCTGGTCATCCTGCCTCTTATCGCCGCCTACGTCATGCGCGACAAGGCTTTCAAAGCCGAAGGCGAAGAGCCCCCCATGAAGAAGATGATCCTTATCGGCATGGGCGTCTCACTTGCGGTGGGCGTATACGACGGCTTCTACGGCCCGGGCACGGGCACGTTCCTGCTGCTTGCCCTAACCGCGTTCGCGCACATGAACCTAACTCGCGCGAACGGCACCACGAAGGCAATCAACATGACCACGAACACCTCGGCGCTTATCGTGTTCCTGGTAAACGGAACCGCCCTGATCCCCTTGGGTCTTCTTGCGGGCGCGTTCAACATCGCCGGCAACTACCTGGGCTCGAAGTCGTTCGACAAGGGCGGCTCAAAGATCGTGAAACCCGTCATGGTCACCGTTTTGGTCGTGTTCTTCATCCGCGTGATCGGCGACCTAACGGGCATTTTCTAAACGACGAACCCCCATGGCGGCTTCTAAAGAATGATCGTGTCAACCTTCCAGCCGTACACGATAAGCGAAAGACCGCGCATGATCACGAACACGGCAAGGAAGATGGCAAGCATCGCGGGCCACACGAAGAAGATCACGCCGCACAGGATATCGACGATACCCGAGAAGATCATCCAGCCCCACAGGCCCAAACCGACGGCGTGAAGCTTAACTGCGGCAACAATCTCGAAGATGCCGAACGCCAACACGAAGAAGCCGACCATCCACGAGATCACGTCGGCCAGAAGCACGGGCTGCAAAACGAACATCATGCCCAAGATGAAATCGAGCACGCCGTAGGCGATCATCCAGCCCGAAGGACGAGCGAAGCGAGCGAAACGCGTGTAGCCCACCATCGAGAACACTCCGGCAATGATGAAACCGATGCCGACGATGGTGGTTATCGTCGCCATCGTAAAACCTGGGAATGCCGTGATCAGACAAGCAAGGACCACAAGAAGAACACCCGATACGATAAGTCCCCAATCGTGACGCTTGACCTCGGCCATACGATCAACCTCCTAAAACACTGCCTCATTCCGCCTTGCTGAAGCAAAGCCCTTGTTTCTTCTTTAGTATAGTCCATTTATCCTCATGTGTGGCTTATTTTTCAGTTGGGTATGTTTACGGTAAGGTAACATGGCAGCGGCCCGCCTTCCGCAAGCCCTGGGGTCTGAAGAATTTCGAACAGGTTTCTTGACTTTGGAATTGTTCGGGGCTTTATTTGGGCGTTTTCCTACGCAGTCGCAGTGCCCAACTATACTGTCAAAGCACCTGTTTTTTGCGTGCTATCCCCGATGCGATCAAGCTGCGGTTCGCATCGTTTCGCTCCGCCGCAATCAATACGGCGCACGACTCTCGCAGACACCTGGGCGACCGCATAAGGCGCCCCATATCAATGCACAATCGAATATCTTTCGAAAGCTAAGTTAGGAGCATTGAACGTTTATGGGTTTGGATAGGAATCAAAAGATCATGGTTGCCGTTTTGCTCTCGGGAGCAATCCTGGTGATCCTCAACGCAACGTTGCTGTCTCCGGCATTACCGCACATCATGCGCGACACCGGGGTTGATGCCACCACGGTACAGTGGCTGACCAGCGCCTATTCTTTGGTTGAAGCTGTCGTCATCCCACTGAACGCCTTCTTCGTGGGTCGTTTCAGCACGCGCAAGCTGTTCATCGGCGGCATCGGCTGGTTCTGCATCTCGTGCATCATCGCCGCGTGCGCGCCGAACTTCGAGGTCATTCTTCTTGGCCGCGTCATGATGGCATGCGCCACCGGCATCATCATGCCCATGGTGTTCACGCTCATCCTTCTGGTGTTCCCGCGCGAGCAACGCGGTGCGGCTATGGGCATAGTCGGTCTGATGATCTCATTCGCGCCCGCAATCGGCCCCACCCTTTCGGGCGTGTTGGTTGACTCAGTTGGCTGGCGCATGCTGTTCGTGGTCATTGCCGTCATCTGCGTGCTGGTAATGATCCCTGCATTCAAGTTCCTGAAGAACTTCGAGGGCTTCGAGAGGGTCCCGTTCGACGTGCCCTCCGTGGCCATGCTGCTCGCGGGCATGCTCAGCCTGCTGTACGGCATCTCGTCGTCCACCACGGCCGAGAACATCGCCGTGCCGCTGGTGCTTATCGTCTTCGGCCTGATCGTGCTCGCGATCTTCTGCCGCCGCCAGTTCAAGCTGGAAGTCCCGGTTCTTCGCATTCAGGTTCTTTCCAGCCGCAAGTTCCGCACTGCCGTCATCCTCATCGGCTTGCTCCAGGCATCCATGATCGGCTCCGAGGTCGTTCTTCCCATTTACGTGCAGCAGGTCATGGGGCAATCCGCCACGGTTTCGGGCTTGCTGATGCTGCCTGGCGCGGTTATCGGCGCCATCTGCGGCCTTATCGCCGGCAGGCTGTTCGACAGCACCGGCGTGCGCGGCGTCACCGTTTTCGGCGCCTGCGTGCTTGGCTTGGGCGCATTCGGCGTCACCACATTCAACATGGACATGTCCATTCTCATGGTGACCGTGGTGTACTCCACTATGTCCATCGGCATTCAGTTCCTGTCCACCCCGCTGAACACCTGGGGCGTGAATTCGCTTGACAACAAGGTCGTTCAGCACGCCAATGCCCTTTCTTCCACCACCAACCAGGTCGGCATCTCCGTCGGTACGGCGTTCATCGTAAGCCTGACTGCCTTGGGTCATCTGTTCGTCCCCGCCGACGCAACTGCGCTGCAGGTAACCTATGCAGGCGTTCACACGTCGTTCTGCGGTATGGCCATCATGCTTGCCTGCGTCGTTTTGGGCATCCTATTCTTCGTGCGCGACACCAAGGCTGATGAAGCCGTCGACGCGCAACGCAAGGCGAAACTCGCCGAACTGGCCGAGAAAGAGAAAAACCACGGCATTCCCGGCGTCGACCGTCCGTTCTTCGTTGCCGACGTCATGAACCCCGAACCGAACGTCATCCATGACACCGCCACTATCCGCGATGCCGTCGATGCCATGCGCGTAACCGAAACCAGCGGCCTGCCCATCGTGGATGCCAACAACAAGCTGGTCGCCTTCATTTCAGACGGCGATATCATGAAATACCTCTCGAACGAAAGCGGCAACTACAACGATGCCACGAACTACTACCGCATCGTCGAGAACGAGGACTTCTGGACGCGTTTGTCCACCATGCTGGATCTGAACGTCATGCGCCTTGCCACCAAGAAAGTTATCGCAATGGGCGTGGGCGAAGACGCCGAAACTGCATTCAACACCCTGGCCGAGCGCCGCATCAAGAAGGTACCCGTTGTGAAAGACGGCCGCGTGGTCGGAACGCTTTCCCGCCGCAACATCATCAACACGCTTGCCACCGCCGAGCAGATGCTTGAAGGCATGAAGCACTAGCCGCTCTCGCCAAAGCACCCGCAAACGCAGCAGAGCCCGCCTCACTGAGGCGGGCTCTATTTCTGTCATGACCGTTTCGCTTAGTTTATTCAGGCAGCCCCTGTTGCGGCAGCTTCTTCGTTAGCGCAAAGACAAGCACGCCAATGCCGACAGCGATCAAGGGCAACGAGAGCACCTGCCCCATCGTCAGCCAATTCGTCCCCAAAAGGTAGCCCAGCTGAATGTCGGGCTGGCGGACGAACTCGATCAGGAACCTGCACAGTCCGTACAGGATAAGGAACACACCCAAATGCGTGCCGCGCGGGAACGGCGGCTTCTTACGCGACAACGCGAACAGCACGATGAACAGCAGCACACCTTCAAGCAGGGCTTCATACAGCTGAGATGGATGACGGGGCAGCATGCCCGCCGAACCACCGAAGACGACGCCCCACGGAACATCGGTGGCCGCGCCCCACAGCTCGCCGTTGACGAAGTTGGCGCAACGACCGAAGAACAAGCCGATAGGAGCCGCAACCACACCCATATCGGCCAGCGTCAAATACGGAATACCGGTCATCTTCGCCGCAGCGATGCCCGAAAGAAGCGCGCCGATCAGCCCGCCATGGAAGCTCATGCCACCCTGATTGAGCATCAGGATCTCCAACGGGTGCGCCCAATAGTACCCGTTTCCGTAGAAGAGGCAATACCCCAAGCGGGCGCCCACGATAACGCCGATCATCACGCAGAAGATGATGGTCAAGAGCGAATCCTCGTCGAATTTAAGCTGCCAGCGCTTCGACAGGCGCCAAATGAGAATCCCCGCAAAAAGAAAGCCTGCCAAGTAGGCAAGCGCATACCACCTGATGCACACCGGCCCAAAAGAGATAGCAACCGGATCAAGGCTTTGATAGATCTGATTCAGCATTCGTCATCCTTGGAAAAGCGCCCGAAACTAGGCGAACCGTATCTTGAGCAGCTGTTGAAAACCGTTCACGTCCACAAGGATGATACCAGCGCGCACGGCTCCCGCCGCGCGCGCCAAGAAAAGCTAGAACAAAAAACGAGCGCCACCGTACAGCTTGTCCGTCTCTTTGCGATCTTTGACGTCGGGACCGTACTTCAGGAAGAACTCGCACGAGCGACACACCTCTTTCGGTGCGCGATCGTAATCGCGGTCAGGATTGAGCAACAGCTCGAAATCGGTTGCCACCACATGCGTCGGTCGATCGCAAATGGTATTGATGCAGTCCGACGGACACAGGTCGTCGCCCAGGTTATGAGGGCAGCGACCCTGCCACTCTTCATCGCATCCGCGCGTTTCCCAACATTTCGCCATAGGTTCCTCCTTGTCTTGCAGCATGGTATCACCGAACGGGAACCCGAAGGTCGCCCATCGACCAAGGATCGGTCAAGGGGCGCTTAGGGAAAAGAAAGCGATGCAAACGAACAAGGGCGACCCGAAGGCCGCCCTTGCGCTTGGTTCGATTCTGTCGAAACCGAGATTACTCCTCGGCGTCCTCGTCGACCATGGGGACGACGCGCACAACGCCGGGGACGCGCTCGCGCAGAACACGCTCGATGCCATTGGCAAGCGTGAGCTCGGACAGCGGGCAGCCACGGCAAGCACCGGTAAGCTCGACCGTGACAATGCCGTCTTCGGACACGTCAACGAGCCTGACATCGCCGCCGTCAGCAAGCAGGCTAGGACGGACAAGGTCCAGAACCGCTGCAACATCGTATTTATCTACCACGATGATCTCTCCTTCTGTTCGCAGTTTTGATCAGGTGGATTTTATCACAGCGTCACACCAGGGACGGGCGCGCATACAAATCCCAATCAAGACGCTACTTGCTGGGCTTGTAGTCGCCGCCCAAGATAACCAGCACATCGGTGTCGTATTCGTAATAGCCTTGACCCTTCACGGCGCGGCCAACGCCAAGGGCGTTGATAACCGTCTGAGCGCGCTCAAGGCCGTTGTCCTTGTCGTAAATGACCAAGGTTTGCTCGTAAATCTGCTGATCGGCGTTGCCCGACTTCTCAACCTTGAAGCCAAGCTTGGTCAGCTTCTCGGTGGTGGCTGTTGCGGCACCGGTGATAGAGGCGCCGTTTCGCACTTCGATGGTGAAGCTTGCGGGATCGACCGTCTCGATAGTGGACGTGCCCGCCTCGGTGTTGCCCTCGTCGAGGTCGGACATGATGGTCTTCCACGAGCTGGTAGACGGGATGAAATACGTCGTCGAACCAGATGCGATGCTCGACTGCGTTTTCTCGTAACCCGGAACCGAAACCGTGGTAAAATCCGACGCCTTCATATCGGAAAGCGATCCAGCCAGGGAGATGATATCGTTCGAAGACATATCCGTCTTGAAATACGGCGCGATGTCCGAAAGCACGTTTGCAAACGAAAACGATCCGGTGTCGAACAGCTTGGAGAACAAGGCGCTCGCGAACTTCACCTGATTTTGCAGCTGCCCGTCAAGACCACCGCTGACGTTGGTTGCGCGCTGGAACACAACGGACTGCTGGCCGTTCAGCGTTTGATCGCCTGCGGGAATGTAGATGTCGCCCGCGTTGGGGTCGTCGATTTCCTGCGAAAGGCTGAGGTCAACGCCACCCAACTGATCGACCAGCTTGACGAGATCGCCCTCTTCCAGCTTGAAATAATGCGCGATATCAACGTCGGCGAAGGTTTTCACGGCGTTGATGAACGCAGCGTCGCCCTTCTGCTGCACACCAGCCAGCTGCATGGTCTCGCTTTCATACGTGACCTGCAGGCTTGCCGGAATCGGAACGAATGTGACCGTCTTCGAAGAAGCATCCACGCGCGTAAGGAAGATGACATCAGGGCCGTTGTTATCCAACGTTGCCGATGTTGATCCCAGCTCGACCGAGATCAACGTGTAGAACGGCTTGTTGTCCTTCGTGGCAGTAAGAGCCGACTTCGCATCGGACTTGCCAAGACCGGTGTTGCCGCCCACCGTGTTGTTGTATGTAAAGACGCCGGCGCCGACAGCCAAGCCGACGATCAGCAGAACGCCTGCAACAAGCAAAGCGATGCTGCGCATGCGTGAGCGATGCTGGATCTGCTTGGCATATTGACGCTGGTTAACGCGTTGATTATAGGCGCGTTTGCCTTCACGCGAGCCGGTGTTGGGAACAAGTGCCTGAACCTCGCCACGAACAGCGCGGTTGCGTTTGCGACTGCTTGAAAACGACACGCTAGAGGCATTCATCTTGCGGCCGCCCGCCTGAACGGAAGGGCGCACATGCGTACCCACCATGTTGTCGCTTACATGACACGACGTACGGCGCGATTGCTTCGCGTTGAAACTGGCAGGCCGACCGCTTCGCTGGCCGCCCACATGGCTTCCCCGCGAGCCTGCACGCGAGCTGGGGCGCGAGGAGCTGCGCTGGTTGCCCCTATACTGGCTGTAACGCTGATCTCGAGGCATATGAAGCTAGTCCCTGACCTCGCGACGGACATCGGCGCCAAGCGAGGAGAGCTTGCCCACGTAGTCCTCGTAACCGCGGTCGATATGCGCGATGTTGTGAACATCGGTCTCGCCGTCGGCGACCACGCCCGCAAGAACGATTGCGGCACCGGCGCGCAAATCGGTGGAAGAAACGGGAGCGCCCTCAAGGTGCGAGACACCGCGCACGATAGCATGATGACCATCGATGGTGATGTCGGCACCCATGCGTTTGAGCTCGGCGGCGAACATGAAACGGCTCTCAAAGATGTTCTCGGTGATAACCGAAGTACCCTCGGCCAAAGACGCAAGAAGCATGAACTGCGCCTGAAGGTCGGTGGGGAAACCAGGGTGCGGAAGCGTCTGGATATCGACCGGCTTCAAAGGCTGGTCACGCGAAATGGTCAGCCAATCATCGCCCGTCTCGACCGCGCAGCCCATGGCGCGAAACTTCATAACAGCCATATGTAGATACTCGGGATCAACGCCGCGAACGGTAACAGGACCGCCGGTAAGCGCGCCGCCCGTAAGGAACGTGCCCGCTTCGATGCGGTCACCAACCGTGGTGTGCTCGCACGGATGCATGGACGAAAGCTCAACGCCTTCGATCTCGATAAGTGAGGTGCCGGCGCCGGTGATCTTGGCGCCCATTTCGTTGAGCATATTGGCAAGATCGACGATCTCGGGCTCGCGAGCAGCGTTCTCGATGACGGTGTTGCCCTGCGCTACGACGGCAGCCATCATAAGGTTTTCCGTGGCGCCGACGCTTGGAAAGTCAAGTGAAACCTGGTTACCATGAAGGCCGTTGGGCGTTTCGGCGTGAAGCGAGCCGTGCTCGGTTTTGAAGGTGACACCAAGGGCCTGAAGGCCGGCAAGGTGCATGTCGATCTTACGGGCGCCGATTTGGCAGCCGCCCGGCATAGCCACGACTGCGCGGCCGAAACGACCGACAAGCGGACCTAGAACCGAGATGCTAGCGCGCATCTTGGAAACAAGCTCGTACGGAGCCTCCTGCTTGTCGACGCCCGAAGTGTCGATGCGAACGGTGTGCCCCTCGCGCTGGATCTTAGCGCCCAAGCAGGAAAGAACATCGGACATAACCTGAATGTCCGAAATGTGCGGAACATTATGAATAATGCTTTCGCCGCATCCCAGAAGCGATGCAGCAAGCAATTTAAGTGCGGAATTCTTCGCGCCGGCTACGTGAACCTCGCCGGAAAATGCGTTATTACCCCGAACTACGATGATCTCTTCAGACATCGAAACCACCCCAGCAGTGTTGTCGTTTGCAGTACGTTTCAATGCTTCCATTATACGAAGAAGCCCGCCGGTTTGACCCGACGGGCTTCCTGTTTACGCGATAGATTCGCAAGGGAAAAATTTCCCTTTGGCCTGCGCCGCTCGCTCGTTCCGAGGAACTCCGCAAGCTTTTGCAGCTGTCGCTGCGCTTCGACGAAGCGCGCTCGGCTGCCGCGGGCTGTTATTCACCCAGAGCGAAACGCACGAAGTTGACAACCTTGATGGTGCCGCCGAGCTGCTTGGCGGTAGCGTCGGTATACTGCTGGATGGTCTGGTCGGAATTCTTGACGAACTCCTGCTCGGTGAGGCAGTTCTCCTTGTAGAACTTCTCCAGACGGCCAGTGGCGATCTTCTCCTGAATGGCCTCGGGCTTGCCGGACTCAGCGGCCTGAGCCTTGTAGATGCTCATCTCGTGCTCGATGACCTCGGCAGGAACCTGCTCACGGTTAGCGGCAACGGCGGGGATAGCGGCAACCTGCATAGCGACGTCGCGGCCATAAGCCTGGAACTCGTTGGCAGCGGGGTCGATGCCCTCAACCTCGAACTCAACCAGAACGCCGATCTTACCACCCATGTGGATGTAAGAAGCAACAGCGCCGGCCTCGACGACCTGGACGCGCTTGAGGGTGGTGTTCTCGCCCATAACATGGACGCAGTCGGTGAGGATGGCCTCAACGGTCTCGCCGTCAGCGTCGGCAGCAGCCTTAAGGGCATCGACGTCGGAGATCTTGTTGTCAAGAGCAACCTTGGCCATGCGGTCGGCGTAAGCCTTGAACTTCTCATTCATGCCAACGAAGTCGGTCTCGCAGTTGAGCTCGAGAACGACACCGGACTTGGCATCGTCGGACAGCAGAGCAGCGACGGTGCCCTCGTTGGTAGCGCGGCCGGCCTTCTTGGCAGCAGCAGCAAGGCCACGGGTACGCAGAACGTCGATGGCCTTCTCCATATCGCCTTCGACCTCGGCCAGAGCCTTCTTGCACTCCATCATGCCAGCGCCGGTCATCTCGCGAAGTTCCTTAACCATGGCAGCGGTGATGTTAGCCATGCGTGTTCCTTTCCTTCGAAAAGCCCGCCCGAAAGCGGGCTCATGCAGTTATTTGAACTACTCAGCAGCAGCTTCAGCTGCGGGAGCCTCAGCGGCCATTTCCTCGGCGGTAACCGGGGCACCAATGCCGGCGATAGCAGCGTCGGCGATGAAGTCGGCAAGCAGCTTGACCGAACGGATGGCGTCGTCGTTTGCGGGGATGCCGTAATCGACGTCGTCGGGATCGCAGTTGGTGTCGAGGGTGCCGACGACCGGGATGTTCAGGCGCTCAGCCTCGTTGATGGCGATGCCCTCACGGTTGGTGTCGATGACGAAAATGGCATCGGGGGTCTTAGCCATGTTGCGAATGCCGTTGAGGTTGGTCTGCAGCTTGGCGAGCTCCTTGTGCAGCAGGATCTGCTCCTTCTTGGGGAGGAGAGCCATGCGGCCGTCAGCGTCCATAGCCTCGAGCTCTTCCATGCGCTTCACGCGGGAGCGGATGGTGGTGAAGTTGGTGAGCATGCCGCCGAGCCAGCGAGCGTTGACGTAAGGCATGCCGCAACGGTTGGCAGCGTCAGCAACGGCTTCCTGAGCCTGCTTCTTGGTGCCGACGAAGAGGATGGTGCCGCCGTTCTTGGTGAGCTCGGAAACGAAGGTGTAGGCCTGGTCGAGACCGAGAAGGGTCTGCTTCAGGTCGAGGATGTAGATGTCGCCACGGTTGCCGAAGATGTAGGGCTTCATCTTGGGGTTCCAGCGACGGGTCTGATGACCGAAGTGCGCGCCTGCGTCGAGCAGGGTTTGAATACTGACTTTCGCCATATTCATTTCTCCATTCGTTAGTCCTCTGCCTTGGGTCTTCCCCGAAGTCCGCAGCCTTTTCCGGTGGCCACTAGCGGATCGAGTCGCCAAAGCATGTGTGATTAGAAACCCGTCTAGTTTAATACGAAGAGGCCCTGCTGAGAACACCTAATTCCAGCAAGGCCCCAATATCCACAATTCGGCTATCCCGCGCTTAGCTATCCCACGTTGAAGCCTCTGCCCGATGCCGCCGACAAGGCGATAGTCGAAGCATTATGCGCAAGCGACGACGTCTGCGGGGTAATCGCGCCGGCGATTCCCAATGCAAGGAACAGCGAGTTCAAGCCCAGAACGGTTCTGAACGTGCTGTCCAATCGATCTGAAAGCTCAACCGAAAGCCTGCGCAGCGTGACTAGCGATGCAAGATCGCCGTCCGTCAGCGTGATGTCGGCGACTTCCTTGGCAACCGCCGTTCCCTGCCCCATGGCGATGCCAACGTCAGCAAGAGCAAGCGCCGGAGCGTCGTTCACGCCGTCGCCCACCATCATGACGTTGTAGCCCTCGTCTTTCAGTTGTTTGACGAATGCATGCTTGTCTTCGGGAAGCATGTTGGCACGGTACTCGTCGAGTCCCGCTTCCTTCGCAATGCGCTCAGCAGTATGGTCGTGATCGCCCGTGAGCATGACCAAGCGCTTGAAGCCAAGGGCGCGCAGCTCTTTCACGGCCTTAGCCGCAGAGGGCTTGATCGGATCTTCAATGTAAATGACGCCGACCAAAGCCCCGTCAACCGCAAGGTACAAAGGCGACATCCCGTTGCCCTGGTCCCTTATAACAGCTGCTTGGTCATCGGTGATGACGACTCCCTCGTCCTCGACGACGAAGTGCTCAGACCCGATCACCACACGCTTTCCGTCAAGCGAGCTGGCAATGCCATGGGCAACGACGTACTCCACTTCGGCGTGGCGTTCACGGTGGTTCAAACCCGCCTGAGCTGCGGCGTTCACCACGGCGCGCGCAACAGGATGCGGGAAATGCTCTTCGAGGCACGCGGCAAAGCGCAAGATGTCGTCTTTGGGGCTGCCATCAAGCGAGAGCACCTTCGAAACCCGAGGCGTCGCCTCGGTTAGGGTGCCGGTCTTGTCGAAGACGATGGCATCGGCCTGTTCGACCGCATCGAAATACTTCGAGCCCTTAACCGTGAACCCGGCTTTTGCAGACTGGCTCATGGCCGAAAGCACGGCGATGGACCCCGTGAGCTTCAATCCGCACGAGTAGTCAACCATCAGCGCAGCAGAAGTGCGCACGATATCGCGCGTCGTCAAAGCAACGATTCCAGCCAGCAGGAAGTTCCACGGAACGATGCGGTTCGCAAGCTCCTCGCGATGCGCCTGACGAGGCGAACGGTACTGATCGGCGTTCTTCACCAGCGACACGATGGATCGCAAACGGGTTTCGCCGGGATCGCTGCTGACGCGAACAAGGATCTCGCCGGCCTCAACCGAAGTGCCCGCGAAAACGCTGTCGCCAACCGAACGATTGACCGCCGCGGATTCGCCCGTAAGGGACGCCTGATTGACCATGGCGTTCCCGGAAACGACCTCGCCGTCAACGGGTATGGGCATGCCCATGCGAACGACGATGACGTCGCCCTTCGCCAAGTCGCTTGCCCTGACCTCGCACTCGATGTCGCCCTCAACCTTATGCGCGGTCTCCGCAAGGTCCATAAGGGCATCGATCAGAGCGCTTTCCGACTGCGCCTGCGTGTAATCCTCAAGGGTTTCGCCCACATGCAAAAGGAACATGGTCTCGCCTGCAGTGGACTTATCGCCCTGGACAAGCGACATGGCAACAGCCGATGCGTCAAGAACGGGAACGTCAAGCCTGGCCTTGCCCAAAGAATGCAGAGCGTCGGCAAGGAAGGTGCGGAAGCTCCACAAGGTCAAAGCCCATGAAATCGGAGCGGGCAAGAACAGACGCCGCACGAAATAGACGCCCGCCATGGTCGCAAGATCAAGCAGAAGGTTCTGCGTCATGGAACGCGTGGAAATCGAATGACCCTCGCGCGATGCGTCGATCATCTCTTTGTCGATGGCGCAAAGATATGCCATCGCGCGCTTACGGCCGTCGGCTTCTGACGAATAGGCCAAGGTCAGCGAACCGATACGAGGGTAAACGCGGAAATCGACAATCGCGGGGCTCTTCTTCAGAACCGCCTCGAGTGCGCCCAGATCTTCCTGAGGCACTGGGCCATGAAGCTTCACTCGAAGATGGCCCGGGTATTCTTTTTCAATCGAATATTTCATTGGAAACGAACTTCTTCCGTTTTTAAAGCGCGCCAGAAGGCGCACGTGCAGCAACGGTAAAGACAATGCGGGCGTGCTTGACGGCCTTCCGCCCCGCACGCCCGCTTTCGACTATTCGGCGTCAGCCTCTGCCTTGGCGGCCTCGACCTCTTCCTCGGAGACGCTGATGTAGGTTGCCTGGGCGACGATGTCGTCGTACTCGGCCTTGGCGGCCTCGACCATGTCCTGGTAGCCCTTCTTGCACTTCATGCCCTGAGCCATAGCGTGCACGTAGCCCCTCTTGGCAGTCTCGCTGGTGATTGCGGCGATGCCCGCGGTGCCAGCCAGAAAGCCGATGCCGGTGAACAGCCAGTTGTTCTTCGTCTGCTTTTTCATGTTGCTCCCTTTCCTCAATAGCGTGTCGATACGATCACGTCGCGGCATAGATCACGACGTCTCTCTCGATCAAGGTATCGACGATACAAACATATTACTCACTTCTTACCTTAAGTTTTGGTTAACTTAATGCGTAAGCCAAGGTTGACTTTCTACTGGTAATAGATTGTTGTTTCCTTTAGCTAAGTTGTTTCGCCAAATACCTTGATGAATCCATATGTTAGACGCGTCATACATTATTTGTTTACCACGGTGAATTTTTACACACCATCGTCACGATTTCGCAAATTGTTTCGGTGATGGTGAAACCGTGTAGCCGACCGTCGGCATCGGCCGCGACCGAGCAACCACGTCAAACCAAGCGTGTAAAATGGGAAGACACGAAATCACACGAACCAGGACGGTTTACATGGACTTCCAACACGTTGAATACGAACTGTCTTTCGGCACGGTCGCGCAGATCGTTCCCTCCACCCTTCCCGAAATCGCCTTCGCCGGTCGATCGAACGTCGGAAAGTCTTCGCTGCTGAACAAGCTATTCAACCGTAAGCAACTTGCCCGCGTCTCGCAGAACCCGGGCAAAACGGCAACCATCAACTTCTACAAATCGAAGGACGCGCGTTTCGTCGACCTGCCGGGCTACGGCTACGCAAAGGTATCCAAGTCCGAGCGCAACCGTTGGTCGCGCCTGATCGAGGGCTACTTCGCGCAAGACCGCAACTTCGCATTGGTCTGCTCGCTCATCGACATTCGTCACGCTGCCAGCGAGCTTGACGAGAACATGGTCAGCTTCCTGCAGGAATCCGACCTGCCCTACGCCATCGTGTTCACGAAGGGCGACAAACTCTCACGTTCGAAGTGCAACGCGCAGGCCGCTGCCCTGCGCAAGCAGCTTGGCGTTCGAGAAGGCACCCCCTGGGTTGTCACCTCGGCCGAGAAGGGCACGGGCATCCCCGAGCTTAAGGCCATCATCGCCGAGGCCGCAGGCTTGAACTAACGTCGCAGCCTCACGCACCGTCAAGCACATTGTCTTCGCGGCAAACAGCAACAAAAAAACAACAGAAGCGACTCGAGTAATCGAGCCGCTTCTTCATTTCAACTATGTTCGCCACCTGTCCCATCGAGACAAACTGCTAGACATCCTTTTGCATGACGTAATCGTCCATCACGAAACCACCGCCAATGTCGTTCACAACAGACTCGATGATGTCGAAACCTTTGCCCTTATAAGCCCTCAGGCCGAGCTCGTTGTTCTTGTTAACGGTTAGGTACATGGCGCGGAAACCGCGCTCGTGGCACAAGTCGGTGTAGAAGCCGATGATCCTGGATGCGAAATGCTTACCGCGCTCACCCGCCACAAGGTAGATCTTCGAAATAAAGTAGCGATTGGTTTCCCGCTCTTCCCTGCCGCCGGTGAAGCCGACGACCTTGTTGTTCTCGTCCACCACGAACCAGTATTCATAACCATGCTCGGCCATATCGAACTTAATGGCATCGACGCTTTGGAACTTATCAACCATGTAGTCGGTTTGGGCCTTGCCGATGATAGACGGCCAATACTCATGCCAAACTTCGTCAGCCAGTTTTGCGAGCTTTTCCTGATCCTCCGCTGTTTCCACGGCAACAAAGCGCACGTCCATGATTGGCCCTTTCATCCGCGCTGATACGACAATGCGCCCGATACCGGGCGCATTCAAAACAGGTCGAGCGGCAGCCGCCTACTCGGTGAACCCTTTGTCTTCGATGAGCCTGCCGCTGTCGGCAGCTGCGGTTGCCAAAGCATCGCAACGCTCGTTTTCGGGGTGGCCGTTATGACCGCGAACCCACTCGAATGTCACGCGATGAGGCTCCTTAGCGGCAAGAAGACGCTTCCAGAGATCGACGTTCTTGACGGGTTTCTTCTGCGAGTTAACCCAGCCACGCTTGAGCCATCCGGCGATCCAGTTCTCGTTGAAGGCCTTCACCACGTACTGCGAATCGGTGTAGAACGTGATATCGCAAGGGCGGTTCAGGGCCTCAAGCGCAACGATGACGCCCATCAGCTCCATGCGGTTGTTAGTAGTGCGCTTGTAACCGCACGAGAACTCGCGCTCGTGAACAACGCCCTTCGAATCGACGAACCGCAGGATGGAACCGTAGCCGCCAGGACCCGGGTTACCCCGCGAACTGCCGTCGCTGAACGCTTCGATGTGCGAAGCCATTGCGCCGCCGTTAGTTCGGGCGGACGATGGTGTAATCGCCCTCTGAGAAGTAACCGTTCATGCCGGTTTCGGCAACGCCCTGCTGCTGGTTGACAGCATGAATGATGCTGGTGACCTTGCCGTTGGCGTCGACGCCGGAAACGATGGCGACGTGACCGCCGTTGACGACCAAGTCGCCCGGCTGAGCGGTGCTCGCCTGGTTGTAGCCCATGAAGGTGTAGGTGTTGCCCAAACGGTTGCCCGTCTGACCGGTGATGGCGTAGCTAACCAGGCCGGAGCAGTCGAAGCCGCCCCAAGAGCCGCCGGTGCCGCCCCAAACATAAGCGGAGCCGATCATGGCGCGAGCGCGGTCAACGATGGAATTGCCGGTTGCAGCCGTGTAAGACGACACGGACGAGTAGGTTTGACCCGTGTTGGAATCGTAGACGGTGCCGTCGGAATTGATGGTTGCACCGTATGCCGCAGCAGCCTGCGCATAAGCCGACTCGGCGGCATATGCCGACTGAGCCTCGACGCTCAAATTGTCGTAAGCGGCCTGCATCTGAAGGATGGTTTCATTGGCCTTCTCATACAGCTGAGAGGCTTCGTCAGCCTTGGTTTGAGCAGTAGCGGCCTGTTTGTCGTACTCCTCCTGCTTCTTCGCAGCTTCCTCGCGAAGGTCCTTGGCCTGCTGGACAAGGTCGGCGTCGTTCTCGTTCATGCGACCAAGAAGGTCCCAGCTGGTGGTGAACTCCTCGAAGGAGGTGGCACCCAGAAGAAGGTCGAGCGAAGAGGACGAACCGGAGCGGTACATGGAACGAGCGCGGTCGCCCAGGCGATCCTGGATGTCGGCGATCTGCTCGTTCAACTCGTCGATCTGAGCCTTGGCCTCGTCGCGAAGACGAGTGGCCTGCTCGTAATCGGCAAGAGCCTGGATGTATTCGTTGTAGTAAGAATTTGCGACATCCTGCATGGAAGTGAGTTCCTGCAGCGCGGCATCGGCCTGCGCCTGGAGCTCGGCGGCGGTGTCAGCGTAAGCCGGAGTGATGTTGGCCGGCATTCCCAAGGTGATCAGCGACGCGGCAAGGGCGGCGCTGGAAACACCCACGATAAGACGGTTCTTAACGTCAGCGTGCAGAGCTTTTTGCATAAGATCCTCCGTTTGCATATTCATCTGCAGTGACAGCCGTGAGCTTGGTAAGCGTGCGTTTAAAGTTCATTCGGTCAGCGTTCCGACTGCCTTCATTGGCGGTATTTCGTCATGAAACGACAAGGACTAGCCTAGCACACCGAGATCAGGACACCAAAACCGTTACCTAATCAAGAAGGCGCATGGCAACTGCACAAACAGTCGTCATGCGCCTTGATTCCCTAAAACGCCTGTTCAGAGTTCCGCTAAAAACCTTTTGATGACCGATTTACTTCTTGAACTGGGATGGATGTTTCTTGAAGAAGTCAGTACGAGGCGGAAGCTCGCGTACCGGATGATCGTCCTCACCCTGTTCAGCTAGCTCGGCAAGCGTTAGGAAATCGTGGTCCCAGCTGAAGAACGTTTCAGGCTGGAAGTTCAGATACGAGCAGATCTCCTCGCAGCCTGAGGGAACGATGGGATGCATGAGCATGGTGGCCGCCCACAGCAAGTACGCGGAATCGGAAAGCACCTGACGGCGCAGCGACTCGTCGCCGTTGTTCTCGGCGGCTTTGATGCCGTCGGCCCAATGCTTGTTCGCCGCACGGATGAACTCGTCCATGATCGACATCACGGAATGAAGCTCGGCTTTTTGCATAAGCTGATCGTACGAACGCAGCGTGCGATGCACGAGTGCCACAACCTCGGCCGAGGGGTCGTCAAGCGGCACGTTGCCCTCGAAGTTGTTCTTGGCTTCGTACAGAACGCTTCGCGCCAAACGGTTGAAGACGTTGGTCAAAAGCGCGCCTTCCTTCAAAGCAGGGTCGGCAACACGCGGGTCGTCACGCTCCTCGGGCGACGCCGTGAAAGGCTTCGGCTTGAAGCCGACCGACTTCTGATCAAGGCCGAGCGCCAAGAAATGCGCGCGAAGCTGTTCAACGGTGTAGAAATCAAGCAGCTCGTCGGCAGTTGGCGGCTTGACCGAACCCGAGGACGACGCCTTCTTGTTGCCAAGAAGCACATGATGGTTTGCAACAAGCGTGGTCTGGCGAAGCGGACGGTCGGTTGCCTCGTGAGAGAAGATCTCGCCGGGCTGCAGGGCCTTCCACAAAGCAGGCTGAACCACGCCGTAAAAGTACAGGTTGTCCTGGCCGATGAACTGGTAAACCGCTGCATCGGGGCTGCACCAGAAATCTTTCCACGTGTCGACCGGCAGGCCAAGCGCATCGTTCGCCGCGATGGTGAACGAGATGGGTGCCCACAGGCTTTCAGGCCAGCACCATACGGTAAGGCCTTCTACCCCGTCGATGACCGGGGCTTTCACGCCCCACTCGATGTTGCCGGTGATGCGGAACGGCACCAGCGCCTTGCTGGTGCGGAAACGAAGTCCGCGGTTGCGAAGCACGTCGCGGGCCGTATCGCGCTCATCGATGGACTTGAACTCAAGCTCGAAGCTCTGCTTGCCCTTCGGGGCCTCGTGCAGTTCATGAGCCGGAAGATCGGCTGCAAGCGCCTCGTAGTCGTCGCGCAGGTCGTTCTTCACGTAGATGATGGGCGCACCCAAGAACTCGCTGATGACCTGGGGGACGATGTCGCGAACGTTGTCGTCCTCCTGAAGAGCCGCCACGTGCTGGCGCAGGTACTCTGCGAACGCGGGCAGGTCGAAGTACCAGTTCTCGACCGGACGCATCTCGGGAACCGTGCCGGTAAGGGACGACTCGGGCTTGATAAGCTCTTCGGGGGCGTAGCTATGACCAAGGTCGCACTCGTCGGCGTAGGCATGCTCGGACTTGCATCCCTGCACCGGGCAATGGCCGTGAACCTGACGTCCATTCAAGAACGTCTGAGCCTGCGTGTCGTAGAACTGAAGGGTCGAGCGCTTCTGAAGGAAGCCGTTCTCGTGCAAACGAGTGATGAACTCGTTGGACACGCGCTGATGAACCTCGCCCGCATGACCGATACCCGAGCCCTCGTAGATAGACAGGCTGATGTCGTACGCGTCGAGCGTGGCCTTCTGGGCATCGTGGTTGCGAGCAACATAATCGTTGATGGTGCCTTCGAACTCACCGGATTCGACCAGCTTACGGTAGCCCTCGTTGATGGGCGAGCCGAAGCAGTCGGTTCCACTGATGAAGCGCACGTTTTTCGAACCGATACGGTCGCGCAGGAAGCGCGCGTACGCGTCAGCGGGCACGAAAACGCCGGCGATGTGGCCGAAATGAAGCGGCTTGTTACCATACGGCATGCCCGCCGTGACGACCGCACGAGCAGGC
>CAKTWD010000011.1 GCA_934630485.1 uncultured Eggerthellaceae bacterium | reverse complement strand
TGCCAAGCACATCTTCCGCCCCGTCCCCCAGAACAGCAGGCTCGAAAGCTTGCTTGATGCGTTGCAAAGCATGCGCGTTCGCTGCCCCTTCGCCAGTGCCGTTAAACAAATCCGCACTCAGGAAGCGATAGGTCGGAAAGTCCCCGGCTTCATCTTTAACCACGAAATACGTGAACTGCTCGTACCCGCAAAGCCTTCCGCTGGTATCGAAATACGCACCATCCGCCAGCGAAATACTTTCATGCGAAGTCGTCAAAAAAGCAGGCTCCCAGCAATAGACGGTGTAGGTTCCGCTTTCATCCGAAGGGTTTCTTTTTGATAGAAATTCACAATCTCGTAGCCGCTCAAAGCTGTGGTTTGCAATATAAGAGAGTATTCGTCCAGCAAGCGCTGCGCACGCCTGTCCAGGATGCCGGAATTAACGACATAAGCGTCTTGATCAACCCAAGACTCAGTACTCTCGGGATAGAAAGAAGGAAGCGACGAAAGCTCCCGCAAACCTTCCGCCATCATTGTATCCACCCGATCGGAAATAGCCGCCTTGACAAAGGTGGTCCCACTTGACTCAACCGAATTCGCGGCACAACCTGCCATTGGCAAAGAGAGCGCGAACGTCAGCGCAATGATTGGCACTCGCCTCATAAGGGGTTCCTCCCTTTCCGCGCATCGCCGAATTTTGCTTTGCGATAAAAATCTCAGCTAAATCAATTTCACCACACAAGCGGCATTGCTTTCAATCGCTAACTAAGCACACGGACCAAACGTTCGACTAACGCCTGATCACCAAAGGAAGCCGGAAGCTAACAAAACGCGCGCCCCGTTTCGAGGCGCGCGTTATAGCCACTAGTTGAACATGTTCGGTTGGATGTAGCCGTGAGGGCTCCAGGCATAACCATTTTGATACTTGATGGTCATGTAAAAAACGCTGTCCTCTACTTGCAGCTGAACGTAACATACGCCACCAAAGAACTTATCAGTCACGTCAAGCTGCTGGTTAAGGTAGTAAACAATCACACGACCGTCTTCCTCGTATTCAACCTCGGGGGCGTTGATCTCGTCCCAAAGCTCCTCCTCGGTCAAAGGCCGCTCAGTCCCATCGGGATTAATCGCAACGCCGCCGCCTCCCCTATGCACCAGGTTTCCGTCCTTGTCTTCGTAGTCAAGCGAATACGATCCATTTTCGACAACGAGCGTTGCATCGGTTTGATCGCCGTGGATCCAAACTTGCACGGTTCGCTGAATTCCGCCGATGTCCATTGCATAGGCGCTACCACCTAGCCCAATGACTACCGCGAACACAGCAGCGGCTGCTGCAAACCTAAAGCCAGCAGGCTTGCGCTTCGCCTGTTTCCTTGGTGTGCTCCCCGTTGCGACAGTCTTTACCCGAGCCGCCTCAATCTCACTCGCCAACGTATCGACAAGCTCGTCTTTACGTTCGTCGCACATTTCGATTTTCCGCATTTCATCAGTATATCGGTTCGTCATTCGAATTCGCCTCCTAGGGTTGCACGCAGCATTTCGCGTCCGCGGGAAAGGTTCTTAGCAACAGCGCTTTCGGATTTGCCAATCAAACGCGCGATCTCGGCGATCTTGTAGCCCTCGCAGTAATACAGAAAGATGGGCTCACGATACGTTTCCGGAAGCGCAGCAACAGCCTCAACAATGTCGCCGCCCTCTTCCGGTGACGCCGATCGATCACAAGTTTCGTCAAGAGCAACCGTTCTATTTCGCGAAGCCGACTTAAGCACATCTTTGCACCTATTGATAGCCACGCGCACAACCCAGGCTTTCTCGTGTTCCGCATCAGCAAATGCTTCACCACGCCTAACCAGCTTCACCAGCGTCTCCTGGCAAAGATCCTCGGCATCCTCTTTTGAATGAAGATACGTATAGCCGATCCTCATTATCAGAGGCGTGTATGTCTCAACAAGGCGAACAGCCTCGCTTCGTGCATCCATAAGCACCTTTCAACTTGCATGTGATTTTTCATCCGTAGAAAAGCTTCTCTGCTTACAACACGAACGACAAAGCGAAAACCTGACAGGAATTCATCAATAGTGTGTACGAAGGGAAAATAAAGGTTTGCAGAAAACACTGAAGCAGACGCCTCCCTAACTCAAATCAATCAGGAGTCCACGCTTAAGCTAGATGCTAACGAAGCAGAAGACGCCCCCTTCCAGGAAAAGCTACAATGTATGCTGCTTTCGAACCTTGAGTTCATACTCTCTAGCAGCCTGCTGCGCGATTCGAAACCAAGCCTCAGATTGAACGACCACACCAAACAAAGGCTCCCATGAAACAGATTGCCCACATTCGCACCGATCTACCACAGAAGTTCGGCATTCCCCGCAACAGCTTCCTTGCACCCCACTTGCAAGGGCGCATCATATTTGAACCAGAATACGCTTTGGAATCGGCAGTTGCGGGAATCGAAAGTTTCACGCATTTGTGGTTGATCTGGCAATTCGAAAATGGCGTGACCGGCGGAAGCGCCGACGACATCGCCCGGGACGCCGCCACGCCCCGCAAACAGGGCACGAACGATAAATGGTCGCCAACAGTTCGACCCCCTCGGCTGGGCGGCGTCGAACGCGTAGGCGTATTCGCCACACGCAGCCCCTTCAGACCCAATCCGCTTGGCTTAAGCTGCGTTAAGCTCGAACGGGTAGAGATCACCGACGAAGGTCCCGTGTTGCACGTGCTTGGAGCCGACTTGCGAGACGGTACGCCGATCCTGGACATCAAACCCTACATCCCGTTCGCCGACTGCCATACCGACGCTCAGGGCGGATGGATCGACAGAACACCGTGGCACGAGCTTGAAGTGGATTTCCCCGAACGACTGCGCGAGTTCATCGATTCGAGCAAACTACCTGGTCTTCTGGAAGTGCTAAAGCAGGATCCGCGACGTGCGGGCAGCAAGCACGAGCCCGAACGCATCTACCATTTGGCTTATAGCTCCCTTGATGTGGCCTTCACAGTTGACGGCAATGTGCTGCATGTGGTCGAAATCAACTAGAAAGCACAAGCGCAAGGGTGAATAGATCGCGTTCTAATTCCCTCTACTTTTCTATGAGCTGAATCGAGCTTGGCGTTACACCGCCGAAGAAGCCTGCCGGCATTTCCAGGACATGACAGGTGCCCTTCACTTTTTTGCCAAGCCGCCACGGAGGCAAGGTTTCAACCTCGATTCCCCTTAGGTTGGAATCTAGATACAGAACATCAATCGGAAATCTCATGAAACAACAATGCACCCGCGAACATTTAGCAAGAAACAGACCCTCTTCTTCGCCGAGCGACGCCCTTCCCATCAGACCGCGCAACCTAGAAGAAAATGTTCTGGCTACAGGAACGCTAACCACTCTGCCATCCTTCTTTACAAGCACGCTCTCCGCGTAGAAACGTCTAAAACTCATAGTCACCTCAATAACGCCTACGTTGTAGCTTTTCATAGCAAATGATATGGTCCATATTTTGACATTCAAGCAGATGGCGAACGTATACTCATTCAGCATCTTCACGCTCTCTTGCTGGCGATTTTATGTACCGAGAAGGCATTCGTTGCCGAAGCGTTACTATAGACACCCTCTTGCGGCACAGTTTTCCGCACAACCCGAAAGAACAACGCTTCATCTAGGGCAAAACACCCCTAGCGGGAGCTTTGTCGTCTTTTCCCGCTTGCGCAGCTGCGACACAGGAGCCACGAACATAACCAACTCAACACGAATTGAAGGCCATGCAGCGCGACAAAATCAAACCGATCCTGTTCAGCATCATCAAACATACCGACAAAGAAGAGCTCCGCAGGCAAATCCCAAAGGATATCGTCTCCGGCATCGTCGTAGCGGTAGTCGCACTTCCGCTTTCCATCGCGCTGGCAATTGCTTCGGGCGTCGCCCCTGAACAAGGTTTGTACACTGCAATCGTCGCGGGCTTCCTTATTGCGCTGTTCGGTGGCAGCCGCGTACAGATCTCCGGTCCGACTGCAGCGTTCGCCACCATCGTAGCGGGCATTGTGGCAACAGACGGTCTTGACGGCCTGATTGCGGCAACCATCATCGCGGGCGTCATCCTTATGCTGATGGGCTTGCTGAAACTGGGCACCCTCATTCGCTTCGTGCCTTTCACCATCACCACCGGTTTCACCGCCGGCATTGCCGTCACCATTGTCATCGGACAGATAAAAGACCTGCTGGGAGTGACCTATCCCGCGGGCACCATCACCATCGACGCAATCGACAAAATGACAGCCGTCGCGCAAAACGTCGGCACTTTCAACGCGCAAGCCCTTATCGTGGGAGTTGTTTCCCTCGCGATACTTATCGCGTGGCCCAAGGTGTCTAAGCGCATCCCCGGGTCGCTTGTTGCCGTCATCGTGGGCGCCGCAATGGTTCCCTTACTTGGTCTTGACGTCAATACCATCGGCGACTTATATACCATCAACGCTGGATTGCCCACCTTGCATGTCCCGCACATCAGCCTGGACTTGCTGCGCAATGAGCTTGCCAATGGCTTTACCATCGCGCTTCTTGCCGCCATCGAGTCGCTGCTGTCTTGCGTGGTTGCCGACTCCATGATCTCAAGCCACCACCGCTGCAACATGGAACTGGTCGCTCAGGGCATGGGCAACATCGGCTCGGCGCTTTTCGGCGGCATTCCCGCAACGGGCGCCATAGCCCGCACTGCCGCAAACGTTAGAAGCGGTGGCCGCACACCCATTGCCGGAATGATTCATGCCGTAGTGCTTCTTGCCGTTCTGGTATTCCTTATGCCCTACGCTGCTCTCATCCCCATGCCCACCATCGCCGCCATTCTTCTTCAGGTTGCCTACAACATGTCGGGTTGGCGCAGCTTTGCCCACCTGTGCGCCACCGCATCGCGCGGCGCCATTGCAACCCTGCTTCTTACGTTCGCGTTGACGATCGTATTCGACCTGGTAACTGCCATTGGCGTCGGCATGGTGATCACCGTGGTCTTGTTCATGAAGATGGTGAGCGAGGAAACCGAAGTCAAAGGCTGGAAATACTACTGCGACGACGATTCCCAAGTCACGCACCTACGTGAACTGCCGAAGAGCGTGCGCGTGTACGAAATCAACGGTCCCATGTTCTTCGGCATGGCCGACCGTATTTCAGACATCTCGGTAAAGGAATTCACAAAGTACTTGATCATCCGCATGCGCGGCGTTCCTTCCCTGGATGCAACCGGCATGAACGCGCTAGAGAACCTGTACAAATACTGCAGCGAGAACGGTGTGCGCCTGATCTTCAGCCACGCAAACGAGCAACCCATGAAAACCATGGAGCATGCAGGTTTCGTCGACCTGGTTGGTAAGGACAACTTCCGCGCGAACATCGACGACGCCATCGAATACGCCACGAAGCTCATCGAGGAAGAGGGGCAGGCATAGCCCTATTCGAACCACATTCGCCAAGGGTGACTTTACTCGAACCGATGCATTCGATGGATCCGAATTTCAGCTTTCGTCAGGGCTTTCTTCTTTTTCATCAAGGCTGCCGGCAGTATTTATGAAAGAACGATTAATTAACTGTTACGAACTTATTTCACATAGCGCGATTTTGAAGATGATGCGACAATACTTCGTTATATCGGAAGGGGTTCCCAACCGAAAGCGTCCAAACAAGGACGCGTAAGAAGCAAGTTCGTACAAGTCAGGAGTCGCACATGAAAGACATACGCGTCAGTGACATCACGATGAAAGAGGCCGCTACCTCCAAAACGCTCTCCCTATCCTTCAAGGAGAAGCTAGAAATCGTGAAGATCCTAGACCGTATCGGTGTGGGCTCTATCGAAGTTGAAGGCATCGAATCCTCCAAGGTCGACGCCCTGCGAATCAAATCCATTGCCTCTCTGGTGAAGAACAGCAGGCTTACCGTTCCGGTGAAGATGGACGACCAGAATATCGAAGCCGTCTGGAACGCAGCTAAGGGCGCAAAGAGCGTTCGCCTGCAGGTGGAAGCGGCTGTAAGCCCCTCGTGCATGGAGTACATCCAGCGCAAGAAGGCAGACAACCTGGTTGCCGACGCTGCCGCGGCCGTGGCAAAATGCGCTCAGCTTACCGACGACGTCGAGTTCGTGGCCATTGATGCCACCCGCACCGACGTTGCCTACTTGGCCAAGATCATCGAGGCTGTTGTTAACGCTGGCGCCAAGACGGTTACCGTATGCGATGCCGCCGGCTCCATGCTTCCCGAAGAATTCGCCGAGTTCATTAGCAACCTTACCCAGGCTGCTCCGCAACTGAACGATATCACCCTTGGTATTTCTTGCTGCAACAACCTGAACATGGCCGACGCTTGCGCAGTTGCCGGCGTCATGGCAGGCGCTTCCTTGGTGAAAGCAACCTCCTACCCCATGGACGTCGTTGCGCTTGACAACATCTCCCGCATCCTTGCCGCAAAAACCGACGCGCTTGATGCCCAATGTCATGTCCGTGTAACCGAGCTCAAACGCGCCATGAATCAAATCGCCCGCCTGTGCTGCGAAGATCGCTCCAAGGCGCTCAAGTTCACCGATTCCGTTTCCGAAGCGGTAGAGGGGCTCGTTCTTACCGCAGGCGACGATCAGGAAACCGTTATGCAGTACGTCGAGCGTTTGGGCTACAGCCTGTCCGATGAAGACGCCGCATCGGTGTTCGAAGCATTCAAGAAGATTGCCGCAAACAAAGAAAACGTCGGTGCCACCGAGCTTGACGCCATCGTCGCCTCGGCCGCGCTGCAAGTTCCGCCTACGTATGTTCTTGAGGACTATGTCATCAACACCGGCATGAGCTTCAAGGCAACCTCGCATATCTCGCTGCGCAAAAACGGTGAGATCCATGAAGCAGTGTCGCTGGGAGACGGTCCCATCGATTCGTCATTCAAGTCCATTGAGTCGGTTGTGGGCAAACACTACGAGCTTGACGATTTCCGCATCCAAGCCGTTACCGAAGGTCGCGAGGCTGTGGGTGAATCCATTGTGAAGCTCATTGCCGATGGCAAGGTGTATTCCGGCCGCGGCATTTCCACCGACATCGTCGAATCCAGCATTCGCGCGTACATCAACGCGCTGAACAAGATCGCATACGAGGAGCAGAACTAATGAAGCTTTCCTTTTCCACCCGCGGTTGGGCCGACCATTCTTGGGACGAGCTGGCAAGCACCGCCCTCGAAATGGACTTCTCGGGCATCGAGATCCACAACCCGCTGATCAATGAAGCATTCACCGGCAAGGGCGCTCCCCTTGACCGCTACAACACCCAGGCCACTGCTCGCGCGCTGCACGACAAGGGTCTGACCATTCCCGCACTTGACTCTTCCATCGATATTTCAGCTGGTGAAGAGCAGGTTCAGGAAGCAAAGAAACTTATCGATCTTGCGGAAGCCGCGTCTGTCGACATGGTTTGCGTCGTCGTTCAAAACGATGACGAAGTCGCCATCCATTCCGCATTGGAGCAGCTTGTCCCATACGCAGAGGCGCATGGCGTCATTCTGCTGATTGAATCAAGCGGCATTTTCTCTAGCACCACGCGTCTGACCGGCATCATGGACAAGTACGCCAGCGATTACCTGGGCGTTCTGTGGGATGTTCACAACGTTTATCGGGTGGGTGGCGAAAGCCCGGCAACCACCATCAAGAACCTGGGTGCCTACGTCAAGCATGTTCACATGCGTGATTCAGACGACGACGGCACGTTCAACCTGGTCGGCGAAGGCACCTTGCCCATCGACGAGGTTGTACGCGCTTTGTCTTCCATCGACTACGACGGCTTCGTGTCACTTGAATGGATGCCCGAATGGATGGAAGACCTTACCGACATGGAGGTCATCTTCCCCCACTTCGTGAACTACATGGAGCAATTCGAGGATACGCGCGGCAAGCGTCGAACCCTGTACCTGAACCACGACGGCACAGGCGAGTACGTCTGGAAGAAGGACGAACTCATCGACCTCACCTTCCCTCAAGTTTTGGACAAGATGGTTGAGTGCTTCCCCGATCAATACTGCTTCAAGTACACCACGTTGGATTACACGCGTACGTACGAAGAATTCCGCGACGACGTGGACACCTTCGCACGCGCATTGGTGTCCATGGGCGTGAAGCCCGGCAGCAAGGTTGCCGTTTGGGCCACCAACGTGCCTGCTTGGTACATCACTTTCTGGGCAGCAACCAAAATCGGCGCCGTACTGGTTACCGTGAACACCGCGTACAAGATCCACGAGGCAGAGTACCTGCTGCGCCAGTCTGACACGCACACGCTGGTCATGATCGACAGCGCACTTGACTCGAACTACCGCCAGATTATCAACGAGCTGTGCCCAGAAATCGCCACCACCAAAGCCGGCGAGCAACTGCATTGCAAGAAGCTGCCGTTCCTGCGCAACGTCATCACCGTTGGTTTCGAAATGCCTGGCTGCCTGACCTTCAAACAGGCAATGGAGCGATCCGAACTGGTGCCGCTTGAGAAGATCCAGCGCATGGCCGCACAAGTTCGCCCCGATGACGTTTGCAACATGCAGTACACCTCGGGCACTACGGGCTTCCCCAAGGGCGTCATGTTGACGCATCGCAACGTCGTGAACGACGGCAAGTGCATCGGCGACCGTATGGGACTGTCCACCGCCGACCGTTTCATGATCCACGTGCCCATGTTCCACTGTTTCGGCATGACGTTGTCCATGACGTCCTCCATGACGCACGGCGCAACCATGTGCCCTATGCCCTACTTCAGCGCCAAGGCTTCACTGCATTGCATCACTCAAGAAAAGATCACGGCATTCAATGGTGTTCCCACCATGTTCATTGCCATGTTCAACCACGAGGATTACCGCAAGACCGACTTCAGCCACATGCGTACGGGCATCATGGCCGGTGCCGGCTGCCCGCCCGAATTGATGAAGCGCGCGGCCCAGCCCGACGAGATGAATATGACCGGCATCGTGTCGGTGTATGGCCAGACCGAGTCGGCCCCGGGCTCCACCATGAGCGCTTGGACCGATCCGCTTGATCTGCGCACCGAAACCGTCGGCTATGCCTTCCCGCATGTTCAGTGCAAGATCATCGACCCCGAGACCGGTGCCGAGCTGCCGGACGGACAGATTGGCGAGTTCTGCTCGCGTGGCTACAACATCATGAAGGGCTACTACAAGATGCCGGACGCCACGTACAAGACGGTTGACGAAGACGGCTGGCTGCATTCCGGCGACTTGCTGATGCGCGACGAGCGCGGCTGCTTCGTAGCCACCGGCCGTTTGAAGGACATGATCATCCGCGGCGGCGAAAACGTGTACCCCAAGGAGATCGAGGACTTCGTCATCACGCATCCCAAGGTTAGCGACTGCCAGGTTATCGGCGTGCCCGACAAGAAGTACGGCGAGGAAGCCATGGCATGCATCATCCTAAAAGAGGGTGAGACCATGACCGAGCCTGAAATCCGCGAGTTCATGATCAAGAATATCGCGCGCCACAAGGTGCCTCGCTACATCAAATTCGTGGACTGCTACCCCATGAATGCGGCTGGCAAGATCCTCAAGTACAAGATGAGGGAAGCCGCCGTCGAAGATCTGGGGCTTTAGAGCCTGCGGAATCGGCGCATTCATAAGTGATTTTTTTAAGGACCGTCCTAGACGGTCCTTTTTATGACCACCAATACCCCTGAAAACAATAAAGGCCTGCGGGAATCCGATAAACGGAAGCCCACAGGCCTTTATTACTTGCAGCAGTCTCGGAATAGACCGATGGTTCCTGGCTTAACGCTGACTCTTACGACGCAAAGCCACGAAGGCAAGAACGGCAGCTGCCGTGGCTACAGCCAGAACAAGGGGAATAGCAAATGCATTCACATCGCCCGTAGATGGGAGGATTGACTGTGCTTCAGGAGCCTTAGTGTTATCGATTTTGGAAGGATCTTGCTTGTCATCCTTGTTCACCGGAAGCTTTGCGATGACAGCATCCTTGGTTTGCTTTTCGAAGGCTTCGTTCTTGAACGTTGCGGTGTACAGGCCTGCGCCCTCTTTCTCGATGGTAGCCTGAGCGGTCACCTCGTACGTAGCCTTCACGGTTTCAGACTCGATATGGGAGGCGTCACGCTTGCAAACGCGGGTTGCGGTGCAGTACCAGTCCTCGCCGTCCTGCTTCCAGGTGTACGTGGGTTCGCCCCAGTCATGGCCGAGAGAATCAATGGCCTCGCCGCTCTTGGTCTGCGGGGTGAAGCACTTGTGGGTGAAATTGGCTACATAGGAAGTCTTACCCGCTTCAAGGCACGTGGCAGGATCAACAATAGCATCTGCCTTGACCTTTTCTTTAATCTCGCAACCGCAGTAACCGCACTTAGCACGACCGATGCAGTACCAGTCGTCGCCTTCCTGCGTCCAGACATAATCGTTCTGGTCTACGAAGTTATCCTCATGCTGACCATCGGTGTAAGAATGGGTCTTCATCTCGCCCTGGGTCCACACCAGCTCGTCGCCGAAGTACACATCTGAGCGGCCTGAGTTGTTATCGGATTTGCCGCCAAAGCCAAACAGCTGAGAACAAGTCTTTTTGTCGCGCGCTGCCATTGCAGTGTTATTACCGGTGAACTTGATTACGTACTTATAGGATCCCATGTTGGAATCGTTGATGTTCAGAGCCTGCTTGCCCTTACTATCATCTGAGTTGAACGTACAGTTGTTTACGTTGACGATGATGTCATGCTTGCCGGCAACGTAATCAGTGTAGACATTAATCGCTTTGCCGGTGCAATTAAAGGTGCAGCCGTTGAACGTCATGGTCGGCGAGCTGTACGTCCAAAGGGAGTAATCACCATTGGGCGCATTGAACGTCGTGTTCGTAAACTCGGCGGACTCGTAGCCCCAGTAGAACGTCTTACCGTTGACAACACAGCCGTCGAGCACGGTCTTATTGGCACGAATGAAACCAAGATAGTCGGCACTGCCGGAACGCATCGTCATGTTCTTGAAGGTTACGGTGCCGGCGCCGTCAAAGGAATAGTCGCCGTTGTACTCGGTGCCGAAATGAGCGGGATCGGGCACAAGCGCGCCGATGTTCCATGCGGTCTTGTCGGTGCCGGAACCCACGAACGTCAGATCTTTGCCCTTGGTGTTGATATAGTCCTCACTCTTGACCTTGTAGAGGGTGTAGTTGCCCTCGCCGAGCAAGATGGTGTCGCCGCTCTGCGCCTCTGCGGTTGCGGTGTCGATATCGGTGTAGGTCGCCTTTGTGCGATCGTTTGTGATGCTTGGCGCGTCAGCGTGCGCTACTGCCGGCATGAAGCAAGCAGCGACAAGCGAGATCAGCAAAGCTATAAACGCGACCCCCCCCCAGGATGCTTTTTCAGTCGTCCTCATTCCTGCATGCACGATAAACTCCTTTCAACAATGTTACCCCTCTGCACGGACGCCTCTAAAAACGTCGTGCGCGCGATAACATATACAGGCAACAATAGGTTGCGCAACGATTGAATACGATTCTTAATTTTATCATCTGGAATAACCGATTCACTAAGCTATTTAAAATAGGTCCTGGCGTTGTTGTTATCCATTTGAGTGTTCGGTCGTCTTCCAAACGATGGTGCGCAGGCGAACGCCCAGCAGAACAGGAGACGTGAAACGGCAGTTGAAACAGGTCATGGCTTCGTGCTGTCCTGGGAACAGCAGCGCGATAGCGTGACGCATGCTGAGAACGCTGCGAAAGGCCTTGTGGCAATCATTCCGCGGGACACCTTTGCATACGGCAATTCGGCCTTCACATTCAGATCGATGGGCGGCGCCCTTTTTGCTTCTGCTTATCGGAGGCAGCATGCGCTCTTGCCAAATTACGTGCGCTATTCGTTGGCGAGGTTCTTAAGTGTTGCCTGCTCGGCAAGATGGCGGTAGGAGCTTATCTCCATGCACTGCTCGAACTGGGAAACGATTTCGGGAAAATCCTCAAGGCCGCTTCGCCAGTCGATTCCGCGGGCAGTCAGCGGCACACGGCCCGACTCCACACGTGCCCAATGCTGGTCCGCATCGGCTTGGAAATAACCCGTTACCGATGCATCGCCTTCAAGAAAAGGCTGGTCATCGGAGTAAATCGTGCCGGGAATGATGATTGAGTCGCCGAGCGCATCGTGCGCCCAGTCTTGACCGGAGGGAACGATATACGCCGCATCGGCGCCGGCAAGTAGAACAAGCTTGACCTTCTGCTGGAGGACGTAGCCATCTTCAAGAGCGCCGTCTTCCATGCAAACGTCGCCCGTCTCGGTAAGCTCGCCGGCTTCGCGCATATGGTTGGCAAGCTCGTTTAGGAGCTCGTCGGTGTTGGTATCGTTCATGACGCCTTCTTTTTCATTAGCGGCCGTCTAGGCATTGCGTGAGATATCGCCTTTTGGATTCTGACGATTATATCGCTACGGAAGCGTTCGCCTGCGCCCCATGCAACGGACATCGACCAGCAAGCCGAAGAGTTCGCCGAAGCGTTGCCTTTAAGGAAATCTCATCGTTCCCGAAAAATCATGGGTTGCGGCAAACCGAAACGACTATTGAACTGCATATAATTAGAAACTATGACAAGTGCGTTCGTCCACGTGGCGGCGCATTCCGACCGAACTAAAAGGAGCTATGCATGGATCCCAATAAGCGTCCTGACGACATGGTGCGCATCACCACCCCCGAACTTGCTCAGGCCTTTATCGACGAGCAGGTAGCCGCAATCCGTGAACAGATCGGTGACAAGAAGGTCCTGCTGGCTCTTTCCGGCGGCGTTGACAGCTCGGTTGTTGCAGCCCTGCTGATCAAGGCCATTGGTAAACAGCTTATCTGTGTGCATGTGAACCATGGCCTTATGCGCAAGGGCGAAAGCGAGCAGGTCATCGACGTTTTCAAGAACCAGATGGACGCCAACCTGATTTACGTAGACGCAACCGATCGCTTCCTGGACAAGCTGGTTGACGTGGACGAGCCCGAAACGAAGCGCAAGATCATCGGCGCCGAGTTCATCCGCGTGTTCGAAGAAGAGGCTCGCAAGGTTGGCAACGAGGTTAGCTTCCTGGCTCAGGGTACCATCTACCCCGACATCCTGGAGTCTCAGGATGGCGTGAAGGCCCACCACAATGTTGGCGGCCTGCCCGAGGACTTGCAGTTCGAGCTGTGCGAGCCCGTTAAGCTGCTGTACAAGGACGAAGTGCGCGTTGTTGGCCACGAGCTCGGCCTGCCCGAGAACATGGTTGAGCGTCAGCCCTTCCCCGACCCCGGCCTGGGTGTTCGCTGCCTTGGCGCCATCACCCGCGATCGCTTGGAGGCTCTGCGCGACGCAGACGCCATCGTCCGCGAGGAAATCGACAATGCCGGCCTGAAGGTTTGGCAGTACTTCGCCGTTGTGCCCGACTTCCGTGCAACCGGCGTTCGCGACGGCAAGCGTGCTTACGACTGGCCCTGCATCATCCGCTGCATCAACACGGTTGACGTTATGACCGCTGAAGTTCCCGAGATCGATTGGGCGCTACTTAAGCGCATCACCGACCGCATTACCGCTGAGGTTCCGGGTATCTGCCGTGTTTGCTACGACCTGACCCCGAAGCCCGTCGGCACGGTTGAGTGGGAATAGAACAGACGTTCGGTTCTGTGGTACAATGGCTGCCCGTGGGCGCGGTTTCTTCCGAAGCCGCGCCCATTGCTTTGTTCATGCTGTTATCGGCGTCAACGGTACTTTTTTATCCATCAATCTACCTCATCTGTGATTTATCTGCATCACTTTTTGATGTATGATGCAGATTAAACTATGGTGAAGTAGATAGGAAGCGAACATGAGGCGGTTCGACTACACACAGGTGCCGCAAGGCTTGCTAACGCCGGAGACTGTGAGACTGCTCACGGCGGTCCATGAATACAGGGGTCGGCAGGCGCTCTACCTCAACGCCAAGACGGATGTCCTTGATGCCCTAACGGAAGTTGCCAAGGTTCAGTCAACCGAGGCCTCAAACCGCATCGAGGGCATACGCACTAGCGATAGGCGCCTTCAAAAAATCATGTCCGAGAAGTCGGATTTGCGCTCCCGCGACGAGGAAGAGATAGCCGGCTATCGCGACGCATTGGCCACCATACACGAGAGCCATGACTTCATCGACGTCACACCGAACGTCATACTGCAGCTTCACCGGCAGATGTACCGATACACGCCATCCTCAATGGGCGGGCACTTCAAGGTTGGCGACAACGAAGTGCGCGGCATACGCCCAGACGGAACCGAGTACGTTCGGCTGAAAACCGTCCCCGCGGTGGCCACCGAGGACGCCATAGAGCGCTTGTGCTTAGCATATCGCGACGCCGTTGCGAGCGAAGCTATAGACCCGTTGCTTATCTCTCTTGTATTCGTGTTCGACTTCACCTGCATCCATCCTTTCAACGATGGCAATGGGCGCATGTCCAGGCTGCTTACCCTGCTTTTGCTATACAAGGCGGGTTACATGGCTGGCAAGTACGTCTCCATCGAGAAAGAGATCGAGCGCACCAAGAACGCGTACTACAACGCCTTAGCAGCGAGCTCGCAAGGATGGCACGAGGGCCGAAACGACCCTGGTCCGTTCGTGCGCTACATGTTGGGCACAATCCTGGCTACCTATCGCGAGTTCGAGGAACGCGTCTGCACAGTGGTAGACGCCAGGCTCACCAAGGCCGAGCGTGTGGAGGGAGTGCTGCGCAGCTCCGTCGGCAAGGTGACCAAGCACGACATTGCCGTAGCATGCCCGGACATCAGCCAGACCACCATCGAGCGCGCCTTATCGGATCTTTTGACAGGCGGTAAAATCCAGAAGGTGGGAGCCGGCCCTGCGACAGGGTACGTCTGGAAAGGATAGAGCGGTGACGCTCTCCCGACGATAAGCACAATCGGAAACCCGGTGAGAGCAGCTACACCGCATGAAGATATACTTTAAATAGTTTGAAAGTTGATGCGATGAAGCATACGGAGCCATGACCATGATCATCTACAGCGGAAGCAAAGCCGACTTCATGACCGAAGTCGTAGACGACACCATCGCATACACCATTCGTGACAGCATCCTCGACAAAATGCATCGCAAAACTGGCGAAGCTGAATTCAGATCCTGGGTTAACTCCCTCGAGTACATGTACAAAGTTTTGAACGACGAGGCGATCCCGAACGACTCCGGCGTAGCCATCGAATACAACCTCCCAAACACATCCAAGCGCATCGACTTCCTTATCTCAGGCTACGATGAATCCAAAACTGCGAATGTGGTAATCGTGGAGCTCAAGCAATGGAGCGAGGTCAAGAAAGTCGACGGTCTGGACGGCCTCGTTGAGACTTTCACGGGAGGCGCGAATCGACGCGTCGTGCATCCCTCCTACCAAGCGTGGAGTTACGCGCAAATGATCCGCGACTACAACGAATACACCCAAGTCGAAGAAATTCAGCTATGGCCATGCGCCTACCTGCACAATTACCTACGCGCAACAGCGAATGACCCCCTTTACGACCCCGCGTATGAGGACTATCTCGCAATTGCGCCCGCATTCGCCAAAGGCGACGTTCGAAAACTGCGCGATTATATTAAGCGCGTCCTCAAAGAAGGCGATGACGGAGAAATCCTGTACGAGATCGACAACGGTCGAATCAAACCTTCGAAGAGCCTACAAGATGCCATCGTAGGCATGATTGACAACAACCCCGAGTTCAACATGATCGACGAGCAGAAAGTCATCTTCGAACGCGTGATGGAGCTTTCTCGCCAATGCGAGAAAGACGGCAAAAAGCGGGTTCTCATAGCTACCGGAGGTCCAGGCACGGGAAAAACCGTCATTGCCATCAACTTGCTTGCCAGGCTCACTCAAGAGGGAGTCTTCGCACAATACTGCTCGAAAAACAGTGCCCCGCGTGACGTATACAAGCGAAAGCTAAAAGGTCATAGAACTATAAGCTGCATTGACAATATGTTCAAGGGTTCCGGTACCTATGTTGACACTCCCAGGAACGCCATCGGTGTCGTTCTCGCAGACGAGGCGCACCGACTGAACGAAAAGTCCGGATTCTACGGGAACGAGGGTCTGAACCAAATTCATGAAATCATCCACGCAGCAAGACTCAGCGTTTTCTTCATTGACGAAAGCCAGCGCGTGACCATCAAAGACATCGGCAGTGCAGACGAAATCAAACGATGGGCGGCATTCAATGGCGCGACAGTCTTCGAAGAAGAACTGTCATCGCAGTTCCGCTGTAACGGATCCGACGGCTATCTGGCATGGCTAGATGACGTTTTGGGCATTCGCGAAACTGCGAATTACGATATCGAAAACATCGACTACGAGTTCGTAGTGTTCGATACGCCCGAGGAAATGAGAGAAAAAGTTATCGAGCGAAACAAAGGGTCAAACAAGGCGCGCATTTTGGCTGGTTATTGTTGGGAATGGCCCTCGGGCAAAGGACGCTCGGACACCAACACCCACGAGATCAAGATCGGCGACTTCGAAATCAGCTGGAATCTCAACGGAGACGAAGCGTTTGCGATAAGCCCAACATCGATAAACGAAGCAGGCTGCATTCACACCACCCAAGGTCTCGAATTCGAATACGTTGGCGTGATCATCGGCAACGACCTCCGTTACGAAAACGGTCACCTGGTTACCGACTACACAAACAGAGCCAAAACCGATCAGTCGATCAAAGGCTTGAAGAAGATGGAGAAAGAAGACCCCGAACGCGCTCACCGATTAGCTGATGAAATAATCAAGAACACGTATCGCACGCTCATGACGCGCGGCATGAAAGGCTGCTACGTTTACGCAACCGATCCCGGGCTGCGAGAGTATTTGAAGACGCGAACCGGCGAAAACACTTCTTATGCCGTTGTCGACATAACGGATTAAGTCTCGATCTAAAAGCAAGCTGGGAGCACCGGCTTGCAGTCCCAAAGCAAAAGCCGTGACCCGCATTCTCGCAGATCACGGCTTATTAATAGCTTCAGCCAAACCCTAACGTCGCGTGCCAAACAGGCCACGGACGATCTGGTTCGCAGCCGTACGTCCTGCCGAGCTCAAGATGTTCGCGGCAACGCGCGACATCGCATCCTTCTGCTTCTGGCGCTCGCGCTCCTCAGCCTTGGCCAAGCGCTCTGCTTCGCGCTCAGCCGCACGCGCCTGACGCTCCGCCTCCCTTTCGGCTGCCCTCGCCTGTCGCTCGGCTTCCTTCTCTGCCGCTTTCTGCTGACGCTCCGCCTCTTTCTCGGCGGCTTTTTGCGCTGCCTCCTGTTGCTTGGCGAACTCAGCCTTCTCAGCCTCGAGCTTAGCCCTTTCCTTGGCAAGTTCTTCGGCAGCGGCATTCTGCTCGCGCTCGTCCATGATCTTCTCGTACGCGCTCTCGCGATCGATAGCCGTGCCGTACTTCACCATCAGCGCAATCTGCCCATGCGCCACCGCAGCCTTCGCTTCGTCAGAAGCCTCGGCCATCAAGCACTGCGGAGGCAGAATCTTGGCATTCTCGACAACCGAAGGCTTACCTTCTTCGTCAAGGAAGCTCACCAGCGCCTCACCGGTGCCCAGCCCCAAAATCACGTCCTCGCTCTTGAAATTCGGGTTCGCGCGGAACGCCTCGGCTGCCGCCCTAACGGCCTTCTGCTCGGCGGGCGTGTAAGCGCGCAAGCCATGCTGCACACGATTGGAAAGCTGCGCCAGAACCTCGCCGGGAATGTCGCTGGGCGACTGCGTGATGAAGTAAACGCCCACACCCTTGGAACGAATGAGCTTGACCACCTGCACGAGCTTGTTCAAAAGCTCGCTGGGCATGTCCTTGAACAACAGATGCGCCTCGTCGAAGAAGAAAACGAAACGAGGCTTGTCCAAGTCGCCCACCTCGGGTAGTTTCTCGAACAAATCGGACAGCATCCACAGCAGGAACATCGAGTAAATCTGCGGCTGTTGAATAATACGCGCGGCATTCAGGATGTTCACATAGCCGCGACCCATAAGGTCGCATGCGAACCAATCGGAAAGCTCAAGCGACGGCTCGCCGAAGAAAATGTCCCCGCCCTGATCTTCAACCGCGATAAGCGCACGCAAAATGGCGCCAACCGACTGAGCCGAAACGTTGCCGTACGTGGTGGTGTATTCCTTCGCGTGCTCGCTGACGTAATTCAGCATGGCGCGCAGGTCCTTCAAATCGATTAGCAGCATCTGCCTGTCGTCGGCAATACGGAAAACGATGTTCAGCACGCCCTCCTGCACCTGCGTAAGGCCAAGCAAGCGCGACAGAAGCACCGGCCCCATGTCGGAAACAGTCACGCGAACGGGAATGCCGGGGCCTCCCGTCATATCCCAAAAACGTGCAGGGCAACCTTGATACGTGAAACCCTGCAACCCGAATTTCTGAATGCGCTTCTGCATGTTCTCGGAGTCGACGCCGGCCTGGCACATGCCGGTGACGTCACCCTTAACGTCGGCCATGAAAACGGGAACGCCCGCCTGAGAGAAGCCCTCGGCCATAACCTTTAGCGTGACCGTCTTGCCTGTGCCGGAAGCACCGGCGATGAGACCATGACGATTTGCCTGATTGAGAAGCAGATAGCAGGGGTTGTCGCCCTGCGCCATCCAAATCCTGTCGTCCTGAAGCACGGCGTCCTCCTTGAATCGAGCAGTTGAAATCGATTGAAAGTTACACCCATTATACCAGCGGCGTGCGCTCGAACGGCAGTTTTACTTACGCCAGCACCCAGTTGGCGGCCCCTGGGGGTGCGCGAACCCGCCAGCTTGAGCCGCAAGGGACCCTTTCCACGTCTCTTCCAAGCCGCCGGGCTCTTCGCAGTAGGCGCCCCTCCCTCCATAATGCAGGTAGACGCAAAAGCTACAAGCAACATGACGAAAGGGAGTGGTCGACATGGTGAATCCAATTACCAAAAAGGTGCTTGTAGGAGTACCGACAGTGGCTCTTTCGGCCATGCTTGCCTGCACGATGGTTGGCTGCGGTGGCGGCAGCTCGACCGACGCAGCGCAAAGCGGATCCAGCAGCGCTGCAGCGTCGGCGCAACCCGCTTACCAGTCGCAGTCGGTCGAGATCGACGGCAACACCTTCGAATCCGTAGCTGACGGCACGTTCTACGCTGGCGATAAGGCCAAGAAGGACGGTTTCTACCTTCGCCTTAAGATCACCAACAACGGCGACAAGCCCTTGAAGTTTACGGGCTTCAGCGTTAAGGCCGCGCAGGGCGAACTTGAAGCCGGCGACGAGATCTTCCGCTCCAGCAAGGCCGCCGTGCTTGAATACACCACCAGCAACATCCCCGAAGAACTGTACGAAGGCGCCAAGTACGGAAACGATCGACCGGACGTTCCGGCTGGTGAATCGGTGGAGTTCGTTTACTTCTGGGTTCCGAAGGCTCCTTACTACGGTCCTATCACCGTCAACATCGACAGCCAGTACCACGTTGGTCAAAACCCCGCCGTAATGCGCTTTGACACCACTGGTACCGAGACGGAAGAATACAAGGACATCGCGGCTGAAGCCGGCGACTCCAAGGCGGCCGAATCCACTACTGGCGTTGATTGTGATACGTTCAAGATTGAGGCAACAGAGGGATTCGTCCTAGACAGCGGAAGCGCCAAGGAGCAAAAAGCAAGATTCTATCAGGAAGGCACCGACAGCTCTTTCAAGGTAGACGTGTTCCCGCGCTCGCCCGAAGAGGAAATCGCCAGCTTGCAGAAGACCTACGAAGGCAAGAATATTGCCACCGATCAGGTGGACATCAAGGGCACTACGTGGCTTCGCCTGAAGGCCCCCGACAACACCTATACGATGTTCGCATCGGCGCCTAACGGCAAAACCGTGCGCGTGCAGATTCATCGCAAGCTGAACTGGGATGACGCACTGCCAATGCTTGAAGGCCTTACTTTGAAGTAAGTGACAAGTACCTCCACGAACGGGCCGGTTTCGGGACGCAGATCACCCGAGGCCGGTCCTTCGCTGTGCGCTTTCCCCGCCCGAACGATGCGCGGGACATCCCGCCGCGCGGTGCATGGCATAATCTAAGGGAACAATCGGCCCGAATCCCTAAGGACACCATGCACAACATCGATCATATCGAGGTGCGCGGAGCACGCGTGCACAACCTGAAAAACGTGAGCGTCGACATCCCCCTGGGCGAGCTTGTGGGAATCGCAGGCGTTTCCGGGTCGGGCAAAAGCTCGCTGGCACTTGGCGTACTGTACGCCGAAGGGTCGCGCCGCTACCTTGAGGCACTCTCGACCTACACACGCCGCCGCATTTCGCAGGCAGGTAAGGCAACTGTCGACGACGTCCGCTACGTTCCCGCCGCCCTGGCGCTTCATCAGCGTCCCGCCGTTCCCGGCGTCCGCTCCACGTTCGGCACTTCAAGCGAGCTGCTGAACAGCCTTCGCCTTTTGTTCTCGCGCGTGGGCAGCCACGTGTGCCCCAACTGCGGCAAGCACGTTCCGCCCACCTTGAACGTAGCCGCCGAGCTACCAACCCCCTGCCCCTACTGCGGCACCGAGTTCTTCGGCCCGGGCGCCGAGCAGCTTGCCTTCAACAGCGAAGGGGCCTGCCCCACCTGCAGCGGAACAGGCATTGCCCGCACGGTCAACCGCGCCGCGCTGGTTCCCGACGAAAGCAAGACCATCGACGAAGGCGCCGTGGTGGTGTGGGGCTCGCTGATGTGGGACCTGATGAAACAGGTGTGCGGCGCCATGGGCGTGCGCACGAACGTGCCGTTTTCCGAATTGACCGCCGAAGAGCGCGACATCGTGTTCAACGGCCCCGCCGAGAAGAGACACATCCTGTACAAAGCCAAGAAGGGCGAGGATTTCGCCGAGCTTGATTTCACCTATTTCAACGCAGTGCGCACCGTCCAGAACGCGCTTTCGAAAGCAAAGGACGAGAAGGGCCTGCGCCGTGTTGCGAAGTACCTGACGGAAGGTCCCTGCCCCGATTGCCACGGCACACGTCTGTCCGATGCGGCTCGCAGCCCGCTGGTGCGCGGCATCAACCTGGCTCAAGCAGCAGAAATGACACTTGACCAGGCCGTTGAATGGGTAGCTGGGGTTCCCGAAAGCCTTCCTGAAGAAATGCGCCCAATGGCGAAGTTGATCTGCGATTCGTTCCAGAGCACCGCCAAGCGCCTGCTGCAGCTTGGCTTGGGGTATCTGTCGCTTGACCGTGCCGGATCGACGCTTTCCACGGGCGAGCGACAGCGTGTGCAACTTGCCCGCTCGGTTCGCAACCGAACTACGGGTGTGCTCTACGTTATGGACGAGCCCTCTATCGGTTTACACCCCGCCAATATCGACGGCCTTCTTGGCGTGATGAGGGACCTTATCGCCGACGGCAACTCCGTGGTGATGGTCGATCACGACACGCGTATCCTGCGCGCTTCAGACTATCTGGTTGAAATGGGGCCCGCAGCCGGCGCTGATGGCGGCATGGTGGTCTCGCAAGGCACCGTTCAAGAAGTTGCAGCTAACCAAGATTCGATCATCGGTCCCTACCTGTCGGGCGCCATTCGCGTGGCAACGCGCCCGCATGCCAAGCCCGACGAGATGTTCGACCTGGGCCGCATCCATCTTGAATCTATCGGTTTGCATACCGTGAAACCCCTTTCCATCGATATCCCGAAGGGACGCTTGATTGCAGTAACAGGAGTGTCGGGGTCGGGAAAGACCACCCTTGTTTTGGAAACCCTCATTCCCGCGCTTGCGGCAAACGCCGCAAGCGAACCGTTGCCCCGACATGTAAGCGCAATTAAAGCTGACGGCATCGAGCGCGTGAACCTTATCGACGCCACGCCCATTGGCATCAACGTGCGATCGACGGTGGCAACGTATTCAGACGTGCTTGACATCCTGCGCCGTTCTTACGCGCGCACCGACGCTGCCGCTGCAGCGGGCTTGAAGATGGGCGATTTTTCTTACAACACGGGAAGCCTGCGCTGCCCCACCTGCGACGGCACAGGACAGATCTCGCTTGACGTGCAATTCTTACCCGACGTGGACATCGCATGCCCCGATTGCCGCGGGTCGCGCTACAGCGATGCAGCCAACAACATTCGTCGCCCCGAAAAAGACAAGCCGGCAAACCAGGCGCTCAGCCTTCCCGAGCTGCTATCCCTTTCGGTTGACGAAGCGCTGCCGCACGTGGCCGACGTGAAGAAGGCTCACGAAAAGCTGCAGACGCTTCACGATTTGGGACTGGGTTACCTTACGCTGGGCGAGGCGACGCCGGCGCTTTCGGGCGGCGAAGCGCAGCGTCTGAAGCTTGCAAGCGAGATGGGTCGCGGACAGGAAGACGCCGTGTTCGTGTTCGACGAGCCCACCATCGGCTTGCATCCAAGCGACGTCGAGACGCTTCTGGCTGTGTTCCAAAGGCTTGTCGAGCAAGGTGCCACCGTCGTGGTCATCGAGCACGATCTGGATTTCATTGCCAACGCCGATTACGTGATTGATATGGGCCCGCACGGCGGAAGCAACGGCGGGCGCGTAGTGGCATGCGGCACGCCTGCGGAAATCGCCGCCAACCCCAGCAGCATCACCGGTCGCTACCTTGAGATTTAGCGAGAGATAACACTTTTCGAAGAAACAGAACGATTGGGGATTATGTTAGCTTGGCTTCGTTATGTTTCTGATAGTATTCATCGAGCATATTCACGCATTTTGAATCAGTTGCTGACTATCCAAACTGCCTTGTTGGAGTTTTGATGAGAACGGAAAGAAGATGACGAAGAAACGAATCAGAACGCTGCTCCTTTTCGCGGTGTTCGCAATCTGCGCCATGGTGGCGCCCCAGACCGCTTTCGCAGCAGAGCACACAACAATCGACGCTAACAATAGCCAGGAATTTAACAATGCGGTAAGCACCGCCAACGCCGCAACAAGCGGCGAATACGTCATTCGGCTTACCGACAACTTCAATAGTAACGGCGCCTCTTTTACGAGCACGCGCCCGATCACCATCCTTGGAAACGGGCATACGATCACTATTAACGAGGGATGCTCGCTTTTTGTAGGTCCAGGCGCACAGCTGAACTTGGGCGCAGAAGACGGCAGCGACACCCTGATGATCAGCGGCGGAAACGCGCCAGCATGTGACGGGCCTGGCATGCTATACATAGAAGGTTCCTGCAGCATGTATCCCGGTGTCACCGTTGCCGACCGCAATGGCGATAACTACTACGGCGGCGGCGTAAGCGTTTATGGCGGCAATTTCCACATGTACGGTGGAACCATCGACAAATGCGGCATCGTCAGCGGATCTATGTGCTACGGCGGTGGCGTTGGAGTGGTGAAAGGTGGCTCGTTCATCATGGACGGCGGTGAAATCACCAACTGCTATGCCACGTCACCCTTTAAAGCCGCAGACTACGTAGACTACGGGTTCGATCCCCGAACAGTAACCTCTGTCGGTGGCGGCGTGTGCGTTATAGGCGGATCGACGTTCATCATGAACGGAGGAACGATCTCCGGCAACACAGCAAACGAAATGGGCGGCGGCATTGCGGTCGTTGCCTCAATTGAAGAAATCGGAAACGGGAAATGGGGCAATCTCGAGAGCTCGGTGCAAATCCTCGGTGGCACCATTTGCGGCAACCATGCAAATGACGGTGCAGGTGTTTTTGCTTCTGCCTACTTCTTCACTGCGGCTTATGCCATTTGCGCTGACACTCCAAGCGTAACCGCGGCTGAAAAACCTGGCTTGTTCGTAGAGAATGCAACAATCAGCAACAACACCGCCAATCAAGATGAAGGCTACGGAGCCGGCGTGCTTGCGGTGATGCTCGCATCACCCGCTAAAGCGGAAATCCGCTCTTGCTCGATAACAGGGAATAGCGGCGCCGTTGGCGCAGGCGTGACGTCGTATGGCAGCTTCACCAACCTTGTCATCGACGATTGCGCCATTACGGGCAACCATGCCACCACCCACGGCGGAGGGTTCGCTGCAGAATCGAATTCCGGCCAGAATGCGGGCACGGTTGTTACCAACACCCAACTATGCAACAACACTGCCGACAAAGCGGCATCCGACATCTATCTGGACAACTCCCCCCTGAAGCTGCAGTCGGCTCAGGACATGGACTCCTTCTATCAGGGCAAGCCGGATGATGTCACCGGCAAAAAAATCGATGGCTGGTATACCGATGACGAAAACCTACGCTACACCGAACAAACCAAGGAGCAACGAAGCGAGTTCACCGGATACACCAACATCGCAGCTAGCGGCAAAACATGCTTAATCGCGGCAGCAAACCCCAACGTGGACAACCCTAACAAGCCTGACAAGGGAGACGGTTCTGGCACCGATAACCCTGGCGACAACAAGCCAGACAAGGACAACCAGAAGCCCGGCACTGGTGACAAAGAGCCTGGCAACAAAAACGATGACCAGTCCAACAAGGACAATGCCGACAACAACGGTGGCAAGAATGCAACAAATAACGGCGATGCACCCAACGCCGAAAACGTCATCCCCGCAACGGGCGATGCAGCTAGCACACTTGTCATCGCCTCTCTGCTAATCGCCTGCTGCGCTCTCGCCGTAGCGGTTATCGCCAAGAGGAAGCAATCCAACCTGTAATCAGCATCACCCATGCAATAGAGCCACCTCGCGGTGGCTCTATTCGTTTGCGTACATATACGCAGGCTGCTCGGTTCGATCCTAATGGCGAACAACGAGAATCGATTCGCTAGTCCTTCGGAAGAAAATAACGGCTTGTATCCACACCTTCAAGTTGAAGAAGTTTGATCTTGTTGTTAAGACCCGAACCGTACCCCGTAAGGTTGCCGTTTGTTCCAACAACCCGATGACATGGGATGATGATCGATATCTCGTTATGCCCCACCGCTCCGCCAACCGCCTGAGCCGACATCTTCGCCACACCGCGCTGCTTCGCCAGCGAGTCAGCGATCGCGCCGTACGTAGTTGTTTGACCATACGGGATATCAAGCAAAAGGCGCCACACTGCTTGACGAAACTCGCTACCAGCCGGATTCAAAGGTGGCGTAAAACCAGGTTCTTCCCCTAAAAAGTAAACATCGAGCCAACGCTTGGTTTCCGCAAGAACATGCGTTTCCCGCTGCAAGCATTTCGCAGGCAGCGTTTCGGCAAAAAACCTGCCGCCTTCTATCCATAGGCCGATCAGCGCGGTTTCATCTGAAGCTAGCAAAAGGTCGCCAAGAGGCGAATCGTAATGCTGCACGTAAACCATTCAACATCCCCGAAACGGCAATCGCAATCTGAAAGCCCGCAGGCACAGAAGCAGGCAAACCTAAAAACCAACGATCAGGCCGCCGCGCTCGGCATAATAGCTGCACAGGCCCCTGGTCGGAAGAATATCGATCGTGGAATTGCCCCACGCTTCCAGGATGCTGTCCCTCAGAGCTTGGGCGACAATGTGGTTGTCGCAGTGGCTGATAGCAACGTGGCCGCCGGCAAAACCGTGCTCCTTCATTAAGCCGATCAACGCACGGACCGCCTTCTTGGGACCCTTGGTTTTGCCCTCAATGACGATCTTGCCTTCGTCGCTGGCACTGCCAATGCCCCACATGCCCAGCGCCTTTGCAAGAAAACCGGTCATCTTGTTCATGCGACCGTTCTTAATAAGGTTGTCAAACGAAGACAGCGCGAAAATGCACTTGGTCTTGTCCAGGAACTGATTCGCGCGAACAACAGCCTCATCGAAATCGACGCCTTCACGAGCGAGCTTTTCAAGCTCGTGCACACACAGAACAAGCTCGGGGCCGGTGGAGCCGGAATCAAGTACCGCGATCTTCTTTTCGGGATGAGCCTCAAGCGCCATGTCCATAGCGGTAAGAGCGCTATTCATGCTGCCAGAAAGCTGGGAGGAAATAGTGATGGCGAACGTGCGGTCGGATTTCTCGAACTGCTCAAGCCACGCGCCCGGAGCGGGGCACGAGGTGTAGCTGGCGGATTTCTCCTGCTCCATGTCGTGAAGCATCCTCTGAACGTCAAGATCCTCGTTGTCGATGAAGTCTTCGCGACCGACACTGATAACGAACGGCACGCTGGTCAGCTCGATATAGTCAGAGCTATACGTCATAGGAAGAATGTCGCAACTCGAGTCGGTGACAACGCTCCACTTCATGCTGCTGATCCTTTCCGGCAAACGAAATGTCCGATTCCCAAATCGGCCCTATTCGCGCTAAATCCCTTTAACCCTTGCTCAATTGCAGAATACGACGGTTTTCGTCGCAAAACACTAATGAACATAATGATATCGGTACTCTTCAACAGAAAGCAATGATTTGTGGCAGATCTACAGCCCCCAGCGTGCATATTCCAGGTAACCGCTCACACTATAATGATCGGCCCAATCGTCGGCTGGGTAACCTTCCCCGCCAACAGCGCCAAGATAGCCGTTATCAACTTTTTCGCCGTTCTTGTTCACAACCAAAGCGTACCAATGGCCGTAACCGTGCGTAGGCTTGCGCAGCTGACAAGCAAGCGTTAGCTTCGACTCGCCTTCCTTGCGGAAAAACGCACCAGCAGCTTTGATCTTTTCGATAAGCGTTCCGTCGAACCAGAAGCAAATGAACGGCGTCTCGAATGCGTCCGTAAGCGACCCGGCTTCTCCGTTGTACACATAGCAGAACAGGGCGCGATCGCGCGATTGGGAAAGCAACTCAACCTCGCTCTCCTTTAGCTTGAACTCCACCGTCGTGATGGCTCCAGGATGATCGGGGTCCTCGCGCACATTCGTCACGGCCGTCTTCACCTGAAAGAAAAACGTCTCGGGAGGCGTACCAGGCTTTTCTAACTGCTGCTTCAGATTCAAAGACACCACATCAACACCCATATCCGCAGGCGGGCGAAGGGCATCCAGGCCATTGCGGTACAACGAGCTCATAAGCTGGTACTCGCCGGTATAACCGTTGTATAGCGCGTCGAAAAAGTACTGGGGCACGTGCGTCTCCTTAGGTTTCTGATCAAACGTCTAGATTCTAGCGTTGCGCCACACGCGATTACTAGAGAGACTTCTAGTTTTGACCCTTCAAATACGGGGCAACCGTCTCAGAGCATTCCTTAATCATTACACTCGCACGCTTGAAAACCGTTTCGCGCAGATCGTCGTCTTCCAAAACGATTTGCGTGATAAGCGCCTTTGCCAGCTGCAATTCGTTAAGCCAAGGTTCGTTTTCCCACAGATCTTTAAGG
>CAKTWD010000010.1 GCA_934630485.1 uncultured Eggerthellaceae bacterium | reverse complement strand
ACTTGAACCTTCATGGGGTTGCCCCCATACGGACCTGAACCGTACGCGTCTGCCAATTCCGCCACACCCGCATGAGCTATCTGACGATAACGAATTGGTATAATACGCCAGCTTCTCGGATTGCGCAAGATAATTTTTTCGCTTGCGCACACTTTTTGCACGATCTTGCATTTCGATGATCCCAAGCGGCGCATTGATTTGCGATATCATTTCAACGAACGCGCGAGGTCGGACGCTTGCGCTTTCTTCGAAAGCGTCCGTCAATGTGCGTTTCGCCCTATCTAAACGCACACCGATTGAACTCAACTGAAAGGGCAGGCCGTATGGCCAAAGGCAAGCTCATACTCGACCGATATCGCCTGTTGGGCGAAGCCGGTGCGGGCGGATACGGCACCGTCATGGTGGCTAAGGATCCGCGCATCCAGCGTAGGGTCGCCATCAAAGCCATTCCCTTAACCGAAACCGATGCCCTGCGCGCTGCGTTGCCGGGCGCCGACGCGGTTGCGGGATCGGCCGCGATCACTCACGGCTTGTCTTCCCATGACCTTCCTGATGATCAGGACGTTCAGGCGCTTGCCCATATCCCCGGATTGGACGAGGCGCGCACGGCCGCCATGCTGTCCGACCCGCATATCGTTACCGTCTACGACGTTGAGGTTCGCGGACAAACTGCCTACTTGGTGATGGAATACATCGAGGGCATCACGCTTTCAAAGCTGATGCGTGACTATGTCGACTACGTGACGCTCGATATGATCACCGCGGTGTTCGATGCGGTTGCGGGCGCTTTGAAAAAGGCACACGCGCATCGCGTGCTCCACTTGGACATCAAGCCCGACAACATCCTCATCAATCGAGAAGGCCAGGTCAAAGTAACCGATTTCGGACTTGCCACCTTGGTTGACGCTTCAGGCGTGGGAACCACGGGCGGCGGCACCATCGGCTACATGCCGCTTGAGCAGATGCGCCGCGAGGAACTTGACGTGCGTACGGACGAGTGGTCGCTGGCTTCCGTCGCATACGAGATGCTTGTTGGCTCAAACCCGTTTACGGCTCCCGATTTGGCTCGCGCCGAGCAAGCCATTGTCGATGCCGAGCTCGTTCTTCCTTCGCTTTGCTGGGATGGCTTGGACGAGAGCCTGGACGACGTGCTTTTCTATGCGCTTGCTCCAGAAAAGGAAGACCGTTACGAATCGGTGTTTGATTTCCAGGAGGAAGCTGACAAGTTCTTGGGAGATGCTGAAGAGGGTGTCACCCAGCTGAAGTACGTCGTTGCGGATGCGTTGGATGCTGCCCGCGCTGCGCATGATGGCGAGACCGATGTTATGGATCCGCTGCTTTTGCAGGCCGAAAACCAAAATCAAGAGGAAGAGAGGAGGGAGCGCTCGGGCGCATCTTGCGGATCTCGAAGCGGTCAAAGCCAGCGCGAAAACCGCGGTCAGAGCAGGCCCCGCGCCCCGAAAGTTCCTATGAAAGACAGGCTCACACCCTCCGTCCAGAAAACGCTTTCGCGCATCTTCGGTGCGCTGACCAGCGGATTCCTAGGTTTCCTTGCGTTGGCGAATCTGCCGTTCTTTGCAGGTTGGAGTACCGGTGCCTATGCCGCTACCTCCTCGCTTGCGCAACTGAGCAGCAGCGTTTTCGCGTCTTCGTCCCCGCTGGTGTTCATGGTCGTCATGTCGCTGGCGTTCGCCGTGTTGGGTGCGATCGTTCCGCATGTTGGAGCCTTGGTTGGTTTCTGTGCGGTATCGCTGACATTCGTGATGGGTGCTAGTCCGCTTATTGGTGTGATTTTGTTGGCTGCCAGTATTGCCTGGTGGTTCTTCGTCGGGCGTATTGGCATCGCAGAGCCGAATGTCGCTATGGCCTTGCCCGTAGTGGGCGCGTTCGGATTCAACGCGTTCCTTCCCTTGGCGGCGGGCACGTGCCTTCGCCCGCGCAATGCTTTCATCACGCTTGCGTTTGCGGCGCTGTGGGCGTTGGTTTTGGGCGCCTGCGGAACCGGCAACATGATGGGTTGGGAAGCGCTCATCTACTGGAATTTCGCGCAGGTCGATGTCTCGCACCGCCTGCTGGCCATGCTTGCAGCGCCTGCTACTTGGTGCATTGTCGCTAGTTGGCTGGTCGCCGTGGTTGCAGAGTCGGCGTGCAACTCGAGGGGGAGCAAGCCGCTTGCCGTGTTCGGCGTGGTGCTTGCGGCCGCCTTGTTGGTTGCGGGCGCATTCGCTGCAGCGTGGTTTGAGGCGGGCATGGGTGGCGTGGTAGCTCCGGGGCCTGGTTTGATCGTTCCCATTGCTGTTTCTGCTGCGATTATGCTGTTCGTGGTTGTCGTCCTCCGCAAATAATTCGCGTTGGGTTCCCGATATCATTTCGACTCATGGGCGTTGGGCGCCTGTTCGATTGGCGTTGGGCGCCTGTTCGACTCCTGTTGGCGCGGCGATGGATGGCTGCTCTGGCTTGTAAACTTTCCTCATCGATCGGCGCAATGCGGACTATACTTACCGCCAAGATAACTTCTGCAAAAGCATTCGATGAAAGAAGGACCTGATGATCTATCAGACCACCGATCTCCCCGCGCTGTACAAGCGAGAAGGCGACTACATCCCGCGCGTTGCTGCTGTTCATGACCTGTGTGGTTACGGCAAGTGCTCGCTTGGCGTGGCGATCCCCGTTCTTTCCGCGGCAGGCTGCGATGTCTGCCCCGTGCCGACCGGCCTGTTCAGCAGCCACACGGCGTTCCCTGGCTTCTACATGCACGACACCACCAATATCCTGCAGGACTACATCAACGCTTGGAAGGGCATCGGCGTTGAGATCGACGCCATTTACAGCGGCTTCTTGGGTGCACCCGAGCAGGTCGATCTGATTCGCGAGCTGTACGCCATGTACCCCAACGCGCTGCGCGTGGTTGACCCTGTTATGGCTGATCATGGCAAGGTTTACCCCACCTACACGCCCGAGCTGTGCGCCGCTATGGCCGAGCTTGCCGCTGGTGCCGACATCCTTACCCCAAACCTGACCGAAGCAGCCATCATTTTGGGCGAGCCTATCGGCGATGACTGGGCGGGCACCGATATCTCTGATGAAGAGGCTCATCGTATTGTTGCCGCGCTGGTCGCCAAGGGAGCCAAGCATGTGGTGCTGAAGGGCATTCAGCGCGAGGGCGAAAACGTCATCCGCAATTTCGTCGGCGGTGTTGACTGCGAGACTCACGAGCTTTCCAACGAGTACCTGCCGTACATGCTGCATGGCACCGGCGACGTTTACGCTTCGTGCCTGCTGGCAGCTATCATGGCTGGTCGCACGCTTGACCAGGCCGTTCGTTTCGCGGGCGACTTCACGCACGACGCGATGATCGTCTCTGCGAAGCAACCCAACTTCCAGGAGCGTGGCGTTTCCTTTGAGCTGCTGCTTGGCCAGGTCACCGATCTGCTGAAGTAGCGATCGCGAAAACGATCATGTGAACTTGCTTGACCGCCTTGGCTGTCTTCGGGCTGCCAGGGCGGTCGATTTTTGCTCTACAACCCCTCGATTTTGAACCGAGTCGCAAAGAAAAAACCGACGGCGAGCTTTCTCTTGACGTCGGTTTTCGTTTTCCAGTTGTCGCGCTGCGGCATCCAGCGGGGTTTTCGCGTTCGCGAGTTACTTGGCGCGGCGAACGGTAGCTTTCTTGATCTCGGGCTTCTTCTCCTCGACAGGGGCGGGTTTGGCCTTCGGCTTAGCGGGGGCCGCCTCCTCTTCCTCCTCGTCATCATCGTCGTCGAACAGCGACCACTCGTCGTCGGTTTTGGGACCACGGTCCTTGTAAACCGAGCGGGTCTTGCGCTCCAAGATGACGCAAAGGATCAAGCTGATGACCAGGCCCGCGGCAACAAGAATGCCGATGCCGGTGAAGGTTTCGAACAGGAAATGGTAAATGGCGCCTGCGTCCATGTGACCCGCCTTATCGTTACATTGCCAATGGTTCTTCTGATGTCCGCCGCTCATCTTACCATTCTTGGCAACGCTCGGGTTGCTGCCGTCTGCCGCTTTCGTGCGTTCAGCGCAACTTTGCGGGTGGGACGCGATCCAAGGCGCTATACTTCAACAACATATCTGCAATCGTTTAATCAGCTAGTGGGATCGTCGTCGGGTCAAGCTGCAACGCGGCAAAACCGGGCGCCCGGTCCAAAAAGGAGCCTCATCATGCTAGACCTTCGCTATGTTCGCGAGAATCTCGAGGAAGTTGCCGCTGCTACCGAGAGTCAGCACGCTTCCTTCGACAAAGAGGCTTTCGCGAGCCTTGACGAAGAGCGTCGTCAGGCAATCGTGAAGGAAGAGGCCCTTCAGGCCGAGCGCAATACCATCTCGAAGCAGATCGGTCAGCTTCTTGCTCAGAAGAAGACGGAGGAAGCCGAGGCCGCCAAGGCTCGCGTTGCCGAGATCAAGGACGAGCTTCCCCGCGCGACTGCCGAGCGCGAGGCGATCGACGAGAAACTGAACGACATCCTGCTGCGTATCCCGAACATCCCGTCCGAGACCACGCCCGTCGGCGAGGACGAGAACGACAACCCCGAGGTTCGTCGTTGGGGCACCCCGCGCGATTTCGAGGCCGAGGGCTTCGAGATGAAGCCGCACTGGGATCTTGGCGCCGACCTGGGCATCATCGATTCCGAGCGCGCCAGCAAGCTTGCTGCAAGCCGCTTTGTCGTTCTGGCTGGTCAGGGTGCTCGTCTTGAGCGCGCTCTCATCAACTTCATGGCCGACACGCATACGTCGCGCGGCTTCAAGGAGTGGTGGCTGCCGGCCATGGCCAACGAGAAGACCATGACGGGTACCGGTCAGCTTCCCAAGTTCGAGGAGGACATGTTCCACACCCGCGAGGGCCTGTACATGATCCCCACCGCCGAGGTTCAGCTTACCAATCTGCATGCCGGCGAGGTTCTTGAGGCCGCTGACCTGCCGCTTCATTACTGCGCTTTCACCCCGTGCTTCCGCGAGGAGGCTGGCAGCGCTGGCCGCGACACCCGTGGTCTGATCCGCGTGCATCAGTTCGACAAGGTCGAAATGGTCAAGTTCGCCAAGCCCGAGGAAAGCTACAACGAGCTTGAGCTTATGGTCAACGACGCCGAGTTCATCCTGCAGCAGCTCGGTCTTCCGTACCGTGTCATCAACCTGTGCACCGGCGACCTGGGCTTCTCGGCCGCAAAGACCTATGACCTCGAGGTTTGGCTGCCTTCCTACGGTACCTACAAAGAGATCTCCTCGTGCTCGAACTGCGTCGACTTCCAGGCGCGTCGTGCGAACATCCGTTATCGCGACCCCGAGAACTTCAAGGGCACGCGCTACGTCCACACGCTGAACGGCTCGGGCCTTGCGGTTGGCCGCACCATGGCTGCTGTGCTCGAGAACTACCAGCAGGCCGACGGCACCATCAAGATCCCCGAGGTGCTGGTTCCCTACATGGGCGGCGCCGAGTACATCACGGTCCAGAAATAGCATTGAATGGCCGATCAGGTCGATAAAAACAGCGGGGTCGGCAAAGAGGCCGACCTCGCTTCACGTGTGCCCAATGTGATCTCGATTCCCGAGATCACAAGCGTTTCTGCGCCCGAAACCGAAGCCGCTGCTCTTGCTCCCGATCTCGCAAAGGGCACTCCTCAGCCTGCCGATTTGCCAGGAGCTTCCGCGCCAAGCGAAGGCGATGCGAAGGCCGCCGATCGCGAGGGAGCGTCTCGCGGCGAACCTCAGGCTGCCCCTGCAGTTGATTCCGCTGTGGCCTCCAAACCCGAAGAAACCCCAGGTGGCGGTAGTGAATTCAAGCTCGACCCCTCGCGTCCCAGCGTTAAGGACTCCGGTCGTCGCGCGAACGCCAAGGGCAAAAGAGGCAAGAAGGCCGCTTCTGCGAAAGAGAACGCCTCGAAGCGTGACTCCGCTAAGGATGGCTCTGCCAAGAGCGCTGCTCTTCAAAAGCGCTTGATTGCTGCCGGCTTGGTCGTTCTGGTTATTGCGGCTGTCGCCCTTGGCGTGTCGTGGGCACGTTGGTGGCGCTTTGACGACACGCAAGACATCCAAGGCCAGTGGTTCTCGGCTAATACGACGGGCACGGCGATTGTGAACGTGGACGGCGAGACCATTCGCCTTGCAAGCGACGTTGCTTACTCGTACACGCTGGACACCACGGCGAAAACCATTCAATACGACTTCGGCCCCATGCATGGTCAGGGTCGTTATTGGTTCTCGGACGACCGCTCGACGCTGGTCATTGCCGATGGGGTCGATTTCACAACCACATCCACGCTGCTTGAGGATATCGCACTGTGGTGGAAGGGCCTTTTTGCGTCCATCACCGGTGCCGAGAAGCCCGTTCTGCAGAGCGACAGCTCGATTTGCCTTACGCGAACCGATCCAAGCTCCGCGAAGGCGTCCGAAGCGGAGGCTTCAGCTAATGCTGGTATGGGTGCCGGCGCCGAAAGCGACGCGCAGAAGGTGACCGAAGCTCAGCAAAAGGCCCAGCAAGAGCAGCAGGAACGTCAGGCTCAGCTGGCGGCCCAGAAGCAAGAAGAGCGGGCTTTGAATGAGGCGGGCACCGATCAACAGCAAGATGCCGAGCAGGTAGAGGCTGCGAGTGAGGCGGCTCCCAACCAGTCCGCCGATGCCCGACAAGCCGATCAGTAGGTCTGCGATGACCCGCAGCCCTGGCATGAGTGCCCCCGCAAAGTCGATTTCGGCAACGAAGATCGTTGTGCAGGACGGCCGCATTGTTTGCGAAGTGGTTATTCCTGATCCCGCAAAACGTTACTGCACGCCTGGGCTTGCAGGCAGGGTGCGCACGGTGTTCCCCGACATCGTCAAGCATGCCTGCGTGAACGGCGTTTCCGACAAGTTCGTCACGGTTATGGATTCAACGTCGGTGCCTCATTTGCTTGAGCATTTGATGATCGACATTCAGGTGCACGATGATCGCGCCGAAGCGGATGCATCTTTCGTCGGCGCAACCGAGTGGCTTGACGAATCCGCCGGAACGGCTCTTTTGCAGGTAAGTTTCGACGATGATTTGTGCGCGCTGCAAGCTTTGAATAAATCGCTTGATTTCCTGAATGCTGAACTATCGCGTTGAGCGAGAGACGACGGGCGCGCTTTGTTTGCTGGGCGCCAGGCGAGGTGGATGCTGGGCGGCGTCTGGTGGAACTACCTGAGACATTTCGACAGAAGTTAGACGAAAACTCGACGGAAGTTGGTGAAAAGCAACAAGTTTCCGCTAGTAGCCCAACAAAAACCAGAGCGAATCCAACGGCTGTCCAACGCCGATTCGTCGGCGTTTCGACAGGTTTCCAACGCAAGTAAACCGATTGGTAAAACCCTGTGATTGCACGCGGTGAGCCAAGCGCACGGTGTATATAATGGGGTATCGAAATTCGTTCAAGGAGGAACTCATGGCTAAGCTTGGTCCTTTCATTGTAGGTGGCGTTATTGGCGCCGTTGCAGGTCTTCTGTATGCTCCCCGCGCTGGTGCTCAGACGCGTGCTCTTGTTAGCGAGAAGGTCAACGCCGTTTGGGGCGAGGCTTCCGATTTCGCCCAGTCCGCAGGCGTTGCGGCTCCTGGCGTTGTCATTCAAGATGTTGCCGCCAACGCTCAGGCTGTTGCTCAGAACGTTCAGGCCAAGGTCCAGGGCGTCGCTCAGGTTGCTCCCGAGCCCGAGCCTGCGGTTGAGGCCGACAACGACGACCTCCGCGAGAAGATCGAGGCCGCCCGCGAGCGCATCGCCGCTCAGGTAGTCAAGAACGCTGAAGAATCTCAGGCTCAGGTTGCCACCCCCATCGAGACTGCTTCGGTCGAGGCGCCTGCCGAAGCTCCCGCAGCCGAAGCCGCCAAGACTCCTGCCGAGTAGGGTTCTTGCGAACAAATTTAGAATCAAAGCGCGGTTGCCTTTCGGGGTAGCTGCGCTTTTTTCTCTGTTACCGAAGCCGTTGGGTGTAAGGAAAGGTCATGGCTAAGCTTCTTTCGTCGAATCAAAAGATCGTTTCCACTAAGGAATATACGGGTGTCCGCGTTGTCGAGGCGCGTAAGAAGAATGACAAGCGCATTGGCAAAGTGGGCGGCTTCGTCTTTCATCCCACCGAGAAGCGCGTTGTGGGATTCATCGTCAAGCGCCCCGATCTGCTGCTGATGTTTCATCGCAAAGATTCGTTCGTCGCGCTTGACGGTTTTCGCATCGAAGACGGTCGCGTGATGATCAACGATGACAAGGCAGCCACCGGGAACGCGGCGGTCAAGCGTCTTGGCCTTGATTGGGACAACTGTGTGTTGTGGCTGGGCATGCCCGTTATGACCAAGTCGCAGCAGATGCTCGGCTACGTGGGCAGTGTTCTGTTCGATATCCACACGGGTAAGGTTGAGTCGCTCGAGGTTGAAACGGGCGCTATCAACGATGCCATTGTCGGTCGCATGACCATTCCCGCGGACATGGTGAAGGGGTTCAAACGTGGCGTTGGTGCCGAGATCGCTCCTATGGATGAGCGCGGTGCTGCGGCCGAAGTTGCCGAGTTGGGCGCCATCCTTGTTGACGACGCGGCTGCGGAAATCAAAACCGAGGGCGGAGCCGCTGCGGCAGCGGGCGAGGCTACGGCGGTTGCCGCGGATAAAGCGCGCAAGGCCGTCGACAACGCAAAGCCCAAGGTTCAAGAGGCGAAGCAAGCTACCGAGGCTGCCGTCGAGAAGGGCATTCATGCAACGGGGAAGCAAATCGGCAAAGCGCAAGGTATGTTCGGCGCATTCAAAGACGAGTACAACAAGGCCTTGAACGAGGGCTCCGGTGAAGAATCCGTCGCGCCGAAGCAGGTGGCTGCACCGAAAAAGGAAGCAACGAAGTCGACCGCAAAGCCAGCAGCAAAGCCGAAGAGTGCGACGACGTCGAAGTCCGCAGCGAAACCGACCGCTAAGTCTGCGGCGAAAACCAGCGCAAAACCGGCTGCAAAGAAGGCGGCTTCAAAGTCGTCTGACGACGTGGCGAAAAGCATCGGCCAGCACCTTGGCAAAACCAAGGGCATGTTCGCAGCTTTCAAGGAAGAGTTCGACAAGGCAAGCAAAGAGGACTAATCGCTGGCCGTTGGGCTTGCTTGCGGTTGGGGCGGCGGCTCCTTTGGTTTGACTTGGCGTTGGCGCGGTGTGGCAAATTCGTTTGAGGCGCGAAAGATTTTGCTTGCGGGCTGGCGATCGTTTTAGACGGGATTGTTGGATTTTGCCGACGAGCTTGCCCTTTCATGACGGATTGATTGCAGAATCCCACAGATTCATGCGTTGTGAGTATCATGTCCTTGTCGTCATAGGAGGGCATTATGGCTAACGATAAGGATGGATACTGGCAGGGGATGTACACTCCGCCGTCAAACGGGCAGGCGAATCCGTCGCAGGCCTCTTCTCAGCCTGAGCCGCCGTCCGGTTTCGACTCTTCGCAGCAGTGGCAATCGCCCAATGGGCAAACTGGCCCGCAGTCTTATCAAAATGCCTACCAGCAGCCCAGCCAACAGGCTAATTACCAGCAATCTGGTTATCAACAGCCGGGTTACCAGCAGCCTTACGGTCAGCCGTACAATCAGGTAGCTCCCAAAGACCACATCGCTGCGGCGTTGCTGGCCATCTTCTTGGGAACGCTTGGCATTCACAAGTTCTATCTGGGCTATAACCAAGCGGGCTTCATCATGTTGGCCGTCAGCATTCTGGGGAGCCTGTTCACCTTCGGTTTGGCGGCCATGGTCATGGGCCTTATCGCCTTCATCGAAGGCATCATTTATCTGGTGAAAAGCCAGCAGGAATTCGACTCGATTTACGTTTACAACAAGAAGGAATGGTTCTGATGAGCCATTCCTTCTTTTGATTTCGGCTCCAACGGTTGCGATGCCGTTCGAGCATGACGATCGCGGAATTTTTCGAGCTCGCTGACGTGGCAGCGCGAGCGTGACGAGAGCGAGGACGTATCCCGCAGTCGTCCGGCCAAAAGCCGCCGACCGTTTCGTCTGGCGATGCTCCCCAAAGGGTCTATCGCTTGCACTGGACTATTCGGTACAATAAGAAATGCCGTGCGTTAGCAGGCAAACCACTCACTCTCTTAGGAGGAAAATATGCCAACCATCACTCGCGATCAGGTTAAGGTGCCGGTAGACGTCTCTCCGGAAATGCGCGATGTGTATATCGAGAACTACATGAAGGCGACCTGCGGTACCGGCCGTCTGATGCTGTTCGCATGCGACCAGAAGGTCGAGCATCTCAACAAGGACTTCTATGGTGAGGGCATCGACATCTCCGACAGCGATCCTCAGCACCTGTTTGACATCGCCGAGCAGGGTACCATCGGTGTCATGGCTGCTCAGCGTGGTTTGGTTGCCATGTACGGCGCCGATCATCCCGAGATCAACTACCTGGTCAAGATGAACTCCAAGACCAACCTGGTCAAGACCGCTCAGAGCGATCCGTATTCCCCGCAGCTGCACGATCTCGAGGCTGTTCTGGCCATGCGCGAGAACGGCGTGAACATCGTCGGTCTTGGCTACACCATCTATCTGGGCAGCGAGTACGAATCCACCATGATGGCCGAGGCTGGCCAGCTCATCGCCGAGGCTCATGAAGAGGGTCTGCTTGTTGTCCTGTGGATTTACCCGCGCGGCGCTGCCGTCACCGACGAGAAGGCCCCCGAGCTTATCGCCGGCGCTGCTGGCGTTGCTCTGTGCCTGGGCGCCGACTTCGTCAAGGTCAACCCGCCCGCAGCCGTCGAGGGTCAGACCTCTGCCGAGGGCTTGGCTATCGCTTCCCGCGCTGCCGGCCGCACCGGCCTGGTTTGCGCTGGCGGTTCCAAGGCCGACGCTCACGACTTCCTTACCAGCCTGCATGACCAGATTCACATCGGCGGTGCTTGCGGCAACGCAACCGGCCGTAACATCCACATGCGCTCCACCGAGGAAGCCGTTCGCCTTACCAAGGCAATCAGCGCCATCACCTTGGCCGATTACTCCGTCGAGGACGCCGAGGCTGTCTTCAACGGCGAGAAGGACTTCACCTTGTAGTTCTTCCCCTGTGGTAATTCGCAGAATACTTCAACTATTAAGGAGCTGCCTTCGGGTGGCTCCTTTTGTTTTCGAAAGATTGCGCGTTTGTAAAAAATGTTCGAAATACGCCGCAGAAACAAGGAGATGGGGCGCATCCCGTTGAATTGAAATTAATCGGGGGTAAACTGACAATCCCGATGTGAATACGTAACGGTTCTGTTGCAAGGGCGTCATTGGAACAAGAAAAGCGAAGGGCCAAAAAGCCTGCGCTTGCCATACCGCAGCAATTTCTCACCCTGAAATTATTGCGGTATGGACGATGTCTCCTTAGTGAATCGCGCAGATTCATCTCGACGATGCTTGTGCAATCAGAGAGAGGCTGGTTCAGCGTTGTCTTCGACGAAAGACAACGTGCTTAACAGCTTGCTTGCCGCGCACGAGGCGTGGTTCGACGTCAGTCGCAACCAGGAATTCGCGGGCAGGGTGTTTCCCGGTTATGCGGAGTTCCATACGCGTGGCGAGCAATATGTGCTGGTTAAGCGCGCGAAACTTTGGGAAGTCGCTTCCCACGAGTACATCTTTTTCGCCGAGAGCGATCACCTTACTGCGTCCGAAATCTCCGAGCTCATCGAGTTCGTGAAAACCCAGGGCATCAAAAAGGTGAACCCCGATGAGCCAAACCACATGCAAAGCTTCATCTCGCTGGTCGTCATAACCGACGCCGCCGATGACGAGGCTTTGAAGATCACCCGCAAAGCAAGGTTCCGCAAGAACTTCAAGCTGGGCCTGAACGGTTGGGCCGACCTTCGTGTTGCCATCCTTGACCTGAAAAGCGCAAGCGTCATCACCAACGCCATGGGCAAAGAGATGAAGAAGACGCTGGAAAGCAATTTGCAGGCTTCTCTTTCTTAATGCCCTGACGCCAGGAACAGGTTTAAGGAAGGAACATCAACCATGAACGCAATGATCTTGCTGATCGTTTGCGCCGCGATCCTCATCTGCGGATACATCTTCTACGGAGGATGGCTCGCGAAGCAGTGGGGCGTCGATCCGAATCGTCCCACACCGGCTCACGAATACGAGGACGGCGTGGATTACGTCCCCGCTCCTCCGTATGTCGTTTTGGGCCACCATTTCTCGTCCATTGCGGGCGCCGGCCCTATTAACGGCCCTATTCAGGCCGCTGTTTTCGGCTGGGTCCCCGTTGTGCTATGGGTGCTGATTGGCGGCATTTTCTTTGGCGCCATGCACGACTTCGGTGCGCTCTTCGCCTCGATTCGCCACAAGGGTCATACGCTGGCGTCGATCATCGAGGAGAACATCGACGAATCGGCGAAGAAGTTGTTCTGCATCTTCTCGTATCTTACGCTGCTGCTGGTGGTTGCTGCGTTCTCGTCCATCGTCGCGAACACGTTCGCTTCCACGCTTGCTAAGCCCAGCGTGGCGAACGAGCAGACCGCGTCGATTTCCATCCTGTTCATTGTTGCTGCCATTATTTGGGGCTTGCTGACGCGCGGTCGTAAGCTTCCGGCGGCTTTGAACATCGGTATGGCTATTGTCGTGATCGTGGCAGTAGTCGCCATCGGTTTCAATTTTCATCCGTTCCAGTTCGATTACAACACGTGGATGATCATCATTGGCGTGTATATTTTGGCTGCGTCCGTCGCGCCGGTTTGGATTCTTCTTCAGCCGCGCGATTACCTGTCCAGCTATCTGTTGTACGGTATGATCGCCCTTGCCGCGTTCGCCGTTCTTGGCGCTGGCGTGGTTGGTGCTGTTGACAACCTGCAGATCCCGGCGTTCACGGGCTTCTTCGCTACCAATCAGGCGTACGACGTTGCTACGGGTGCTGCCATTGTGGACGAAACCGGCAAGGCTGTTATCAACAAGGCTGCCCAGGGTGGTTTTCTGTTCCCGGCTTTGTTCGTCACCATTGCATGCGGCGCGATTTCGGGCTTCCACAGCCTGGTTGCGTCGGGCACCACGTCCAAGCAGATCGATAAGGAAGGTCAGGCTCAGCCCATCGCTTACGGCGGCATGCTGATTGAGTGCTTGCTTGCTGTGATCTCGCTGTGCGCTGTCGGCTTCGTGTGGGCCAAGTACGCGGCGGGCGGGTTCGCCTCGCCGACGCAGGTTTTCGCGCAGGGCCTTTCCCAAATGCTGGGTTGCATCCCTGGTTTGGCGGCGACTGAGGACATCGCGTACTCGCTGCTTATCCTTGCAATTTCGGTGTTCTGCCTGACCTCGCTTGATACGGCTACGCGTCTTGCTCGTTACATGTTCCAGGAGCTGTGGACGCCCGAGGGGAAGACCCTCGATCAGCTTACCGGCGTGCACAAGTTCTTTGCCAACCAGTGGGTTGCCACCATCGTGACGGTTGTTATCGGCGTGGTGCTGGGCCTTACGGGCTACACGCTGATTTGGCCGCTGTTTGGTGCGGCTAACCAGCTGCTGGCTGCACTGGCGCTGCTTTCGGTTTGCGCATGGCTTGGCAATGCGGGCCGCAACAACAAGATGTTCTACATCCCGATGGCGTTCATGATGCTGGTTACCTGCACCTCGCTGTGCATGACCGTGCAGGCGAAGTTCGTGGCGCTGGCTGGCGGTGCGATCGCGGTTGCGAACGTGCTCCAGTTCGGTTTGGGCATCGCGCTGCTTGTTCTGTCTGTCATTCTTGCAGTGAAGGCTGCCAAGGTGATCTTCAAGAAGAAGGATGCCGCTGCAGCGTAGCTGCGGTAGCGTGACGGCCGTTGGCCTTCGGCTGTGGAAATAGGTTCAGGGACGGCGTCTGGGTTTTCAGGCGCCGTTTCGTTATTAGGCGATATTCGGGCGAAATGGAAAAATCGGCTGACCGGGTTTCCGATCAGCCGATTTCTTGTTTGGAATGGTGCCCGAGGCGAGAGTCGAACTCGCACGTCTTTCGACAACGGTTTTTGAGACCGCCGCGTCTGCCATTCCGCCACTCGGGCGCAGCAACCGATTATAGCGGAACAATTTGCATGCGTCGAGAGAACACCACATACGTGCTAGGATTATGCAGAAATGCGGTCTGAAAAAGGAGCACGCTATGGCGAATGAAGAAGCACGATTCGAATTCCCGCAGAGCGACCGGCTTGAATCCCAGATAGAAGGTTACCTTGCCGACAATTGGGAGAAGGTTCTGTCCGACATGGAGCGGCTCGTTGCCGCGCCCAGTTTTGAAGAGCTTGAGAAGGCGGCCCCCGGTGCGCCTTACGGCCCCGGTCCGCGCGAATCGCTTTCGGTTGCCTTGGACATCGCCCAAGGTTACGGCTTCGAAGCTCACGATGTTGACGGCTATATCGGCTATGCCGACGCGAACGGCGCATCGGGCCAGCAGCTGGGAATCATCGGTCACACCGACGTGGTACCAGCAGGCCCCGGTTGGCATTTCGAGCCGTATGCCCTTACGCGCAAGGACGGCTACCTGCTTGGTCGCGGCACCAGCGACGACAAGGCCCCCATCTTGCTTGCGCTTCATGCGGCGAAGTTCTGGATGGATGAAGCCGCACGTCAGAAGGCCGCCCTTCCGCATGATATTCGCATCTTGTTCGGTGCGAGTGAGGAAACGACCATGTCGGACGTCGCGTACTATCGCAAGCGCTTCGACGACCCCACGTTCCTGTTCACGCCCGATGCCGATTTCCCGCTTGGCTACGGCGAGTCGGGATGCTGCGTTGGCGTGCTGAAAAGCGCGCCTATTGAGGACGGCTCCATCGTGGAAATCGCAGGCGGCACGGCTGCAAACGCGGTTCCCGGATTGGCTCATGCAGTGGTTCGCCTGCCCGAAGATGCGGCGGCCCCGGTTTCTAGCGACCCCCGCATTGCGGTTTCACCCGCAGGAGACGGCCTGGTGAAGATCGAAGTTCATGGCAAGAGCGCCCATGCTTCCACGCCCGAGCTTGGTGAAAGTGCTATCGCAATTCTTGTTGGATTCCTGGTGGAAAACGGCTTGGGAAACGATGGGGAGTGCACGTTTCTGAAGCTTGAGCGTGATCTTTTGAGCGTGACTGACGGATCAGGCGTGGGCATTCAGGCCTCTGACGAGCACTTCGGCCCGCTTACTGCGGTCGGCGGCGTCATCAGCATGGAGGGCAACCGCATCACCCAAACGCTTGACTGCCGTTATCCCACCACTACGACGGCTGACGCGATCACCCGGCAGATGACGAAAGTCGCTGCGCAGATCGGCGCCGAATACGTTGCGAAGCTGGACAAGGTTCCGTTCCTTATGAACCCGGAAAGCCCCGCAGTCAGCGCACTGATGACCGCCTACAACAACGTGACCGGGCAAGATGCGAAGCCGTTCGTGATGAAGGGCGGCACGTATGCGCGTCTGTTTTCGCACGCAGTGAGTTTCGGTCCGCAGTTCCCTGACGACGTGAAGCCCGCGTGGGTTGGTGGGATGCACGGCCCCGACGAGGGCGTCTCGGAAGAGGGGATGAAGCGCGCGTTCCGCGTGTACGTTCGTGCAATCGGAAATCTGTTGGCATTGGAAAGCCTCGCGTAGAGCGCGTTTGCCATACTGAAACAAACAATGGGCGCCTGCGAAGGCGCCCATTGTTTGTTTCAGTATGGCTGGAGTAAGTGACTGCGTGCCGGAACCGCTTGGTGTCGCCTCAAAGACGATGGCCTCTTCTATTCCAAGAATTCGACCACGCCGGTGTCAGTGTGGTACAGCGCGCCGATGACGCGCAAGCCGTTGTTGACCTCGTCGTCGCGCAGCTGGCGGCTTTCCTCGATGCGCTTCACGCTGTGCGCGACGTTCATCAGGCACGCCGTTGCCTCGTCGGCCTCATTGCCAATGGCATCGCTGATCTCGTCGGTGATGAACTTCACGGTACCGTAGGGCTCGTGGTGCATCGCGGCATCGACCGCGCCGCAGCCGGTATGCCCCAGCACGACAACCAGCTTGCAGTTCAGGTGGCTCTCGGCGTACTCGACGCTGCCCAGCTGATGGTTGTCCACCACGTTACCCGCCACGCGGATGGTGAACAAGTCGCCGATGCCTGCCGAGAAGATGGCTTCGGGGATGACGCGCGAATCGGAGCAGGCAAGCACGATGGCGAAAGGATGCTGGCCTTCTTCGAACGTTGAGCGCCTGATCTGCGAAGATACGTCGCCTTGCGCGGTTTCCGCTTCAAGGTAGCGTGCGTTTCCTTCGCGAAGGCGCTTGATGGCTTCGTCTGCGCTCACAACGTCGGTGGCGCCGTGCTTGTCGTTCATGTTCGTGCTCATATGAATCGCCTCTTGCTGATGCGTGTTCGGGCCGGCTGTGGCTGGGTTATGCGCGCGACTTGAGCGAACCGACCTCGCCTGTTTGCCGTGCGGCACCCGCTGCCGCTTCTTCAGCTTCAGTTTAGCGAAGCGCATCGCGTGCGTCGAAAATCGCCGCGATCAAATTCTCAACCAGCTCGCGATTTTCCTCGCAGTCGGGAACCCCCGCCATGACGCTGACGACGTAGGTGCGCCCGTCAAGCTGAATGACCCCGGCGTCGCACACGCCGTTGAAGTCGTAGCCGTAGTCGCTGCCCGAGCACCAACCCGCTTTGTTTCGAACGGTGGCGCCCAGCGGGTCAACCACGTCGCGCAGGAACGAGACGGTGGTTTCGCCGCACAGGGACGACAGCCACTGCGCTGCGTCGTCGCCCGTTTGCCAGTAGTTGTACATCTCGGTCCAGATCTTCAGCGAAGATCGGACGCTGTACCAAGGGAACCACGAGTCGGGCGTGTAGGCCGCATCTTGAATGCCCAGCTCATCGACCCATTCGTTGTAACCGTTCGCATCGTACATGCTGCGCAGCATCGCGAACGAGTCGTTGTCGGAGTTGCAGATTGCGTTCTCGATCAGGATCTTCGTGTAGCCGCCTGCGCCGAAAAGTTCGGTGCCGTCTTCGTCGGAAAGCCCGGGAATGGTGAGCTCGCCGTTTTCGATGTGTTTCTGGCAAAGGTACAGCGCGTATGGGGCTTTGAACGAGCTTGCGCCGTAAATCTGTTGGTCGAGGTTGTATCCGATGCCGCGGCCCGATTCCACGTCGTACATGCCGAATCCCACAGAGGCGCCGTCGAAGTTTTCAAGCGTTGTGCGGATTGCTGACAAGTTCTTGTTGGAAAGCTCGGGTGCCCGAGCGTCGGAGAGCGAGAACGCGACGATCTCGTCGGATTCATCGATGCCGTCGAGTATTGCCGGCAAGGGGGCGAAGTCGCTGCTTACCGAATCGCCGTTCGAGGAGATGTCGGCGGCGTTGAAGGACGTGATTCCCAAGCTGCTTGCTGTTTTCGTCGAATCGATGGAAGACGCTGCGGAACGAAGGCCGCCGGTTCCCTTTGCATATGCGATGGCGCCGAACGCGAAGATCACAGCAAGCGCCACGATGACGGCAACCGTCACAGCGATCATAGGAGCGTTCGGGCGCTTGACCGCGCTGACGTTCGCGCCATGCGCGCCGTACTGCGGCTGCGGGCTGGACGCGGCGTGGCGAGGCTGGCGCTGCGGTTGCTGATGGGGCGGTTGTTGACGAGCGTGTTGCATGGGCGAAGGTTAGCATGCCTTCCTTAAAAGAGGGTGAAATCAACTAACAAAGTAGCGTGATTCTGTCAAATCGTCTTATTTGCAACTGCCATAGAGCGTCTGTGGCAAAGCGCAAAACATTTTTCTGATCAGCGCGTTTCCGTTGAAAGAAAATACGCCGTTGTTAACATAGCCATCGGTGAATGAGAGGGGATGACATGAAGGACGCTGTCACGATGAAAGCCAAAACGGAAACCGATGCGAAAGTCAACACGGGGGTGGGTTCGTTTGCCGCTGTCGCTGATCCAAACGATATCATTCTTGACGGCATGAACCGCAAGGCGATGTCGGTCAAGCGCATCGCATGCCTGCTGGTTGGTTTGGTGACGCTGTTCTTCATGGGTCTTATTTTCGCATGGTCTATTTTCGCCACGCCTATCGCCAACAGCACAGGTTGGGACCCTCAGCTGCTGGCGTTTAACTTCCGCATCGTCATGATCTGCCAAGCTGTCGGATGCCTGGCTTCTTCCATGATCCAGCGTCAGTGCAACGGCCGCCCGCGTGTCCCCATCTTCATCGGTGGCGCGCTTGTCCTGATCGGATTCCTTTCGGTTGGCGCTTTTTCGGGCCTGGGCATCGCTTCGGTGTTCGTGTTCTACGGCGGATTCGCCGCGTTCGGCGCGGGCATCGCCTTCAATGCCATCCTGACCACGGTGAACCTGTGGTTCCCCGACCGCGTGGGCGTTGTTTCCGGCCTTCAGATGTTTGCCTTCGGCGTTGCGTCGCTGGTTTTGGGCGTGCAGATCGACGGTTTGATGAACGTAATCGGTTGGCAGACCGTTCTTGCCGGCTTGGGCATCTTGATCTTCGCGCTGAACGTAGTCGCATCGTTCGTGATCAAGGCCTCGCCCGCTGGCATTGACGAGGTGTTCCGCGGAAAGGCCGCAAGCGCCAAGGCCGAGCCTGGCGACGGTCAGAATGCTGCCGCGAAGAACCCGCATTTCCTGACCGATTTCGGCGTTTCCAAGAAGTCTTTCGGCATCCCCGACATGCTGAAGACCCCCGTGTTCTGGCTTGGCCTTGCTTGGTTCGTCTGCGTTGCCAGCATCGGCCTGACCCTGATGGGCGAGTCGCGCCAGGATGCGCTTGCTCTGGGCACCGAGGCCACCTTGGCCACGCTCATCGTTGGCATGATCTCGCTGTTCAACGGCGGCGCCAGCATCGTGTACGGCTTCCTGCTTGACCGCTTCGGCCTGATCAACCACCTGCGCCTTACCACGGGCGTCTCGGTTGCGGGCATATGCCTGGTAACCGCAGCGTGCTTCGCGCAAAGCAGCCCGCTGTTCATCTTCGGTGCATTGGTTGTGGCCGTGGGCTACGGTGGACTTCCCGTGTTCAGCACCACGTTCACGCTGAACCGCTACGGCCGCGCGCACTACGCCGAGAACTGCGCTGTTGGCACGGCTTTCCTGGTGCCCGCTTCGTTGGCCAGCATGATCTTGGCTCCGATCTTCTCGGGCTTCGGCGGCTTAGCGTTCATGTACGCCGGTTTCGTCGGCGTCATTCTGGTGGGCGTCGTCTTGCTGCTGGCTTTCTCGCGCCGCTACCGCAAGGACATGATCGACCTGGTGTAACCGCGAGCAAAGAATTCGCGAACATAAGGGACTCGTTTCGGCGGGTCCCTTTTTCAATGCGGCTGCGCGGGCGTGGTATGCTAGGTCGCAGTTATTGTTCTTGATTGGCAAAGTGCCTGATCGCGGCGATGCCGTTCGTTGCGACAAGCGCGGATCGGACAGTTTATGACGGCCGAAAACAAAACTATCCAGGCAATGGAAGGCCTCGCAGCGTGCGAAGGCACGGCGGAAATCGTCAAGAGCACCGCTGCCGAAATCGAGCCCCAGATCATCGCATGGCGAAGGATGTTTCACCGCCACCCCGAGCTCAGCGGCGTCGAGCTGTTCACGTCTGCCGCCATTCGCGCCGAGCTTGACAAGCTGGGGATCGAATTCAAGGTTCTGCCTACCACCGACGAAGTGAAGGGCGCGGGCATCGTTGCCACCATTAGGGGAACCGCCCACGACGCGTACGATGCGGCCGGCAACCCCAAGCGGCGTATCGCCCTGCGCGCCGATTTCGACGGCCTGCCCATTGCCGAGCGAACCGGCTTCGACTTCGCTTCGGAAAACGAGGGCATCATGCACGCCTGCGGGCACGACTGCCACATTGCCATGATGCTTGGCACGATCTCGATTCTCTCGCGCATGACCGACCTGATTCATGGCGAGGTCCGCGTGCTGTTCCAGCCTTCGGAGGAGAACTCCACGGGCGCACGCTATATGATCGCCAACAACGTGCTTGACGGGGTGGACGCCATTTACGGCGCACATATTTGGAGCGAAGTGCCGACGGGCACGATCTCGTGCGAGCCCGGTCAGCGCATGGCGAACTGCGATTGGTTCAAGATCGATATCAAGGGAATGAGCGCCCATGGCTCGATGCCCCACTTGGGAATCGATGCCGTTGTTGTCGGCGCCGCCATCGTGAATTCCATTCAGGTACTGGTGAGCCGCGACGTGTCGCCGTTCGACCCGGTGGTCGTCACGGTTGGCAAGTTCGAAGGCGGCGAGGCCCGTAATATCATTGCGGGATCGGCCCACATGGAAGGCACGATCCGCACGTGGTCGCCCAAGCTGCGCGACGAGGTTCCCAAGCGCCTGGAGCACATCGTCGAGGAAATCGCTGACTCGCTGGGGGCCTCGGCAACGTTTTCGTACACCCACGGCAACCCCGGTTTGTCGAACGATCCCAAATATGCCGAAGCCGCACGTCAGGCGGTTGTCGACGTGCTGGGTGAGGACGCCGTGGCAACGTATCAGGGCACGCTTTCGGGTGAGGACTTCTCGGAATTTTTGAACATTGTGCCGGGCGTGCTGGTGTTCGTCGGAACGAACAACCCCGAGATCGGTGCCATTTACCCGCAGCACAGCTGCAACTACACGATCGATGAGAGCGTGCTGGCGAAGGGTGCGATGGTTGCGGCGCAGTGGGCGTGCGGCCAGTTGGCGTAGTGCTCGCGGCTTACCCGGGCCCCTTCGTGGTCGTGCGCTCCCCGAACCCCTCCCACTTGTGTTGCCCTTGCTTTAATTAATTGGTGGAAATGCCCTTGCGAGTCACAGAGCGGCTGATTTGTGGCATTATTGCACGTTGAACACCTGCATGCAGGCTAGTTTGCAACTGAAGAAGAAACGTCGTACGCAATAGCAATCAGGATTCAACGAGGAGCATCAATGGGCCTTTTCTCCCGTTTCGAGAACAAGATGGAAGACACGGTGGAGGGTGCCGCCAATCGCATGGCGCAAGCGCCTATTTCGCCTGTTCAGATAGAGAAAAAAGCAGAGAAGCAGATGAAGCGCGAGACTATGGTCGGCGCTGGCAAGGAATTCGCTCCCACGCTTTACACCGTCTTGGTCAATCCTGACGACGACCAGCGTCTTTTCGGTTATTACCCCACGTTGGCCGGCGAGATCGAAACTTATCTTCAGGCTAAGGCCGTCGAAGAGGGCTTGGTTATGGATGGTCAGCCCCTGGTCCGCTTCATCGTTGACGACGGTTTGCGCCACGGCAAGTTCGACGTCATCGCCGAGCCTGTTGCCGCACCCATCGTTGCCCAGCTCCGTCAAGAGGAAATGGTGCGTTACGGCCTTGCGCCCGCGCCCGCTTCCCAGTACTCCCAGCCCGCTCAGGGCGCTTACGCCGATCCGTACCAGCAGCAGTGCGCACCGCAGCAGAACGGCGGCCACTACGATCAGCCCCAGGGTGCGTACGACGACTACCAGGGCGGCTATCAGGAAGATTATCAGCAGCCCGCTGCAGCACCGCAGAAGGATCAGCCCCAACGCGGTTCCAAGCCGCCGCTGCCGTACGTTCCCGAGGACGAGATCGATTACTCCATCGATTACGGTGAGTACACCTTCGACAGCGAGGACTTCGAGGATTATCGCGATAAGGCCGAGCAGGACGCCCGTTACGGCGCCCATCGTCGTAACGGCGCTCATGGTGCCCCGGCCGAAGCTGCCGCCGGCGTCGCTGCAGGCGCTGCCGCTGGTGCAGTTTCCGGTGCCGCCATCGGTACGGTCACTTCGCGCCCCGCAAGGGATGCCCAGGCTGCCGGCCCCAACACGGTTGGCTTCGCTGGCAACGCTGGCATGCCCGACCATCGTAACGTTCAGGCAAGGCTGATCAACATCGCGTACCAGCGCGCGTATGACCTGGGTTCATCCACGGTCACCCTTGGTCGCGAGTCCGGCAACGACATCGTCATTCAGGACATCAGCGCAAGCCGCAAGCATGCCCAGCTCACGTGCACGCCGCAGGGCGTTTGGGTCATCGCCGACCTTGGCTCCACCAACGGAACCATCGTCAACGGCGTTTCCATCGCCACGCAGCCGCTTCGCTCGGGCGACCGCATCGTCATCGGCAAGACCGAGTTCCAATTCGTTCAGTAGTCCGCTTAAACGGCCTGCTGGAGCAAGCAGGCTCAACGCTTTCACGGCTAGCAACCCTACATCAATCGCAAACCGCTAAACGAGGAGGCCCCATTGATAGACGTCGTTTTGCTCGTTGGACGTCTGCTGTTCGTGGCATTGCTGTACCTGTTCCTGTTCGCCATTGTGAAAACGGGAATCGGCCTGGTGCGCGGACAGCGCAAGAAAGAGCGCACCTGGAACCTTTCGGTCGAGAAAGGCCCTAAGGAACTGCGCGGCGTTTCCATCGTCGTGCGCGGGCCTGTTATCGTCGGCCGTTCCCCTAACGCAGACATCGTCATTGGTGCAGGCTATGTTTCCGCGCGTCATGCGCGTTTTTCGCTGATGGGTCAGAATCTGTTCGTCGAGGATTTGGGATCCACCAACGGAACCGCCGTCAACGGCCAGCGCATCTCTGAGCCGTGCGCGCTCCGCAACAACGACGTCGTCAACGTTGGTGACGTCTCCATTCGCGTGAGGCATAGCTAATGGCCTCCGAGAAGAAAAGCGCCGGCTCGTATCATTCAACGCCGCGAACCCGTCGCGGTGCCATCACCACGTTCGGCAGCCGCACGGACGTCGGTTGCGTGCGCGAGCAGAACGAGGATTCGCTGGTTGTCGCGCCGCCGCTGTTCGTCGTTGCCGACGGCATGGGCGGTCACGCCGCGGGCGAGGTTGCTTCTGAAATCGCCGTCGAAGCTATCGCGAAAAACGCTCCCGAGCATCCTGACCCCGATGTTCTTGCCGCTGCTGTCGAAGAGGCCAACCGCGCCATCATCGACGCCGCTGTGGCAGGCGAGGGGCGTGCGGGCATGGGCACCACGTGCACCGCGGCCATGCTCGAAGAAGATCGCCTGGTCATCGCCCAGGTGGGCGACTCGCGCGCATATCTTTTGCATCACGGCCGCTTAAGCCAGATCACCCGCGACCATAGTTTGGTTGCGGCGCTGGTCGAGGCCGGCCGCATCACGCCTGACGAGGCGCGCGTCCATCCACAGCGTTCGGTTATCACCCGCGCGCTGGGCAACGACCCCGCTACCAGGCCGGACATCTTCGAGGTGAACGTCGAGGCGGGCGACAGGTTGCTGCTGTGCTCCGACGGCCTTTCGGGCATGGTGCTCGACCACGACATCGAAGAGGTCATGAATCGTGTCCGCGACCCGCAGCGTTGCGCATCGCAGCTTGTCAACCAGGCAATTGCCGCAGGCGGCCAGGATAATGTCACCGTTATCGTCGCCGACGTGCAGGGCACGCGCGAAAAGCAGCGCCGCAAGCTGGCTCGTCGCACAAAGATGACGCTGTGTTTCGTCGCCGCGCTGCTTGTTTTGATCTTGGGTGGTACGGCATGGGGAACCAGCCAGTATCTCAGCCATGTTGCGTTCTTGGGCAACAGCGATGGAAAAGTTGCTGTATATCAGGGAGTTCCCGGTGAGATTTTGGGAGTTGCCTGTTCGAAATTGGTTGAAGAAACCGACGTGTCGGTGGCGGATCTTTCCAGCACCGCGCGCGGGAACATAGAAGAAGGCCTGCGCTGCGACAGCCTTGATGACGCGTACGACTTGGTTGAGTCGTACCGTGCCGACATCGAGGAACGCGCCGTTGCGAAGACTCCTTCCGCCGATGCCGAGAAGGCCGATTCCGCTTCCGCAGGTTCTGCGTCTGCGGCCTCGGGCGCGACGGGAACTAGCGCGTCCGGCACCGCCACGGGCATCGCGCCCACCATGGGCTCGGCCACGGCGAAGACGGGCGGTGCCCAATGACGCGCCGTAACCTAGAGCTTGCGCTTCTGTGCATCGCCGCCCCGTTCGTCATCGTGCTGTTCGCGATGCTTGCCATGAACGAGGGCCAGATCTTGGGCTTCAAGGCTCTTGAAGTGCCCATCTGCCTGTTCATCGCATTCGTTATCGCCCATATGGCAACGCGTTTCTTGGCACCGGGCGCCGACCCTGCCATTCTGCCCATTACGTTCGCGCTGTCGGGTATCGGCATCGCGTTCGTCACGCGTCTGGCCCCGAATCTGGCAGAAGGCCAGGTCATGTGGCTGTTCGTGGGCGTTTTCAGCATGATCGTCATCTTGGCCATCTCGAAGAACTTCGAGAAGCTTGCCAACTACAAATACACGTTCATGGTCGTCGGCTTTATTTTGCTGCTGTCGCCGATCGTCCCTGGCCTTGGCCAAGAGATCTACGGCAGCCGCATTTGGCTGCATATTGGATCGTTCTCGTTCCAGCCGGGCGAGATCGCGAAGATCGTGATCGTCCTGTTCTTGGCAGGTTACCTGGCCAAGAATCGCGAGCTGCTCAGCGTGTTCACCTACCGCGTGGGCCCGTTCCGCCTGCCTGATATCCGCACGCTTGCCCCCATGCTTCTCATGTGGGTGGTCGCGTTGCTCATCGTCGTGTTCGAGCGCGACCTGGGCAGCGCCATGGTGTTCTTCTTCGTCTTCCTGGCCATGTTGTATGTGGCCACGGGCAAGAAGTTCTACCTGATCGTGGGCGTGTTGATGATCTCTGTGGGCTTTGTGGGCGCGTTCTTCGCGTTCAGCCACGTGCAGGTTCGCGTTAACAACTGGCTCGATCCTTTCGCCGACGCGCAGGGCACGGGTTATCAGATGGTGCAGGCGCTGTTCTCCATCGCCGACGGCGACCTGTTCGGCTGCGGCATCGGCCGCGGTTTGGCCGATCAGATCCCGGTTGTCGAGTCCGACTTCATCTTCGCGGCCGTTGCCGAGGAGATCGGCCTTCTGGGTGCGGCGGGCGTTCTGCTGCTGTTCCTGAGTTTCGCCATCCGCGGCTTTGCAACCGCTGCCCGCGCGAAGAGCGACTTCGCGTCGTTTGTGGCCGTGGGCCTGACCACTACCATTGTCCTTCAGGCGTTCATCATCGTTGGTGGCGTCACGGGGCTTATCCCGCTGACGGGTCTGACTTTGCCGTTCATGAGCCAGGGCGGTTCATCGCTTCTGTCCAGTTTCATCGCAGTTGGGTTCCTGTTACGTTGCGGCGACGAGGCTACCGGCGTCGAGGCCGAGATGACTTCGGGCACGGGAATCGTCAGCTCGAATAGCGTCCTTGGCCGCGTGGCGTTGGGCAAACGTCTGACAAACGCCATCATGGTGTTCTCGCTGGCCTTCGTGGTTTTGGTCGCGAATCTGACACTGATCATGGTCGTTCAGGCCAAGGACTATCAGACCATGCCGTCCAACAACCACACCATCGCGAAGCAAACGAACATCAAGCGCGGTGCCATCACCACGTATGACGGCACGGTTCTTGCCGAAAGCGTGGACAACGGCAACGGAACGTATTCGCGCGTGTACCCCGCGGGCGATCTTGCGGCTCACGTCATTGGCTACTACTCGCAGACGTACGGAACCAGCGGCATCGAGGCGTCGCAGAACGACATCCTGCAGGGCAATCGCTCGTACGCGTCGTGGAGCGACGTGCTGGCGGCTATGTCGGGCAGCAAGCAAACCGGCAACGACGTCGTGCTTACGCTGAACACCACCATTCAGCAGGCTGCCCAGGATGCGCTTGCGGGTCAAACCGGCGCATGCATCGTGATGGACCCCGAGACCGGCGCCGTGTTGGCCATGGCTTCGTCGCCCACGTACAGCACCGCCGACTTCGAAAGCGTTATCAAGGCCAGCTCGAACGATTCCTCGTCGGGATCGCTGATCAACCGCGCAACGCAGTCGCTGTACGCACCGGGATCCACCTTCAAAATGGTCACGCTGGCAACGGCGCTTGAGAACAACGTCGCTGACGAGAAGACCGTGTTCGATTCGCCGGGCACGATGGAGATCGGCGGCGCGGCGGTCACCAACTTCGACAGCAACAACTATGGGCGCCAGACGCTCGCGCAGGCAACGGCGTGGTCTTCCAACACCGTGTTCGGCCAGTTGGGCGTTCAGATCGGCGCATCCGCGCTGGTGAAGGGCGCCGATGGGTTCGGCTTCGACAGCAAGATCAGCTTCGACTTGCCCACGGCCATGTCGCTGATGACCAATCCGAAGGAAATGACCACGTGGGAAACGGCGTGGGCGGCTGCCGGCCAGCCTGTTGGCGCGCATTCCCAGATCGGTCCGTACGCAAGCGTCCTGCAGATGGCCCTGGTTGGCTGCGGCATCGCGAACGACGGCAAGGTCATGACCCCGTACCTGGTTCAGAATGTGTACAACTCGAACGGCGAGCGCAGCTACACCGCGTCTCCCAGCGTTCTTTCGCAGGCTATTAGCAAGTCAACCGCGGATCGCGTTAAGGAAGTGCTGAAGGGCGTCGTTTCGAACGGCACGGGCACCGCTGTTCAGATCTCGGGTGTCGAGATCGCGGGCAAGACGGGCACCGCCGAGACGGGTAAAGCCAAGGACGATAGCTGGTTCGTGGGCATGGCTCCTGCGGACAACCCGAAGATCGTGGTCGCCATCGTTCTCGAGCAAGACGGAACCGAAGGCGACGGCGCGGCAAGGGCGCGTCAGGTCATCATGACCGCATTGAAGACAGAAGGTCTGCTGTAACAGCCGATTGTTGACCAGAAGATTCGTTGGGTAACGCGATTTGTTAACCAACAGGCAAGATTTAGATGAAAGGCGCGGTCGCAGGGCATTTTCAGAATATAATGTCTTGCGACCTTACAAAGGGGTTTTAAAGGAGCACCAAGGTGGCAGAGAATCTAATCGGGCGGACGTTGAACAACCGCTATCAAATCATCGAGCGTGTAGGCGTCGGTGGCATGGCAGAGGTTTATCGCGCCCAGGATAACGTGTTGGGCCGTACCGTCGCCGTTAAGGTGATGCTGCCTCAGTACGCCGAGGACGAGCAGTTCACTGCGCGTTTCCGCCAGGAAGCGGCGTCTGCTGCCAACCTTTCCAGCCCCTACATCGTGAACGTGTACGACTGGGGTCAGGACTCGGGCACGTACTACATCGTCATGGAATACGTACGCGGCTCCGACCTTAAAACCGCCATCAAGCAGCGCGGTGCCATCAACCAGCGCAAGGTCGCCGAAATCGGCTCGCAGGTTTGTCAGGCCCTTTCGGTCGCGCACAACATGGACATCATCCATCGCGACATCAAGCCGCAGAACATCATGGTCCAGCCCGACGGCAACGTGAAGGTCATGGACTTCGGCATCGCCCGTGCCAAGAACAGCAACGCCGACAAGACCGGTGCCGTTCTGGGCACCGCCCACTACATCTCGCCCGAGCAGGCTCAGGGCAAGGAGCTTACTTCGGCCAGCGACATCTACTCGCTGGGCATCGTCATGTACGAGTCGGTTACCGGGCAGCTGCCGTTTGACGGCCCCGACGCCGTCAGCGTGGCTATGAAGCAGGTTCAGGAGATGCCTGTTCCGCCTAGCCAGATCAACCCCAGCATCGATCCGTCACTCGAGGCCATCATCATGAGGGCCATCGAGAAGGACCCGGCTAACCGTTTCGCTACCGCTCAGGAAATGCGTTCCGCTTTGAACGACTACTTGGCGGGTCGCCCCGTTGCGTTCGGTGATTTCAACGGCGCCCGCACTGCCGTTATCGGCGTGCCGGATGTGCCGCCTATCAGCCCCGCGTATGCCGCCGAGAAAACTTCAGTCATGCCTTCGGTTGATCAGCAGTACGGTCAGAGCGGTCACGGCAACGGTTGCGGCGTCGACCACGGAAACGGCCACGCAAGCAAGAGCTATCGCGAGGACGCAACTGCCAGCAAGAAGGGCGGCAAGAAGGGTGCTGCGGTGGCAATCGCCGTCGTGGCCGTCATCGCAGTTGTCGCGGTTGTTGCGTTCGCGCTTCTGTCGCGCGGTTCGGGCGACATCACCGTGCCCAACGTTGTGGGCAAGACGCAGGCCGAGGCTACGGCCGCCATCACCAGCGCCGGCTTGCAGGTTGGCAACATCACCGAGGCTTACGACGAGAAGGTCGAGGCAGGTAAGGTTATAAGC
>CAKTWD010000009.1 GCA_934630485.1 uncultured Eggerthellaceae bacterium | reverse complement strand
CTCCCTGTCGGCGGTTTCTGCACAGACGCGTGCGACATCGTTGGGCGGGATCTCGGAATAGATGAGGTCGTAGCCGCCGTCGGACTCGGCGAAGCGCTTCTTGAAGAAGGCGTTCAGGTTCTTGGCCGCAACGGAGTGGCTGTGGATTCGACCGAGGTCGAGGTTGCGTTTGTACCCCGGCTCGTCGATGAAGACGACCTTATAGGGAAGGCCCTGGTAGCATGCTTTGCTTTTGTCTCGCTGCTGCTTGTCCCAGTGTTGGAACGACGAGGTGATCAAGTCGACCTCGAACCCGTGGGCGACAAGCATTTCAGAGAGCTTGCGGAAACGGGTGTAGCCGCGCGTTTCGTCGCCCAGTTTCACGCCCATTGTGACAATCGCCAGACGTTTCTTAGGGGTTTGAGACTCAGGTGCGACGTGGCTTCGCTTCGATGGTTCCGAAGAGGGGGTAGGGTTGGTTTCGCCTGCTTGCGTAAGCGGCGCGTTATCAGTCGTATTCATCATGCGATCGAGTTTATCAAACCGCCTTGGTCGACCATTGCGTAAGCGCTCTCCTTCATAAAAGAAGCCTGTTGCAAGAAACCTGCTGCGCAGGGACTTTGGGCTGTTTCGCGTGTTGTTCCGCGTTGCCCGGCGGACGGGGTTCAAGGGCCGCCGGGCGAGTCACTGAGCGTTGTCGCATGGGAGGTCGCGCAACGCGGGCTCCTATCGGCTCCCCTCGGGTGTCGGGCGGCTTTCGCCATGATTAAAAATTCATTAAGGAAAACGCGTCTTCTGCCGCATATACGGCGCAATTGCGCTTTAATGAAGCTGATAATCCGATAGCACCCGTGGCGGCCGGTTGAGTGCGAGGTCGCTTACGTTGAATGGAGGGATTGGGCATGGCTATGACCCCCGAACAAGATTTCGTCATGAAAACCATCAAGAGCCGCGACGTTCACTTCGTTCGCTTCTGGTTCACTGATGTGCTGGGGAACATGAAGTCCTTCGCCGTAAGCCCGTCCGAGATCGCCAACGCGTTTTCCGACGGCATGGGCTTTGATGGCAGCTGCATCGCAGGTTATTCGCCCACGCAGGAATCGGACATGTTGGCGTTTCCCGACCCCAGCACGTTCCAGGTGCTTCCTTGGCGCCCCGAGTCCAACGCGGTTGCCCGCATGTTCTGCGAGATCAAGCGTCCCGATGGAACCGCTTTCGAAGGCGACCCGCGAAACGTTCTTCGACGAATGGTCACGAAAGCCGCCGATATGGGCTACATCTTCAACGTCGGCCCCGAGCTTGAATACTATTACTTTAAGGATTCTGCGGGTACCGAGGTTCTGGACCGTGGCGGGTATTTCGATCTGACCAGCCTTGACTCGGCAAGCGACCTGCGCCGCGACACGGTTCTCTCCCTTGAGAACATGGGCATTCCCATCGAATACTCGCATCACGAGAACGGCCCTTCGCAGCACGAGATCGACCTGCGCTACATGGATGCGTTCACCATGGCCGACGCTGTCATGACGTACAAGCTGGTCGTTAAGGAGATCGCCGTCAAGCATGGTGTGTATGCGTCGTTCATGCCGAAGCCCATGGCAGGCGCCCCGGGCAATGGCATGCACGTTCACCAAAGCCTCTCCGACCTCGATGGCAACAACCTGTTCTTCGACCCGAACGACCCGCTGGGATACAACCTCACGCCTTTGGCGAAGAAGTTCATCGCGGGCATGTTGAAGTATGCTCCTGAGTTCTGCCTGATCACAAATCAGTATGTGAATTCGTATAAGCGCCTAGCTTCGGGTGCCGAGGCACCGGGGTTCATCAGCTGGGGAAAGAACAACCGCTCGGCTTTGGTGCGCATTCCCGGCTATCGTCCCAACCGCGAAGAGGCATGCCGTATCGAGACGCGCCTGCCCGATCCGGCTGCCAACCCGTACCTGGTGTTCTCGGTCATTCTGGCTGCCGGTCTTGCGGGCATCGAGGAAGATCTACCGCTTCCGCCTTCCATCGACGACCTCAACTTGTTCGAGCATTCCGACGCGTGCCTGATCGGCCGAGGTTTCAGCAAGCTGCCTGAAGATTTGGGCCAGGCGATCACCCTTTTCGAGAACTCCGAGCTCATGAAGGAAACGCTTGGCGAGCACATTCACTCCTATTTGGTCTCCGAGAAGAAGGCCGAGTGGGCGTCTTACCTTGGCACTGTTTCCCAGTGGGAACTCGAACGGTATTTGGCGGTGTTGTAAATGAGGAAGAAAGTCGTTTTCATAGCCGATAGCCTGGATAACGCTCATAGGTTCCAGCAGGTGCTTTCGGCCCTTAACGTCGATGTTGCGGCGGGGTCGACCGTTCAGCTGGGAAAGTTGCTTTCGGCCGAAGTCGCCCCCGAGCTCGTGATCTTCGAGGCTCGCGGGAATGCGCGCTCCTACCTTGGCCAGGTGGTTCAGCAGGTCGAAGACCTGCCGGCTCCGCTTCTTCTCATCGTGAACGAGGAGGAGCTTCCCTCGCTGCAGTTCCCGACGACGGTGGCTTCCGATTTCGTCATGCACGGCGCATCCGTCGCTGAATGCACGGCGCGCGTGAAGCGCCTGATGACCTCGCAGGAAGAACCCGCGTCGCTTGACTGCATCTCGGTTGACGGTCTGGTTATCAACCTTGCCACGTATCAGGTCACCATCAACGGCGAGCCTATCGACTTCACCTACCTCGAGTACGCCCTGCTTTCGTTCTTGGCGAAGCACCCGGGTCGCACGTTCTCGCGTGATGCCTTGCTTCAGCGCGTTTGGGGCTTCGACTATTACGGTGGTTCGCGCACCGTCGACGTTCACGTCAGACGAATCCGCTCGAAGCTCGGCCCCGATCTTGCCGAGCGTCTGGAAACCGTTCGCGGCGTGGGGTATCTTTGGAATGCGTGATGAACTGACGCCGTTCGTGCGACGTGCTCGTTTCGAACGGCGTTTGAATTGCGCATCGAGAACCGTTGGCAGTCGGATGTAGCGTTTCCGCATTTGAAGGATGGCGCCCGTGGAGGCTATTGCGTTAATCGGCGTTTCCGCGCTTATCGCCGGCGTGGTACAGGGCACCACTGGTTTCGGCGGCGCTATCTGCGTGATGATGGTCTTGCCGTACGTGTTCAGCATGCCCGTTGCCGCGGGCATATCGTCCATCATTTGCCTTGGCCTTAATCTTCAGATGGCGGTTATGTACCGAAAACACCTTGACCGCAAGCTTCTGTTTCGGCCTATCCTTGTCACCGTTATCGTTGCCAGCACCGTGATTTCGCTTTCGACCTCCATCGACGGCGTTATTGCCAAGAAGGCGCTCGGCGTCTTCTTCATCGTGCTGTGCATTTACTACTTGTTCATCAAAAAAGACACGCCGCACGGGCATCCGCTTGGGTTTCTTGCCGGCATTGTTTGCGTGGCAACGTCGGGCGCATGCGACGGCATGTTCGGCGTAGGCGGTCCGCTGATGGTCGTCTACTTCATGGCGGCTACGCGTGATCACCCGTCGTATCTTGCGGCAATCCAGACGTACTTCGCGTTTGCGAATGTGTACTATACGGTGTTCCGCGTGGCGACGGGCGTTCTTACCGTCGAGGTCGTTCCTGCGGCTTTGGTTGGCGTTGCCGGCATATTCGTCGGCGGCCTTGTCGCAGGCGAGCTTGTTCGCCTGCTTGATCACAATCTGGTCGAGCGTGCCGTGTACGTGATGCTTGGCGTCGCGGGTGTCATCAACCTTATTTAGTTCCTGGAATCGCCCGGCGGGTTTGTCGGGGTTGCCTTGCCCTGGGCTACACTTACTGAAGAAACCAATGGCGAAGCGGCGCGTGCGTCGTTGTCGCCTTCGTGTGGAAGGAAGCCGCGTCATGCCCGAAAAAGACGTTCCGTCGCAGGTTGCCGAGGTCTCTTCGACCGACGCCCCCGCAACCAAGACGATCGCCGTCATCGACGGCAATTCGCTCATGCATCGCGCGTACCATGCGGTTCCGCCCAATATGAACGCACCCGACGGTACGCCCACCAACGCGGTATTCGGATTCATGTCCATGCTGCTGAAATTCATCGAGGTTTCTCGCCCCGATGGCATAGTTTGCGCGTTCGACGCGGGCAAACCTCAGTTCCGTATCGAGGCCCTTGAGCAGTACAAAGCCCAGCGTCCTCCTATGGACGACGAGCTTCGCGTTCAGTTCCCCCTGATCGAAAGCTTGCTTGAATCCATGAACATCCCGGTTGTCAAAGTGAAGGGCTGGGAGGGCGACGACATCTTGGGCACCGTTGCCGCGCGCAACGAGGCTCATGGCTACCGCACGCTGCTGGTGACGGGCGACAAGGACGCCTGTCAGCTGGCCAGCGACCTTACTTTCATCGTCAACACGAAGAAGGGCATTTCCGACGTCGTCATCTACGACCCCGCGGGCGTCTACGAGAAGTACGGCGTCACGCCCGAGCAAATCCCCGACTATCTGGGTTTGATGGGCGACGCCTCCGACAACATCCCCGGTGTTCCCGGCGTTGGCCAGAAAACCGCCACGAAGTTCCTCCAGGCCTATGGCTCGATGGAGGGCCTGTACGAGAACCTCGATAAGTTGAAGGGCAAGCAGCTCGAGAATGTCAGGGACAACAAGGAGCTGGCGTTCCTTTCGCGCAAGATCGCAACCATCGTTCGCGACTTGGATTTCCCGCTTGATGTCGATGAGGTTCGTTTCCCCGACTTCGACCCCGAGCGCGTGGCAAAGGCGTTCGGTGCCATTCGTTTCAATGCTCATCTTGAGCGTCTGAACAAGGTGGTGGGCGGCGACGGTTTCGTGTCGTATGCCGCAGGTGAAGCGTTCGAGGTTTGGCCGGAAGCCGACTTCGATGCCTTCGAGCTTATTGAGGGGTGCATTGCATCAGGCGATCGACTTGGCGTTGCCTTCGCGCAGTCCGATCAGGCTTCCTTGTTTGAAGACGACCTCACGCTGGTGGTTTCGACGTTGCATGGCGGGGAGGCGAACGAGCCGTGCGTTGCCGCCGTTTCGGGCGACGATGCGCGAGGAGCATTCGCTCGCATCGTGAAGGAGGGCTCTTTCGCCGCCCTTGACGTTAAGTCCGCTTTCGAGTGGGTTTTCCCGAAAGACTCCGCCGACAGCGCGCTTGTGGGCGGGTCCGACCTCATCGCATGTGTTTCGCGCAGCGAGGATTTGGGCGATGCCCCCGCGCGTGCGATCGACGCAGGCCTTGCCGCGTATGTGCTCAGGTCGTCTGACGGCGACTTCTCGGCGGCGCACTTGTGCGAGAAGTATCTCGACAAGTCGCTTCCCGAATCAAAAGATGGCGTTGAGGCCGCAAAGCTTGAGGCTCAGGTTGCGTTGACGCTGGTCGAGCCCCTCGTCAAGAAACTTCAGGACGACGGCAGCGCAGGCGTCTTCTTCGATATTGACTTGCCGCTTGTTGCGACACTTTCCATCATGGAGCGTTGCGGCATGCCCATCGACAAGGGCCAACTTGCTAATCTTGGCGCCGAAGCCCAGGTCGAGATCGATTCCCTGCGTTCTCGCATTTGGGAGCTTGCGGGCGAGGAATTCAACGTCGATTCGCCCAAGCAGCTTTCCCATATCTTGTTCGAGGTAATGGGCCTGCCGCACGGCAAGAAGACGCGTAGCGGCTATTCCACTGACGCAAAGGTTCTTGGCAAGCTGGCCGACGATCACGAGATCGCCGCTCTTGTCCTGAAGTATCGCGAGTATGCCAAGATCAAGTCCACCTATATCGATGCGCTTCCGCGATTGGCCGCGTCGTATGGCGACGGTCGGGTTCATACCACGTTCAACGAGACCGTGACCACGACAGGCCGCTTGAGCTCGTCCGACCCCAATCTGCAGAACATCCCCGTGCGTACCGAGTATGGCCGCAAGATCCGTGCGTGCTTCGGCGGAATCGGCGAAGACGACCTGTTCGTCTCGGCCGACTACTCGCAGATCGAGCTGCGTCTTTTGGCTCATCTGTCTGAGGATCCGGGTCTGATCGCGGCGTTCAAGACCGGCGAGGACTTCCATGCCGAGACGGCAGCGCGTGTGTTCGGCATTCCCGTTTCCGAGGTCACGCCGGCAATGCGCAGTCGCGCCAAAGCGGTTAACTTCGGCATCGTCTACGGCCAGCAGGCGTTTGGCCTAAGTCAGAGCCTGGGCATTTCCATGCGCGAGGCGCAGGAGTTCATCGATCGTTATTACGAAGCGTATCCACGCGTGCGCGACTACCTTGACGAAACCGTCGCCCAAGCTAAGGAGACCGGTTTCGCCGAGACGATGTTCGGGCGAAAGCGCCACATCGACGAGCTTAAAGCAACGAATAAGATGCAGCGTGCGTTCGGCGAACGCACGGCCATGAACCATCCCATGCAGGGTTCGGCGGCGGACATCATCAAGATGGCGATGACCGAAGTCCAGAAGCGCTTGATCGACGAAGGGTTCGCGGCGAAGCTCATGGTGCAGGTGCACGACGAACTCGATTTTTCGTGCCCGCCCGCCGAGGTCGATCGTCTGACGGCGATGGTAAAGGACGTCATGGAGAGCGTGGCTCAGCTCCGTGTTCCGCTTATCGCCGACGTTCAGCATGCGAAAACGTGGGCCGAGGCCCATTAATCGCTTGACGGATTGCCTGTCTTTGTGAGTGGGTAACAAAAAACACACACCCTTCTCTTGGATGTCAAGCGGGGGAGTGGTAATATTACCAACGCTGCATTTTTAGATGCGGCTAGGAATAAGTGCGATGATACGCGCAGACAGTGCATATGATTGGTTCCAACTTGCAACAGTCGCGCTCCAAAGTTATCGCATGCAGTTATTTCGATCAGTAGGAGTAAAGAAATATGTACGCAATCGTGAAAACGGGCGGCAAGCAGTACAAGGTTGCTCCGGGCACTGTCCTGGCAATCGAGAAGCTTGACGCCGCAGCCGGCGACACGGTCGAGCTTCCCGTCATCTGCGTTGTCGATGGCGACAAGGTCGAGGCCGATCCTGAGAAGGCCGCTGCAACCAAGGTCGAGGCTGTCGTTCTCGAGCAGTTCAAGGGCAAGAAGCAGCTCGTCTTCAAGTTCAAGAAGCGCAAGAACTACAAGAAGCTCAACGGCCATCGCCAGCAGCTCACCCGCATTCGCGTCGTCTCTGTCGGCGGCGAGACTGCACCTGCAAAGAAGTCCGCGTCCAACGACGCCGAGTAGTATAAAAGGAGGGAATTTCAATGGCACACAAGAAGGGTCTTGGTTCCAGCCGTAACGGTCGCGATTCCCACGCACAGCGACTTGGCGTTAAGAAGTTCGCCGGCGAGTACGTGAAGACCGGTATGATCATCGTTCGTCAGAACGGCACCCATTTCCACCCCGGCAACAACGTCGGTCGTGGCAAGGACGACACCCTGTTCGCCCTTTGCGAGGGTCACGTCGTGTTCACCAGGGGCGAGAAGCGCCGCGTGCACGTCGAGCCGCTCGAGACCACCGAGGCTTAAGCTTCGGCGATAGCAACGCTTTATTGCGTTAAGCTTGTTCGCATGAGCGCCTCCAGGGCAACCTGGGGGCGCTTTTCTTATACAATTCCAGAAAACGACAACGCGGGTGATGGCGCATGCCGCCTGCCCCCCCCTCAACCTCAAGGAACGACATGGCATCTCAATTCGTAGACAAGGTTCATATCCATGTGAAAGCGGGCGACGGCGGCGCTGGCTGCATGTCCTTCCGCCGAGAAGCTCATGTGCCGAAGGGCGGTCCCGACGGCGGCGACGGCGGTCACGGCGGAAACGTGGTCGTTGAAGCCGACGGCAGCATCTCGTCGCTTATCGAGTATCGCTTCAAGCATCATTTCAAAGCCGAGCGCGGCACCCATGGAAGGGGCAGCCGTATGCATGGTGCCACGGGCAAGGACCTGGTCTTGAAGGTTCCCGTTGGCACGGTTGTGCGCGAGTACAGCGAGGAAACCAAGGAATCCGGCGAGCTTATCGCCGACCTCACGCATGACGGCGAGCGTGTCACGGTGATGTCGGGCGGCGTTGGCGGTCGTGGCAACATCCATTTCGTCACGTCTACCCGTCGCGCTCCGGCTTTCGCAGAGCTTGGCGAACCTGCTCAGGAGGGCTGGATCGAGCTCGAGATGAAGCTTATGGCCGACGCTGCTCTGGTCGGCATGCCTTCTGCGGGCAAAAGCTCTTTGATCTCCAAGATCTCGGCTGCTCGTCCTGAGATCGCTGACTATCCCTTCACCACGCTCGTCCCTAATCTTGGCGTTGTTCGCGCAAGCGACGACTCCAGCTTCGTCGTTGCTGACATTCCCGGCCTCATCGAGGGTGCTCATGAAGGCAAGGGTTTGGGTCACGAGTTCCTTCGCCATATCGAGCGCACGGCCCTTATCGTGCATGTCGTCGATCTTACCGGCGATTGGGAGGGACGCGATCCGTTGGAGGATTACCGCGTCATCAACGAGGAGCTTGCTCTGTACGCCGACGATCTAGCGGCTCGTCCGCGTATCGTCGTCGCCAACAAAATCGACGTTCCCGGCACCGAAGAGGTCGCCGATAAGCTTGCCGAGATGGTGCGCGCCGACTCCATTGCCGCAGCCGGTGGCGATGAGTTCGCCGACAGCCCCATCGATCCGAAGCTTTATCGCATCAGCGCGCTTACAGGCAAAGGCGTCGATTCTCTCATCCAGGCTATTGCCGCAAAGGTCAAAACGCTTCGCGAGGAAGCACGCGTGCGCGACGAGGCCGCCATCGAGTACGGTCAGGTTTGGGAGCACAAGCGCGAGCAGCGCGATCGCAGGTTCGAGGTCGTGCGCCTCTCCGAGCACGTTTTCCGTATCAAGGGCCCGCGCATCGAGCGCATGGTCGTTCAGACCGACTGGGAGAACGAAGAGGCTGTTTCGTTCCTTCAGCATCGTATGAAGCGTTGCGGCGTCGATGAGGCGCTTGAGAAGGCGGGCGCACGCGACGGCGACGAGATCCGTATCGTCGGTCGCGCTTTCGAGTTCGAGAGCGCGCGTATGGCCGATGACGAGTTCGATGAACTCGATGCGAAGATGGATATCTAGTCATGGCGTCTTTCGCGGGGAATTCGACCATTGTTAACGAAGGCGTTGCCGCAAGCTTCGCGGCGCCTAAGCGCAAGCTGGTGGTGAAAATCGGTTCATCTACGCTTACGCGTGCGGATGGTTCGGCCGATATCGACTACCTGCGTGCGCTCGCAAGCCAAATCGCGCGTGTGCGTCAAGCGGGTTGGGGCGCCGTTATCGTCACATCAGGAGCCATCGCTGTCGGGCTGAACAAACTCGGAATCGACAAGCGTCCTACGGACATGCCCTCTTTGCAGGCCGCTGCGTCGGTCGGTCAGGGCGAGCTTGCGGCCGCCTATGCGCAAGCTTTTGACGAGTTCGACCTCGTCACTTCGTTGGTCTTGCTCACGCGTCGCGACACTGCCGATCGTACGGCTTACCTTCACGCGCGTGACACTTTGAATAGGCTTCTTGAGCTGGGCATCGTTCCAATCGTCAACGAGAACGACACCGTTTCGGTCGAGCAGATCAAGTTCGGCGACAACGACACCCTCTCTGCGTTGGTGTCGTGTTTGATCAAGGCCGATCTGGACATCATCTTGTCCGACATCGATGGCTTCTATGATGCCAATCCGAACGAGTGCCCCACGGCGAAGCTCGTTCCCGTTGTCGACCATATCGATAAAGGCATCATTGCGGCAGCGGGAGCTGCTGGCTCCTCTGTCGGTTCGGGCGGCATGGTCACGAAGATCCGTGCGGCGCGTGCGTTGGCCGTTGCGGGCATTCCCCTGGTCATTTGCTCGGGTGACCGCGAAGACGCCATCGTCGACGCTGCGTTTGGTAAGGATGTTGGCACGTTTTTCCCAGCGGCGCATCTTGCGCACGAGATCACCCCGCGCAAACTTTGGATCGCCCTTGGCGATTCGGCACGAGGCAAGATCACTGTGGACGACGGTGCGAAACGCGCGTTGGTAAAGCAGGGAAGCTCTCTTTTGACTGTTGGCGTTGCCGGTGTCGAAGGCTCTTTCGATACGGGCGATGTCGTGGACATTCTCGATTCTGACGGCTATTTGTTCGCACGCGGTCTTGTTTCCGCAGAACGCGATCGTGTCGAGCTGGCCATTGGGAAAACCCACAGCGAGCTTGCGGGAAACCGCATCCTCGCCGATCTTGCGGAAACGCCCTTGATTCATCGCGACGACATGGTCGTGTTCGAATAGGGGCTAGGCAGCATCGACTGAAAGGACGGCTCTACCATGAGCGAGGACGTTTCAACTGACGCCACGACGAACGATGCGGCTCAGGCTGCGCGACAGGCTGCAAGAAGCGCTGCTGTTGCCGCGAAGCGGGCAAGCGTCGATGTTGCGCTGCTCACCAACGCCCAGCGCAACGATATCCTTTTCACCATGGCCCGTGCTCTACGCGACGAGGTCGACGTTATCCTTAAAGCCAATGACGACGATATGGTCGCTGCCCGTCAGAAGGGAACCAAGGAAAGCCTTCTCGATCGTCTGATGCTGAACAACCAGCGCGTGTTCGATATGGCTACCGCTCTTGAGGATTTGGCGTCCCTTTCCGATCCGCTTGGCCGCATCCTCGATCATCGCAAGCTGTACAACGGGCTTGATCTCACGCGCGTCACCGTCCCCATGGGCGTGGTGGCTGTGGTCTATGAGGCTCGCCCGAACGTCACCGCTGATGCGGCGGGTATTTGCCTGAAGTCGGGCAATGCGTGCGTTTTGCGCGGCGGAAGCCTTGCTTCCAGGTCGTGTGCGGCCATTGCGACCATCCTCGAGAGGGCTGCTGTGTCAGCGGGCGCTCCTGCCGGTTGCATCAGCTTCGTCGATGCCGTCGATCATGCCGCCACAGACGAGCTCATGAGCTTGCGTGGCGTTGTCGACGTCCTTATTCCCCGCGGAGGCGCCGGGCTCATCAACCATTGTGTGAAAAACGCTCAGGTTCCCGTTATCGAAACGGGCACGGGCAACTGCCACGTCTACGTGCATGAAAGCGCTGATCTTGACAAGGCTCGCAGCATCATCGTCAACGCGAAATGCCGTCGTTACGGCGTTTGCAATGCGGCCGAGACGTTGCTGGTCGATCGTAAGATCGCAAAGCGGTTCTTGCCGGCGACGATGTCCGAACTTGCCAAACACGGCGTTCTTCTCCATTGCGACGACGAGGCGTTCCTGATCGCTTCTCGTGAGAGCGATGTCAACGGTCGGGCTCGTGATGGCGCCCCGTTGGATTTCGTGGAAGCCACCGAGGAAGATTGGGCGACCGAGTACCTTGCTCCCGAGCTTGCCATCCGCTGCGTCGATAGCGTCGACGAGGCCATCGAGCACATCAATCGCTACGGAACGCACCATTCTGAATCCATTTGCGCGACGGATGAGGATGCTTGCATGCAGTTCGCGACAAGGGTGGACGCTGCCGCCGTGTACACGAACGCGTCTACTGCCTTCACCGCTGGTGGTCAGTTCGGCCTGGGCGCCGAGATCGGCATCTCAACCCAGAAGCTTCACGTCCGCGGACCTTTTGCCCTTGAGGGTTTGACATCGTACAAATACGTCGTTCGCGGCGATGGACAGGTGCGCGCGTAAATGGTGGTCTCTCAGCGTTTCGACGGCTTGGGTGCCGATGGCAAGCCTGCCCGTTTGGGTATTCTTGGCGGTACGTTCGATCCTATCCACGTTGGGCATCTTGCGCTTGCCGAGGCAGCTTTGCACGAGCTTTCTCTTGACGCCGTGCTGTTCATACCAACGGGTACGCCGGTGTTCAAGAAGGACATCTTCGTCACGCCTGCGGATATCCGCCTCGAAATGGTTCGCCGGAGCGTTTGCTCCAATGCAAGCTTCGATGTCTCTTCGATCGAAATCGACCGTGGGGGAGACACTTACACGGTCGACACCTTGCGCGATTTGCGCGAGCATTATCCGACGAACGTGTCGCTGCATTTCATTGTCGGCGCCGATTCCGCGGCCGAGCTTTGGAAGTGGAAGGATGCTGACCAAATCGCTCGTTTCGCGACGATCGCCGTTGCCGAGCGTCCCGGTTCGCGTTTTGGTGAAGAGGAGCGCCAGCGCGACCTCGCTGCTGCTCCTTTTATCTTCGAGTTCGTGGAGGCGCCCTCCATCGACGTCGCCTCGCGCGTGATACGCGATATGGCCGCTGCGGGCAAGTCGATCCGCTATCTTCTACCTCCCGAGGCTTACGCCATGGTGAACGAGCGGGGGTTGTATCGTAGCGGCTCGTCAGAACCTCGCAGCCGCGTTTTCGATGATGGCGAGCTTGGCCTTGCGGCGAGCGATGCCGATCCACTCTCTCAAGAGTTCATTGCGGCGCGAACCGCACAGCTTCAGGCTCGCGTGAAGCCTAAGCGCTTCCGTCATACCATGGGTGTTGCTCGGACGTCGGCGGAGCTTGCGCATGCATACGGGGTCGATCCCGACCGTGCGTACCTTGCGGGCCTTTTGCATGATTGGGATAAGGGCTACGATGATGAGGGAATCAGGCAGCGTGCTCGCTCGTTTTGCGTGCAAGCCGACCCTCAACTTTTCGATGAGATGCCCCAGCTTCTACACGGCCCAGTCGCCGCTGCAGCGTTGGCATGCGCCTATCCGCAGATACCAGGTGAAGTTCTGCAGGCGATCGCGCGTCATACGGCGGGCGCCGTCGACATGACCGATCTCGATATGGTAGTCTACGTGGCCGATGCTATCGAGCCGAACAGGGATTACCCCGGTGTGAAAGAGCTGCGGGAAGCAGTGGGGGCAGTGCCGTTGCGCGAACTTTTCATCAGGACGTTCGCCCATACGCTCGAGAACCTGCTTGATCGGCGCTGCGCCGTCCACCCGCAAACTATAGGTATTTGGAACAGCTTTGCCCCGTTCGAACAGCGCAAAGCCGAGAAACATGGAGGTAAAGGGAAATGACCGAGTCGAATGAAGCCATCGAGCGCAAGTCTTCGCGCGAGTGCGCGCTTATCGCCGCCCGTGCTGCTGACGAGAAGAAAGCAACGGACATTCTCGTTCAGGATGTTCGCGACCTTGTTGGCGTGACTGATTATTTCATCATCGTGACTGCGGCTAACAACCGTCAGGTTAACGCGATCGTCGATGCAATCGAGGAAGAGCTCAGGAAGCAGGCCGGTGAAAAGCCGTTGCATCGCGAGGATACCCGCGATGGATCTTGGGAGCTCCTTGATTACGGCGCGTTCATCATTCATGTTTTCCAGCCTGAGACTCGCGATTTCTATCGTTTGGAGTCGCTGTGGAATGACGCGCCGGTCGTCGACCTTGCCGCCGAGGCTGGCCTTACGGACATCGAGTATTCCGAGCGCATTGCCAAGTTCCTCGAAAAGGCTAAGGCGAAGAAGGACGCTGCGGACGTTGAAGTCGAGCTTGACGAGAACAGGGTTGAGGTCGAGGAATAGCGCACTTGTCGGGGTGATTCCTGGGCTTGCGCGGTTTTGGTAACGTGAGTGGCTGTTTAACGCAGCTCGCGCGTCCCCGTGTGTTCACGACTTTGCGTGGTTTGGTCGCGCAAGTAGCGGCGTGGTGCATCGTTTACCAAACGTGCGCCAATCAGTTTTCCAACGCGAATTCCCAAATCACACCCAACATCTTGTCATGAATTGATAGAGCGGTTATCATCGTTTGATAACACGAGGCCATAAGAGTTCCTTTTTTTGAAGGGGGCAATCTTATGGCCTCGTTCGTTTCAAAGGCCGCTTGCCGCGGTTACCGACCTGCTCGCTTCTCAGCGGCTCGACTCCAGCGCCGTCCGGCGGTGGTCTCGCGGCTTCTGCGAGAGCGATCGGTCGCCCGCTTTTTAATCGCCCCAGATGGATTTGGCAAGACGTGCGCTGCATTGGAGTACGCGCAAACCATATTCGAGTTCGAGCACGTGTTCTGGATTCCCTGCGAAAGCCCTTGTTTCGTTCGCGATCTCGATGCCAATTCCCTGGTTAGGGATATCCTCTCTTGCGACAACCAGCCAAAACTCGTCGTGTTCGATGCGGTTCCCGCTCTCGACTTCGAGCGCGCAAGCCAGTTCTCGCTGGTAATCGACTCGCTCATCGACATCGATTGCGAGGTTTTGGTTTGTTGCGCTCCATCTGCGGACGTTTATTCCTCTTTGCAGCGAGACCGTTTGCGTTTGGGCGCTCGCGACTTGCTTCTGTCCGACTCCGAACTTGCCAATGCAACCGATGTTTCCGGGGCTCCTTTCGGTCCAAGGGCCAAAGGCGACCTTTCCCCTAATCGGATTGCTGCCATCGGGTGGCCGTCAGGCGACGACGCCCAGGTCAGGTTTCTGAGGGGTCTCGCCATTGAGGATCTCCCGCTAGGAATCGTTCTTACCATGCTTGGAATGTTCGTTCTCAGGCAGGGCTCGCTAGACGATCTGTCTGCGTTCGTTTCGGTTAGCGACGAGTCGCTAACTCTTCTCGAGCAGGATTACCCGCATTTTGGAATCGATCGGGTATCGGGCGGGTTTTCGACAGTCGAGTTCCCCGTCGTCGACCTTGCTGCTGCGTATCGCTCGAAGATCGAAGCTGCTGCATCGTGCTCGGTTTTCGCCGATCGCGACTCCTTGGGTCTTTGCTGGGCGGAAACGTTGTTCAAGAACGGAAATCCTTCTCGTGCATGTGATACAGCCCGACGGTTCTGCTCGCAGCGTCCACGAGGCCATTGGATCCTCGATCACGACGAGGCGTTGCTTGACTCGACATGCATCCTTCCGTCGCTCGACGTACTCGATTCCCTTGGCGATGCGCCTCCTCGAGCTGCTGAGGTCGCGTTGGCCAAGGCTCGCCGTTATTCCGTCCTTTCTGACGGCCTCAAAGCAGCCTCAACGGCGAATCGGCTTGCCTTCAACCTTGCCGCCTCGCCCTTCATGCGCATGCAAGCTTTGATGGTCGTAGCCAAAAACGCCGATCAGGCTCAGGCGGCGCAGGCTGAGGAGTCGATAATCGAGCTTCTTATCGAGAAAGGGTTCTTGGAAGACCAGCGTGTTCGTGTAAACGATGATTCCGACGACCCACGAAAGCCGCCAGCGTCCATTGTCGATTTTGACGCAGCTTTCGGCAGATGGGCGGCGAGGTCGGAACCGTTCGCTGAAGCTGACAGGTTCTGGGCCCCTTTGGGCATCGTGCTCGTCTCTTTAAGGAAGGGTTCGGTTTCGGCAGCGGCGGCCTGGTCGGAAATGCAGGCCAGGAAGGCAGACCCGCGTGCTTTGTCCGAGGGCGCCGCATGGATACTCCGACAGGCGATTGACGAGCGAAACGGTTCAGGCCGCGACCTTTTGGGTTACGATGCGCTCGAGGCTATTGAGCTCTACGTGTGTATGCGCATGTCCAAAGAGGCGTCCAATCAAACATTCGCAGACGTTCTGGCCGCTTTGGCTCTCGAGCATGTTCGTTCGCGTGGGCTGCATCTTTCTCGGGAACCTCTTGCGGCAGGTGTCCTTCTGCGCCTTCATGAAGTCGAGATGGACGTATACAAGCAGCGCAGTGCGTATCAACAAAGGCGGCGTGACGAGGAAAGCCGCCGTGTCGACCGGTTTGCCACGCGCCCCGATTCATATTTGGACGCAATCGGCCCTGCCGAGCAGCCCCAAAGCGCGCCGCTGCTTGATGTCCGGCTTTTCGGCGGCATGGAGGTTTATTTAGGGGCCGAACGTATCGATGTCGCGCGCATTAAAAGGAACAAGGTCAAAACGCTGCTTGCCATTTTGGTTCTCGCGCGCGGCAGGGACGTTTCAAGGGATCTAATCGTTCAAAGTCTTTGGCCCGATAGCGATATAGAGGCGGCTAGGCGCAACTTTTACACGATTTGGAGCAGCCTGCGCAATGCGCTTGAGCTTCCTGACGGAACTTGTCCTTATCTCATCCGTCGCCGCGGCGGGTGCGCGATCGACACCCATTTGGTTCGAAGCGATATCAAGCGCTTTGATGCTGTGTGCAGGAAGCTCCAGTTCGGTGCGCTCCCCTTGGAGGATGCCGATGATCTTTATCGCCAGATAGACGAGGAATTCACGGCGGAGCTTCTTCCCGCTGAGGAGCAAAACCCTATAATCCGTTCCGCGCGGGAGGAGTGCCGCTCGCAATTGGTCGATGCTCTTGTCGGCGGTGCGGGCCGTCTTATGAACACGGGTGAGGCAAGGCAGTCTTTGTGGCTTGCGCGATCGGCGTTGAGGCTTGACCCGCTTCGCGAGGACTCTTATGCCGTGCTCATGATAGCGCAATCAGCGCTCGGGCAAAGAACGGCCGCTATCATGACGTTCTTCAAGTGCAAGCGAATGTTGTCCGAGCAACTGGGGCTTGATCCGTCGCCGCAGGTTAAAAGCATATACGAGGCTTTGATCGACCCTCTTGGAGGGCAGGACGTCGAACGGGCTTAGAAGCGCATTCGGTGTGGATACGCGCGAGGCGGTTTAGGTATGGCGAACCGCTTGGGGTAAGATGATTGGCTGTACTATTATCCTCAAATCGGAAATCGAAACGGCAGGATGCCCATGGCTGGATTTCTCTCGAAATTGCTCTCCTTCGGCGAGGGCAGGCAAATGAAGAAATATCAAGAGCAGGTTGATGTCATCAACGGCCTTGAATCGCAAATGGAGGCGAAATCCGATGAGGAGCTTCGCGCGATGACTGCGGCCTTCAGGGAGCGTCTCGACGCAGGTGAAGATCTCGATAGTCTTTTGTGCGAGGCTTTTGCCGTGACGCGTGAGGCGTCGAAGCGCACTATCGGCTTGCGTCATTTCGACGTTCAGCTGATCGGCGGCATGGCTTTGAACGCCGGCGGCATCGCCGAGATGAAAACCGGTGAAGGTAAAACACTGGTCTCAACGCTCGCGGGCTACCTGAACGCTCTTACGGGCAACAACGTCCATATCGTCACGGTTAACGACTATTTGGCAAAGCGTGACAGCGAGATGATGGGGCGCATCTACCGCTTCCTGGGCATGGAAGTAGGCCTCATTCAAAACGGCATGCGCGGCGACCATAAGAAGCGTGCTTACGCTGCCGACATCACGTACGGAACCAACTCCGAGTTCGGTTTCGATTATCTGCGCGACAACATGGTCACCAAAGCCGAGGAACGCGTGCAGCGTGGTCATCACTTCGCCGTCGTCGACGAGGTTGACTCGATCCTCATCGACGAGGCACGTACCCCGCTTATCATCTCAGGTGCGGGTTCCGCGGCCGCCGACATGTACAACAAGTTCGCGCGCGCTGTTCCCTCGCTGCAGGAAGGCGTTGACTTCGAGCTTGATGAAGGCAAGCGCACCATTATCACCACCGAGGTCGGCTTGGCCAAGGTGGAAACCCTGCTTGGCATCGACAACATCTACGCCGACACCACGGGTCAGTTGGCCAATCACCTGCAGCAGGCATTGAAGGCGCAGTTCATGTTCCACCGCGACGTCGACTATGTCGTTACCGGCGGCGAGGTTAAGATCGTCGACGAGTTCACCGGCCGCATCATGGAGGGACGCCGTTGGTCTGAAGGCCTTCATCAGGCAGTCGAAGCAAAGGAGCACGTGCAGGTTAGGGAAGAGAACCAGACCCTTGCCACCATCACGCTGCAGAATTACTTCCGTTTGTACGACAAGCTTTCGGGCATGACGGGTACCGCCATGACCGAGGATGCCGAGTTCCGTGAGATCTACAAGCTGGGCGTTACGGCAATCCCTTCGAACAAGCCCGTCATCCGCAAAGATATGAACGACTTGGTTTATCGAACCATCGATGCCAAGTTCGATGCCGTTGCCGATGAAATCGAAGAACGTAATGCCTCCGGCCAGCCGTGTCTTGTCGGCACGGTCTCCATTGAGAGTTCCGAGAGGCTTAGCCGCATCCTTGACAAGCGCGGTATCAAGCATGAAACCCTGAATGCCAAGAATCACGAGCGCGAGGCTCATATCGTCGCTCAGGCTGGCCGCGTCGGCGCCGTCACCATTGCAACCAATATGGCTGGCCGTGGTACCGACATCCTTCTTGGTGGCAACCCCGAGGTTCTTGGTAACGACATGCTCCGTCAGCGTGGCTACAACCCCGATGTCACGCCCGAGTCTGCTGCTCGCGCGAAGGAGGTTGTTGAAAAGGGCCTTGAAAGCGACGATCCCAAGATCGTGGCACGTGCCAAGCAACTCTCCGAGGCGCTTGCGAAGGAAGCTCCTGCGCCGACTGACGAGCAGCGCGCCGCTGCATTGGCCGATGCCAAGAAAATCACCGAAGCCGAGCATGAGAAGGTTCTTAAGGCGGGCGGTTTGGCTGTTATCGGCACCGAACGCCACGAGTCTCGCCGTATCGACAATCAGCTTCGCGGTCGTTCGGGTCGTCAGGGCGATCCCGGCGTCACGCAGTTCTATTTATCGCTTGAAGACGACCTCATGCGTCGTTTCGGCGGCGACCGCATGGACAAGGTTTCTGCCATGATGCAGAAAACCCAGCTTCCGGACGATCAGCCCATTCAGGCGGGTCTTGTGTCGAAATCCATCGAGAGCGCGCAGCGCACGGTCGAAACCATGCATTTCGCAGCTCGTAAGAACGTCCTCGAGTACGACGACGTCATGAACCTGCAGCGTACGGCTATTTATGCCGAGCGTAACAAGATCCTCGACGGCAAGGATATGACCGACCGTATTCCCGAGATCATGTCCGATGTCGCCACGCGCATCGTTGACGAGAGCTGCGACGCAAAGATGCCCAGCGACGACTGGGACATCGCTGCGGTGAACACCTGGATCACCAGCATGACGGGCCGCACTGATTTCGATTGCGCTCAAGTCGATCATGAAGACGATCCCGCTCTTCTCGCCGAGGCCATCGTCGACTATTTCCGTGAGGTCTACTCCCAGAAGTCCGCGATGATCGGCGAGGAGGTTATGCGTTCGCTCGAGGCTCAGATCATGCTTCGCATCATCGACACCCGTTGGATGGCCCATCTTCAGGATATGGACTACCTGCGTGCCGGCATCGGTCTGCGCGCCCTTGGTCAGCGCGACCCTCTTACTGAGTATCGCGAAGAGGCATATCAGGCGTTCGCTCGTATGACGGGCGGCATGTACGAGGATTACCTGCGCACGCTTTTGCGTCTCGAAGTCGCAAAACCCGACAGTCAAAGCAAGATGCCGGTCGAGCGAAACATTCTTTCGGGCCGCTTGAGCTATTCGAACCCCGAGGCGGCTTTGGATGCCCCGCAGGCCGGTCAGGCTCCCGCGCGCACGTCCCAGCCGCAGGGTATCCCGCCTCAGCGTCCGCAAGAGACGGTCAAGCCGCAAACGTACATGAAGGACAAGGACGATCCCTACGCAAATGTCGGCAGGAACGATCTGTGCCCCTGCGGAAGCGGCAAGAAGTTCAAGAAGTGCCACGGGCGTTTCGCGGACTAGCGTGCGTTAACGATACGGAGCAATAATGGCCGACAGCAAATCATTCGACATCGACGAGATAAAAGGCCGTCTTGACGACGCTTATGCCTTCTTGCATATCGAGGACAAAACTGCCGAACTCGGCAACCTCGATGCCGAGATCGCGAACCCGTCTTTTTGGGATGACGCCGTCCACGCGCAAAGCGTTTCGCGTCAAGCGGGTAATTTGCGCGCTTGCATCAGCGAGTACGAGCAGGCTCGTTCCCTCTTCGCCGATGCGACTGCTGCACTCGAGCTTGCAGGCGAAGACGAGGCCTTTGCTGCCGAGGCCGATGAGGCTCTTTCCGAACTCGATCAGCTTCTCGACCAGCTTGAGATCTCGTCGTGGTTCTCGGGTCGCTTCGATGCAGGCGATGCCATCATCAGCGTGAACCCGGGGCAGGGCGGTCTTGAGGCCCAAGACTGGACCCAGATGCTTTACAACATGTACGTGCGCTACGCCGGCAAGAAGGGTTGGAAAGTCCACTCCCTCGATATCGTTCCTGGTGAGGGCATTGGTCTTGACAAGGCGACATTCCAGATCGAAGGCCGAAACGCCTATGGAATGCTTCGCAGCGAGATCGGCGTCCATCGCTTGGTCCGCATTTCCCCGACCGACGATAAGAAGCGCCGTCACACCACGTTTGCCAGTGTCGAGGTCCTTCCCGTTCTTCCCGATGATATCGAGGTCGATCTGAATCCGTCGGATGTTCGCGTTGATGTGTACCGCTCGAGCGGACCCGGCGGTCAGTGCGTCAATACTACCGATTCCGCCGTGCGACTCACTCACGTTCCCACCGGCATCGTCGTCACCTGCCAAGACCAGAAAAGTCAGCTTCAGAACAAGGAAGCTGCTTTCCGTGTTCTGAAGGCTAAGCTATACGAGCTCGAAGAACGAAAACGTGCCGAAGAAATCGATGCTTTGCGCGGCGAGCGTATGGAGAACTCTTTCGGCAGCCAGATCAGGAATTACGTCTTGTATCCCTACCAGCTGGTGAAGGATCTTCGAAGCGAAGTCGAGACCAGCAACGTCGACGCGGTTCTTGGTGGCGATCTCGATGAGCTCGTGATCGGGTATCACAAGTGGAGGGTCTCCCAATAGGGCTTAACGGGTCCAAGGCAAATCTTTATGCACGTAGCCGGGCGTTTGCTATCAAACGCCCGGTTTTTTGCTGCCAGCGGGCTTTCTTCCTGCCGTTGATTCCAGGTTAGCCCGAATCAGAAATAATATGAACACCCCTTCGCCATCCGGTACGTTCCCTCTCTCGTTGTACAATAGCGAAAGTAATGTTCACAGCCGCAATCAAGCAAAGCGGCTGATTAATCGTAACGGGAGAGGTCGAAATCCATGAACGAAGAACAGTTGGCGGGCATCGCTAACGACATGCGCATCGACATCGTGCGCATGATCGCCGAAGCGGGAAGCGGCCATCCAGGCGGCTCTCTTTCATGCGCGGACATTCTGTCGGTGCTTTATTTCGACACGATGAAGCACGACCCTTCTAATCCCAAGAACGAGGATCGCGATCGCTTCATCCTTGCCAAGGGTCATGCGGCTCCTGCGCTGTACGCTGCACTTGCCGAGTCGGGCTACTTCCCCAAGGAAGAACTGGCCACGCTTCGTAAACTCGGAACGCGCCTTCAGGGTCACCCCGATATGAATCTTCTGCCCGGCGTCGAGGTTTCCACCGGTTCTCTTGGTCAGGGTCTTTCCATCGCCTGCGGCATGGCATGCGGTATGAAGCTTGCCGGCAACGACAACACCGTCTTCACCTTGCTCGGTGATGGCGAGTGCCAGGAGGGTCAGGTTTGGGAAGCCGCAATGTTCGCTGCCCATCGCAACCTGGACAACCTTGTCGCCATCATCGACCGCAACGGCCTTCAGATCGACGGCAAGACCTCCGATGTCTGCGACCCGGGCGATCTTGCTTCCAAGTTCACTGCATTCGGCTGGGAGGCTCACGAGATCGACGGTCATGATGTCGCTGCTCTTCGCGATGCCTTCGCCAAGGTGAAATCCGCGCGCGACGGCAAGCCGCATGTTTTCATCGCCCGCACCATTAAGGGCAAGGGTGTCTCCTTCATGGAGGACCAGGCTGGCTGGCACGGCAAGGCGCCTAACGCCGAAGAACTCGAACAAGCTCTTATCGATCTTGGCGCCGCCAAGAAGGAGGCATAACCATGATCAAGCTTGCAGATGCAACCCAAGCTCAGGAAAAGAAAGCCACCCGTGCAGCTTACGGCGTGACGCTGGCTCAGTTGGCTGACGAGGGCATGCCCGTTGTCGCGGTCGATGCCGACCTCACTGGCTCTACCACTACCAAGAAGTTCGCTGCTGCAAACGAGGCATATGCCGACCGCCTGTACAACGTCGGCATCGCCGAGCAGAACATGATCGACGTCGCTGCCGGTCTGTCCCTAACCGGCAACATCGCCTTCACCGGCTCGTTCGCCGTGTTCGGTACCGGTCGCGCTTACGATCAGATCCGCAACACCGTTTGCTATGGCGACCTCAACGTCAAAATCGCTCCTACGCATGCAGGCATCTCCGTCGGCCCTGACGGCGGCAGCCATCAAATGCTCGAGGATATTTCGCTCATGCGCGGTCTGCCCAACATGCGCGTTCTCGTTCCCGCCGACTATGAGGCGGCTCGTGCTGCGATCAGGCTTGCCGCGGAAACCCCGGGTCCTGTCTACGTTCGTATGGGCCGCGCTTCCGTTCCTGCCGTGTACGCCGAGGGCGTCCAGCTCGAACTCGGTCGCGCTTACGTGCTGCGCGAGGGCACCGATGCTACCATCGTCGCTTGCGGCGTGATGATCGATCAGGCTCTCAAGGCTGCTGACATGCTCGAGCAGAAGGGCGTTTCCGTCGAGGTTATCGACGCATTCTCGGTAAAGCCCCTCGACGAGGAAACCATCCTTGCATCGGTTCGCAAGACCGGCTGCGTCGTCACCGCCGAGGAACACAGCGTTTACGGCGGCCTTGGTTCCGCTGTTGCCGAGACGCTCGTTCAGAACGAGCCTGTTCCCATGGAGATGATCGGAATGAAGGATCGCTTCGGCAAATCGGGTGCGTTCGAAGAGCTTCTTGGCTACTTCAAGATGGACGCTGCCGCGATTGTTGATGCCGTGGAGAGGGTTAGGTCGCGAGCCTAGTCTGCTAAAATTTAAGGTTGTCATAGTAATCGTGCAATCTGAACGGAGTATTCTGTGACAAATGCAAGCACCCAAGGGTCTCCTCGGCGTGCCGGTGGCCGTCATGCGGCACCGCAAAGGCAAGTGAGTTCCCAGCTCTCCGAGTCTCTTCCCGTCCTCGACGTGGAAGATGCCCCTCGTCAAACGGGGGAGCCGGTTATCACTTTCGACCATATGACCAAGGTTTACCCTGCTCAGCCCAATAGGCCTGCCCTTCATGACATCTCTCTACAAATCTATGCAGGCGAGTTCGTCTTCCTGGTTGGCCATTCTGGCTCGGGCAAATCAACTATGATCCGCCTTCTTACTCGCGAGCTCAAGCCCACCGAGGGACACATCTATGTTGCGAACGAGGATCTCGGAAGCATGCGCAATTGGCGCGTTCCGTATCTTCGTCGCAACATCGGTTGCGTCTTCCAAGACTTCAAGCTTCTTCCGAACAAGACTGTTTTCGAGAACGTCTCGTTTGCACTTGAGGTAATCGGCAAGAGCCGCCATGTCATTAAGACCCAGGTTCCCGAGGTCCTGCGTCTTGTCGGCTTGCAGGACAAGCTCAACAAGATGCCCGACCAGCTTTCCGGTGGCGAGCAGCAGCGTGTTTCCATTGCTCGCGCCATCGTGAACCGCCCGCCGCTGCTTATCTGCGACGAGCCTACGGGAAACCTCGACCCGCAAACCTCGCGCGGCATCATGGACCTGCTCGAGCGAATCAATCGCACGGGCACCACGGTTCTGGTTGCAACGCACGACCGCGAGATGGTCGACAACATGCGTCGCCGCGTTATCGCGCTCGACCGCGGTCATCTGACGCGCGACCAGGACAGGGGAGTGTACGGTTTCGATGTCTAGTTTCATTTACTTCATCAAAGAGGCTCTGCGCGGCTTTGCGCGCAACCTGTCCACCACGCTTGGTTCCATCATCACAATCTTCTTGTCGCTGTTCGTCATCGGCGTGTTCTTGGTGGGTGCGGCTGTCATCGAGAACGTGGTTAGTTCTGTCGAGAGCGAAGTCACCATCACGGCCTATCTTAGTGACGACGTAAGCGACTCCCAGGTTTCTTCGCTCACCAGCGAGATCAAGGCTATCGATGGCGTTTCCGGCGTCTCCTATGTTTCGAAGGATCAGGCGCTTGAGAATTTCCGCGCCATGTCTTCGAATCCCGAGATCGTCGATCAGCTTGACGGCGCGAACCCGTTGCCGGCTTCGTTGACCATCGAGCTTTCCGATCCGCAGATGGTTGAGTCCGTTGCAGATCAAATCGTGGCAAACTCCACGTTCAAGAAGGCTTGCGACGAGCCTAGTAAGCCCGCTGATTCGCTGAAGTATGGTCAGAAAACCGTCGAGCGACTGTTCCAGCTCACTAGCTACGTTCGCTACATCGGTCTTGCTTTGATCGTGCTGTTGATCTTCATCGCCATGGTGTTCATCAATAACACCATTCGCCTCGCTATTTTGGCAAGGCGCAAGGAGATCGCTATCATGCGCTTGGTAGGTGCTTCGAATGGGTTCATTCGTGGGCCGTTCCTGATGGAAGGTGCCATGCACGCCATCATCGGTTCGCTTTTGGCTATCGGCAGCATCGAGCTTATCCATAGGGTTGCATTGCCTAAGGTTCAGTCTGCGCTTACCTTCCTGCCCATGGATGTCGCTGGTCAGACTTACGTGCTCATTTATGTTGGTCTTCTTGTCGCAGGCTTGGTCATCGGCCTTATTGGTTCGGCGTTCGCAATGCGTCGCTACTTGAAGGTTTAGCATTGCTGGCTTATCCTGATGTCTATGGATTCGCAAGATAATAAAACTAAGAGTCAATCCCGACTTGCAGCGCGCACGCAGAAAAAGCGTGCGCGCAATTTACGTATGATCAGGTCATCCCTGGTCATACTTGCTATTTGCGGCGCTTTTCTGCTGGGTTTCTTCGTTCGTGGCAACTCCATGTGGTTGCAGTCGCTCGGGTTTCCTCAGTCTGTGACGGGTGTTGAAGATTCCAAAGCAGCGGCCTCTAAAAAGGACGTATATAATGCGCTGTCCGCCAGGATGAGCGAAGTTGAAGAGGTCCTCAACGCCGATTCGATGGACTCATACGACCTTGATGCGGCTACGAATGAGGTCATGGCCTCGTTCTCGAAAGCCTCGGACGATCCCTATTTTCGCTACTTCGATCCCTCTCGCTACAGCCAGCTGTTGTCTGACGACGCAGAGGGGTATGCGGGTGTTGGCGTGATGTTCTCTGAATACAACGGCCAAGCATATGCGGTCGATGTGTTCGAGGGCTCTGCAGCGCAGCTTTCCGATGTTCGTGTGGGCGACTTCATCGTTGCCATCAATGGCGATCGTGCTCAGGCTTGGACCCGTGCCGAAGTTATCGCTGCACTCAACAACCTGGAAGGCCAGTCCGTCGCAATCACATGGCGTCGACCCGAGTCGCTTGAATCGACAGGCGGACAAGAGTTCACCACTGCGCTTCCGTGCGAGCCGTCGTCGTCGCGCAACATCACCACTTCCGTTAACGATGGCGTTGGCTACATCAACATCAAGCAGTTCACGCAGAATTCTTCCGAGCTTGTTCGCAAAGCAGTTGAAGAGCTTGAGGCTCAGGGCGTCGAGGCTTATGTCCTTGACTTGCGCGACAACCCGGGCGGCTATCTTAACCAAGCTGTCAGCATTGCCAGCTTGTTCATCAACAGCGGTAACGTAGTGCAGATTCAAACCAAGAACGGCACAAGCGCAAAAGCTGTTTCGGGCACGAGCGCTACCGTCAGGCCTTTGGTTGTGCTTGTCAACAAAAACACTGCAGCCAGTGCCGAGGTGCTTGCCGCCGCATTCAAGGAAACGCAGCGCGGCACTATCGTTGGTGAAGCCACGCTTGGAAAGGGCTCCGTCCAGGTTGTTCGCGAGTTGTCGTTCGGCGGCGCCATCCGTTATACGGCAGCTTATTACCTCACAGCCCAGGGCCGAAGCATTGATAAAACCGGCATCAACCCCGATATCACCGTTGTCAACGGAGATTCCGGTGACGCTCAGTACGATTACGCCATTGGCTATGCCAGCGGCCTTCTATCGAATTAATGCCTATGCCTCGTAGAAGATCTCATACTCGTCGTATGCCCAAAGGCCATCCCCGAGGAACGCTTTCGGCTCGTCCCGGCGGTTATGGCTTTGTCGTCACTGCCGAAGGTGAGTATTTCATCCCTAAGTCGAAAATGCACGGAGCATTCGATGGTGACTTGGTCGATATCGCGCCGTTGCCCAATCAGGGGAAGTACCGCATATCTCAGCATGAAACCGATGCGGGTTCTGAGGAGCGTTCGAATAGGGGTGGGCGCAAGTCAGGTTCGGGTTCAGGCAAGAAACCTTTTGCGCGTGTCGTCGCCGTTGTTCAGCGTGCGCACGATGTCATTGTCGGGCGTTACGAGATCGCTGAACCGTTCGGTGTCGTTGTTCCTGAAGACCCGCGTATCAATTACGACATCTTCACTCAGATTAAGGATACGCCGGGCATTCCCGACAGTTCGATTGTCAGCGTCCGCATCACTTCTTTTCCCACAAGGAACAGCGCAGCGACGGGAATCGTCCAAGAGGTTTTGGGTGAAGCTGATGATGAGCGCATTCCGATCGACCTCATCGTCGGGCGTCATAAGTTCGAGACTTCGTTTTCGGAAGCTTCGCTCGAGCAGGCTCGCGATTCGAAACTTGACGTTGAAAACGCTTTGAGCCAAGGATACCGCGACCTTCGCAAGCGCTTTGTCTTCACCATCGATCCAGCCGATGCGCGCGACTTCGATGATGCGGTTTCGCTCGAACCCGTTTCTAATCCACAAAGCGGTGCCGTTTGGCGTCTTGGTGTCCATATCGCCGATGTTGGGCATTATGTTCCATGGGGTTCTTCAATCGACCTCGATGCACGAAGGCGTGCAACCAGCGTATATCTTGTCGACCGTGTGATTCCCATGCTTCCGGAAGAGCTTTCCTGCGATTTGTGCTCGCTTCGTCCTTTCGAAGCTCGCCGAACGATGACGGTTGACATGTATCTCGACGCCGACGGCAAGGTGCTTTCCTCGGATATCTACCCTGCGATCATCGAGTCGGCGGCGCGTCTTACCTACGACCAGGCTCAAGAGCTTCTCGAAAACAAGGACGGCGACGTTTCGACGCCAGCTCTTTCCATCGCCGTGCCCGAAGTTCTCGCGCTTTCGGGTGACCTTGCCAAACGCATTCGCGGTCTTTCCTTCATCGCCAAGCAGCGCGCAGCCGCCCGACGCGAGGTCGGTGGCATTGATTTCAAGACTGTGGAAGCTCGCGTTCGTCTTGATACGGAAGGGGCGCCGGTCGATGTCGATTTGCGCTGTAAGACCGATGCAACCGAGCTCATCGAAGAATCCATGATCCTTGCGAACGAGACGGTTGCACGATTCCTTCGCGACAAGTCCTTCCCGTGCATTTATCGCGTTCACGAAGCTCCTTCGTACGACAGCCTTGAGGGATTGATCCCTGTGTTGGACGAGTACCCGTGGTTCAAGAAGATCGGAGCTCATTGGCTTTTGTCTGGCGATCCTCATGCTGTGGCTGCAGCGGTCTCGTTCTCGGAGGGTCGCCCCGAGGGCAAGCTGGTCAACATGATCATTCTTCGCTCTATGATGCGCGCCGTCTACAAGCCCGAGTGCGAGCCCCATTACGGCCTTGCAAGCGAGGCATATTGCCATTTCACTAGTCCGATCAGGCGTTATCCCGACCTTGTCGTGCATCGGATGCTCAAAGCCGCGCTTGCAAAGCGCGGTGAGAAATTCGATCAGGAAGTGTCGAGCCTTGCGTGGATCGCCGAGCATTCTTCGAAAATGGAGCGTGAAGCCGAGAAGGCATCGCAGGAATCGCAGATGGTCAAGATCGTTGAACTGATGGAGCAGCATGTCGGCGAAACGTTCTCGGCGATGGTGACGGGGGCTACATCGTACGGCTTGTTCGTTCAGCTCGATAACACCGCCGAGGGAATGATCCGCATCGAGGACTTGGGCCGTGAGTACTTCCTGTTCGATTCGCTTCGCCACCGTTTGATTGGCGCCGACTCCGGTCGCGAGTACCGCTTGGGGCAGCAGATGGCCGTCATGCTGGTATCGGCTGATAGAAGGACGCGTCGTCTCGACTTCAAGCCCATTCGCAAAAACGGGAAGAAGCCAGTAACGCATTCGTGAAGCTTGGGTGCCCTCTGCGATCTCGCCTCTGTGGCGCGTGCGCGTGGTATCATTCCACCCATGACTACTTTCATGGCACATTACATTTCACCCGCGGCGGCAGACGTACGCGGTTCGGGTTTCTTTGAATTCGAGAGCGACGCTCGTCTTAACTCGAAGGATAATCAGCATGATGCGCGCATGCGCATGCTCGAGCTGTACGGGAAAGATGCTGTTTCGTGGTCTATCGACAAGATCGAGAAGAAGAAGGCTTCGAACGCCGTCGTTGACGGGCAGCTTGAGCTTGACTTC